>RDXM01000081.1 GCA_004292595.1 Candidatus Kapaibacterium sp. | reverse complement strand
GAATGCAGACTTCATCCGTTGTTGATGTTTTCTGCATTTTCATCATCTTCATCCATTCAATCATCTTCATCTGCGTCCTAAAAAATCATGACCTGACTACTTACCATTCACTGATAATATCACCATCACACAAAATTCATACGTTCCACATTTGCGCACGTTGTGGAGATTCATTATCTTCGTTCAGCACAAAAACTTTGTAAACGTTTGTTGTATAGTAATTTACAAGAAAATTTACTACTCACGTTTTATCGCTAAGTGCTTGATAATGAACACCCTTAAAAGCCCTCATTTTTTAGCCTTTGCGAGGATAATTCAGGCTCGAAGAACCTGCCGTGAGGCAGAGAAGCTGCTTAAACGTGAGTGCCCGACCAATGACAATTATTCATCAATTACGCAATACATAGGTGAGTGAACGCCATGAAAATACTACGATTCTTTATCGTGGTCTTGTTGGGCTATTCGTTTAGCACCGCAAAACTACAATCTCAAAGCACGACAACAACCGTTACCTGTACCTCATCGAATGGCTCCGTTTCGTCGTTTAGCACGATAGTTCCTTCGGGAACAACCGCTACGGCGCAAGCCTTTCAGATTACTCTTGCGGGGGCGGGATTTACGCGACAGACCCGCGTATTCTTGACCAGCACAGTAATCTCGCTCAATCAAGAGTTATCAGTAGTGACCACCAGTGCGACACGGATTGTCGCTGAGATACCAGCAAGGTTCAATCTAAGCTTTCCCTACAGAGTTCAGATTGTTCAGCCTGACGGATGTAGATTAACAAAATTATTCGGTATTGATCTCCCGTCCACGTGCCAAGGCAGAACCGTTTTAACTTCTCTGTCCGGGACGTTCAGCGACCGCGCGACAACTCAGACAACCTACGGGGACAAGAGCGATTGTTTTTGGCTCATTCAACCCACCGGTACTGTTGCCAATAGCGTTATTTCATTGATGTTTAATAAATTTAATACCGAGAAGGATTATGATTTTGTCCGTGTCTATGACGGGGCAGACACGAACGCACGATTGATTGGCACGTTTAGCGGTACAACCATCCCTGCTATGATGTACTCAACAGGAAAAACATTGCTTGTTCGCTTTACTACCGACGTATATGTAAGTGCTGAGGGCTGGAAAGCATCATACTCCACCCAACCCGCACCACTACCCACGTATCAGAGCACAACACTCACTGCTCTGTCGGGGACGTTCAGCGATCGCACCACTACAAGCGCAACCTACAATCACAATACGGATTCCTATTGGCTCATTCAGCCTGCCGAGACTGTTACGGGCAGCACTATTGCCCTTGACTTTCAATCATTCGATACAGAAAAAAATTATGATGTTGTCCAGGTGTACGACGGCGCAGATACCAACGCACGGCTGCTTGGCAGGTTTAGCGGTGGTGAAGGCATTCCCTTACGACTCCATTCGTCAGGAAAAACGGTACTTGTGCGCTTTACCACCGACCGCTATGTTGCTGCTGCGGGGTGGAGTCTTGAGTATTGGACACAACCGCAAGTTCTAATTGCGCCGTTTAAGTGGTTTGGCGCTACGGACTCTTACAGTCAATGGCGAGGAAGTTATCTGCCTAACGACCGCCGCTCATGGCTTATTCGCCCGCCGGGCGCACGGCGTATCGCTTTGCGATTTGGAGAGTTTAATACCGCAGCTGGTACCGATGAGGTACGAGTGTATGACGGCGCAGACACGACAGCGCGCTTATTGGGCAGATTTAGCGGTTCTTCGGTGGCATCCGTTCCGATATTCTCCTCAGGCGGAACGATGCTTATTACTTTTTCGAGTGACCGATTCTTTGACCGTGATGCCACTGGCTGGAATGCCTATTATGTCGCCGAGCGGGATTCCGTCTTTCTTGATGTGCAGAAAGAAGACAGGCAAATACAGGAAATTATTTTTCCACCGACGGCTCTTGGTGATTCCACCGTGCAGCAGTATCAACTCACAGCCTCTAGCGTCCGTGGAAATCTTGTCCTCACCGCATCCGCCGGATATCGACTTTCGCGCTCACCGCAAGGAGTTTTTACGCAAACACTCACGATTGAACCCGATGGAGATGGTTTCGTACCCTACATGGGAATCTTTGTGCAAGCTGCCCCTACTGCCAGAGGAAATCTTAACGGCTCCGTCACGCACCGCGTAGGGGGGAACAGCCTCAAAACAATTACCCTGCGGACACCAGGCTATACCTTCAGCTATTGGGAACCGACGAATGGACCGAATCTGCTTAGTCTGAATAGAAGTAGTTTCACCAATATCGGCAATACCATTTTTATCGGCACGGCAGATGGTATATATCAAACAACCAGCAATGGCAGCATTTGGCAACCAATCGCCTTTGCAGGTCAGCTCATCGTCAATCTCACGGCGATTGATACGCTGTTGTTTGCTTTTCTTGATAGCGGGAGAATACATCGCTCTTTGGATAAAGGAAAATCATGGGAAAACGTTGGTATATGGGACTCTCCTGATACTACAATATGGAAAGGCTATAAATATCTCTCTTCTCTGGTTTTCAAAGACTCCGATATATTTCAGCTACGCAATAAATATCTTCCTGCTACTAGACGAAGTGAATATAGTCTATTCCGCTCTAAGGATGGTGGTAGAACTTGGGTGTCAGTCTTAATTACGAAAAATTATCCGAGTTTTTTCATTACTTCCGATAAGATATTGCGATTTCAATCCGATAAACTTTTACGCTCGGCAGATAACGGCACGACATGGGAAGAGGATAAAGACTTTACAGCACGACCTTCTGTTCGTGCCGTTTCAGGGAGATTTGTATTTGAAGTGTTTATTAGTGATATCATTGATTCTTTACGGCGTACAAGCGATAATGGAAAAACATGGGTGACGATTGGCAAAAATCTATATCGTAGTGTTAGAGGAGTGGGTGAATTTGATTTTTATGCCTTAATGGAGGGAAGAGTAGTTATGGCTTCTACATATGTAGGTCTATATATTTCGCAAGACAGTGGGGAGACATTTCAAAGAATCAATCATACAATTGGTCGAACAATAGGATATTTTCGTGCATTTTCTAAAGACCGCGACCTCTATTGTGAAGTGGATGGCTTGATATACCGTTCGACCAATCTTGGACTCAATTGGTCGTTAGTAATGAACGGTATTTCAGGTGCGCCGACCTCAATTCTTGTGGCAGCTGGGCAAACACCGTACTCTGCTATAGCTCTAAACAACGGAAATATCGGTCTTCTTTTTCGTACGAGCAATGTAGGTGAGGTATGGCAAGGGGTGAGTTTACCGCGGCACGGTGGCAACATTATTGCCGTGCGAGGAGATCTTTTTATGTTAGATCGCAGTCTATCACGCTTACGTTCGGGGAGTTCAAATTGGGAAAGTATTACCCTTCCCCGTGATTTATCTGCTCTCCGGCACTTTACCGACGGAAACAATGTATTTTGTATTTTTGGTAACCGTAATCTTTATTGGTCGGGTAGTTCTTACTTTCCTAACGGTGTGGACTATCAAATCTGGAAGTTCGATGTTGTAAGCGGCGAGTGGAAGGAGTACGAGAAAATTAAAGCATACGCCCTAATACCGTTGAATACTTCTTTGCAAATTCTGATACACAAGAACAAATTATTTTTTCAATCTACTGATGATTTTGGTGGAAGACCAGCATTTGCATCTGCGACACTTACGGAAAATAACACAAGAGATACAGTTAGATTAGTTTATTATGTAAACGTTTGGCCTCGTGAAAATCACCCAGGTTCAAGAGGATTTTTCCGCTCTCCTTTTCTTAATGCCTCTACTATTCGAGATTCTGTGGATTCAGGTTGGAGAAGAAATACTCCCTATCAAATCCCACCCGACTCCGTTCGCTTCATAGCCCGGCACGACACAAGCCTGTATGTCGCTACCAATCATGGTATTCTCCGTTCCTTGGACAACGGAGAAACATGGCAACCGACAGGATTTTGGTATTCCACGTATTATCTTTGCTCCAGCGAGTCCGGGTTGATTGCCCTGACCTACGAAGGAGTGTATATCTTTCACGAGGGCGTTTGGCGTAAAAATGTTGAGGGATTGCCGAAGAATACCCGCCCGACGATGGTTACTGCCATTGACAATTATATGTATGCAGTGTTTCCTCCAGAGTTGTATCAAGTCGTCCACCGCGCTCGGATAAACCCGCCTTCTACGGTCGCCCGCGCCGAACTAACCATACCCGACACCCTCACGGCACTTGCTGGAGAGGAGATAGATATTCCCATCAAAGTCTCGGCGGCAAAACACTTTTTTGGTGACTCGACCACGATTGCTCTTACGCTGCGGTTTAATGCATCGGTCTTGCAGCCGCTCATTCCTTCTCTGGGCAGCATAGGTGCGCCCGAGATTTCCACCGAAGACGGGCAGACAATGGTGCGAATACGCTATGTCAAGGTGCGTGGGTCGCAAGAAACCATCAGAACCCTTCGTTGCCGTGTGATGCTGGGCAATAGCGTCGCTACACCAATTTTTATGACCAACATCAGTTCCGATCCCTTGCTCTCAGCAACACTGAAAGAAGTGAGTGTTGTTGCAACGGGTCCCGGCATTTTCACGCTAAGGCAGTTTTCGGAAGTGGGTGGCACACGCTCTTTCCGCTCGGCGGAGGCAGCTTCAACGCTGGTCTCGCTGCCAAATCCCGTGCAGGATGCTCTTTCCCTCAAATACTTCGTCGTGGAAGAAGGCACAACCACCATCACGGTCGTGGATGTGACGGGCAGAACCCTGAAAACGCTCGAATCCGGCACCATGCACCAAGGCTGGCACACAAAAACATTCCCCGTCACCGACCTGCCGTCGGGAACATATTTTCTGATGATGCAAACACCGACCGCATTAAAAGTGCAGCGCATGGAGGTACAACGATGAAACCAAAGAATCTTTTTCGTCCAATCAATCTTGTTCACCCCATAGCGGTATTGTGCGCATTGGTACTGGTGCAGAGCGTATGTTTTGCTCAAGTTCCTCCAGTTGCCGTACCGGGGAATACCGACAGCACGGGAATGGCTGTTCCCGTATCTACGCCCACCTCAAGAGAAGTTCCCGCGCAGCCTGCGTCATGGCGGTTTGGGGCAGGCGGTGGGTATCATTTCAGTCAGCACACGGTAAATTTCACACGGCTGCCGGATTTGGGCAACTGCTGCACGAATTTCAATGGCGGCACAGGACAGGGCGTTTCGGGCTTTCTCTCGGCAGAAATGCCGCTCTTTGGGAATTTTTGGCTTGGGTTGCGCTTGGGCTACAGCAATCTCACGGGGCGCATCACCGCTCAAGAACCCATCAATCTTGTGGGGCGGAGCGACAATTCCGCTTCGCAAGGCACGTTTGAACGGCGTTTGGACGTAAACCTGAACGGACTGGATATTATCCCAATGGCAGGATTCAGCCCCATCGAAAATTTGACCCTTCACGGCGGCGTGCAAATAGGATTGGTCTTAGCAAGTTCCTACTCTCAAGCCGAATATCTGCTCACGCCCGGCGACGGTACATTCGAGAACAACCGCCGTATTCGGGCGGAGTTTTCTGGCACTGCGATTACGGGTTTGCAGCGTTTTCAGCTTGCCCCGACCTTTGGTGTGAGCTATGAACTGCCACTGAACCCCGCTGCCTCGTTTACTCTTGCACCAGAGGCATGGGCTTCGCTCGGCGTTACGCCGATAGTGCAGGGTTTGGCGTGGACAATGAACAGTCTGCGCGTGGGCGCGTCGCTGCGCTGGCTGCCGGAACGGGCGAATAATTTCAGCGAGCGCGAATTTAAACTCCGCCAACTGCGCGATTTGGAACGAACCATCGTTGCGGAGCGGAGTGCGATTCAAAGCCAGTTACAGCAGTTACAAAAATCAGGTATTTCGGCAAAAATCACTCGTGTTGTGGGTATTGCCGAAAACGGCAGCGAAATTGTCAATCCAACCATCACCATTGAGCAGTTTCGCTCGTCGAGAACACAGCCGTTGTTGAATTTTATCTTTTTTGATGAAAACTCGTTCGTGATGCTGGGGCGCTATCGGCGCTTGCCTTCGTCGGAGCGTGGAACGTTTTCCATTGCCGATTTGAGCAGCCTCAAACCGATGGCGGTGTATTATCAGATATTGAACATCGTCGGAAAACGAATGCTCGACCACGCCGAAACCACGCTGAGTCTTCTGGGCTGCACTGCCGAAGGCGAAGAGACAGAACTGGGCTTGCGCCGTGCCGAAGCCGTCAAGCAATACTTGGTTTCGACATGGAAAATTGCCGAAAAGCGCATTACAACACGTTCTCACGGCTTACCCGATAATCCGTCGGATTCGCGGGTCGCCTCGGGTGCAGCAGAGAACAGGCGGGTGGAGTTGTATTCGTCCTCGGATGATTTGCTTGCTCCTGTCCGCTTCGAGACCGTATTGCGCGTTGCCGAACCGAAAGTATTACGATTCGAGATAGATGCTTTTGCTGGAACGGGCATCAAGCAGTGGCAATGGGAGACCTCGCAATTTGCGGAGAATCAAATTATCACCTTGCGCGACACCACCGGCATTGGCTCTGTGCCCAAAAGTATTTTCTGGAACTTGAGCGAGCAGCAATACATTCCGCGTTCGGAATCGCCCGTAACGGTGCATTTAGAAGTATTCGACGGTGACAATGTTCCTGGAGAAGCACCATTGCTATCGCTGCCTGTCAAGCAAACCGACATTTTCACAAAGGAACGAACCAAAACGGGCGATAGTCGCATAGATTATTTCGACGTGATAACGTTTCCTTTCGGAGCGGATAAAATCACGATGGATGAGTTCAACACGAAAATTATTGAGAATGCCAAAGGAGTTTTGAAGGCGGATTCCAAGTTGGTCATTTATGGCTACACCGATGACATCGGCGACGAGGCAAGCAATCGTCAGCTTGCCGAGCGTCGCGCCCGCTTTATTGCACAGGCACTCGGACGCACTGATGCGGTGATTGTGGGCTACGGCACATCGGGAAAATTTGATAATAAAACCCCCGAAGGCAGATTCTACAATCGCTACGGGAAAGTGGAAGTGTATTCGAGTGTACGGTAAAAATTGTCGTACTGTTGAAGCAAAAATTTTGGGATGAGATTGTCGAAAATATATATTTGTCCATCGCCACGCCATTTACCTATCAAGTCGGGCTTGCGGCGGAGCAAAAGGTCTGGAACTTCGACCATCCCTGCTTCGACCAACTCAAAAAAAAGCTGTTTTATTTGCTTTAATGCTATAAATTCAGACCACTGCACACGTTTCTAAACATCCCTTCAAAGCAGCAATAATGAACGATACCGTCTATTCCCTGTTCGGCTTCGCGGGTGCGATTGTCGGTGCTTTGGGCGCGATTGCGGTGAATGCGTTTTTTCTCAATCATTATTTCACTGAACGCAATCGCAAAGAACTCGACGAACCACGCCGCAAACTGCTTGCGGATACGCTGAATCATCCAACCTACAAATGGCGTAAAATCTCAACCTTGCAGCGTGTTATTGGTGCAGATGACGAAACCACAAAACGCTTGCTGTTGGATATTGGTGCGCGAGGTTCGGAAAAAGACGATGGTTTATGGGGTTAAGTACGTCGCTTAATATAGTTTGCATTATGCCCTTCGACAAGCTCAGGGTCAAGACCGCTTCCGACCTCATGCTGAGCCTGTCGAAGCATCCTCAACTATATTTAGTACATGATTCTTGAATTAGGGGACTATTTTTAATTTCTTCAACTGATAGGGCTTTTTGTACTTGTTCCAATAGGCTGTAGCGGCTTCCAACGCTT
>RDXM01000103.1 GCA_004292595.1 Candidatus Kapaibacterium sp. | reverse complement strand
CTGTCTGTGCGTGTTGGTGCGGGCTTCAGGCGACGACCACAGACAAGAATGTCTGTGCCACTACTGACTTGAACCACTTATTTTTTTACCATTCCTTATCATTGGTGAGGTCATTCGTCATGGAACGCGGATGAAGCCCAGACTCAGAGGATTTTGAGGACTTTTTTCTTTTTTTTCACCGTCTTTTTGTCCTTAAAATCCTCCCAAGTCCTCAAATCCGCGTTCCCAAATCAAGGAGAAACAGCTACCATTCTTCAACAATTCCGTGAAAGTTTTCTACTCCGATGTGTATGTTTTGCCGCTTCCCGAAGGGCATCGTTTTCCGATAACGAAATATCGACTTGTGCGCAATGGTCTCGTGGAGCAAGGAATTGTGCGGGAGACAGAGCTTCATCTTTCGCGTCCCACTTCGCCTGATGTGGTCAAACTCGCCCACGCACCGCACTACGTCGAGGCAATTCAAAACGGCACCGTCGAGCGCATGATTATGCGGCGTATCGGTTTTCCGTGGACACCAGAATTAGTCGTGCGTTCTTTTACAATCGTCGGCGGCGCGATAATGAGCGCGGAAGAGGCGTTGCAGCACGGTATTGCGGGCAATCTCGCGGGCGGAACGCATCACGCCTTGTGGGATGCGGGCGAAGGTTTTTGTGTGTTCAATGATTTGGCAATCGTTACGATGTCGCTTCTAACGCGAGTATTGGTGCGGCGTGTGGCGATTATTGATTTGGATGTGCATCAAGGCAACGGCAATTCCGCCATTCTCGGTGGGCGCGAGGATGTGTATATTTTGAGTCTGCACGGCGAGAAAAATTATCCCTTTCGCAAAGTTCCTTCCACCGTTGATATTGACCTGCCCGATAACACCAGCGATGCAGAATATTTGCCGCTTGTACAGCGAGAAGTAGCGCGAGTTCTGGCGTGGAAGCCCGATATTGTCTTGTATCAAGCGGGAGTAGATCCATTGCTCGAAGATTCGCTTGGGCGATTATCGCTCACAATGGCGGGGCTTGCCGAGCGGGATAGAATCGTTTTTGATGCCTGCAAAGCCGCACAGATTCCCGTTTCTGTGGCTATGGGTGGCGGCTATGCGAAGCCAATTGAACGCACAGTGGAAGCGCATATCCAGACGTACAAGGTTTTACGCGAGGTGTACGGCTGAAGCGCGGGCAAATCTTTCACAAGATTTTTTCAATCATTCACTTTTTACACCATTTCCCATGCCAAAACGAGAACCCCAGAAAGCGCGTGAATGCTGGATGCGCATTGATATTATCTCAGCCGTGCCGCAGCTTCTTGGTTCGGTTTTGGGTGCGAGCATCCTGCAACGCGCTCAGGACGCGGGCGCGGTGGAAATTGCGGTGCATAATTTGCATGATTACGGCGTGGGACAGTATCGGCAAATTGACGACGAACCCTTTGGCGGCGGGGCAGGTATGATTCTGAAGTGCGAGCCAATTTTTACCTGCATTGAAAAACTTCAAGCCGAGCGAAGCTACGACGACATTATTTTCCTCACGCCCGACGGCGAGCGTTTTTCCCAATCCATTGCAAATGAATTATCGCTAAAGCGCAATATCATCTTGCTTGCGGGGCATTACAAGGGCATTGACCAGCGTGTGCGCGATATGCTCGTAACGCGGGAAATTTCAATTGGCGATTACGTGCTGACGGGCGGCGAACTCCCCGCGCTGGTGCTGGTGGATGCGATTGTGCGCTTGCTTCCAGGTGCGATGAGCGATGCCGAGTCCGCACTTTCCGATTCGTTTCAAAGCGAACTTTTGGACGCTCCCCATTACACGCGCCCTGCGGAGTTTCGCGGTGTTGCCGTGCCAGAGGAATTGCAAAGCGGCAATCACAAGCGGATTCAGGCATGGCGCGAGCAGCAAGCTCTCGAAAAAACACGCCTCCGCCGACCAGATTTGCTGCAAGGCTGATGAATGCTGGGGAATGAAGGTTCTTTGCCGACCTTGAAAGAAAAATGGCTTGTATCGCAGACTGCATCAGGCTTGTAGGGGAAATAGCTTCAAAGGGCAAAAATCAAAAAACAGGCTTCAATGGCAGATAGTATCTTGCGTTGAGGTATATCAAAAAGGATTCAAAACTATGCTTTCCTGCTTATCCCAACATTTCCGACATTGAGCGAAAACCAAGCGGCTCAATGGACAAAAATCCTTCCGCATATTGCACACCAATTTTCCCGCCAAAATGCCGTGCGCGGGCTTTCAAAAATTCGTAAAATTCTGGGCTGGAAATCAAGGTTTGAGGAGTGTTTGCATCTTCTTGAACCGTCGCTTGTTCGCCTGCTTTTTTTGCTTCGGATGGCACAAATACTTGCGAGGCATGAGCGAAAATGGAGCGTAATTTTCCCTCGAAATGTGCGGAAATATCCACGTAAAAGGTTGGCTCAAATTCGTAGGTCTGCATATAGCAAAAAAGCCGCTTTGGGCGATATGGTGGGAGCTTCATGCCAAAGACTTCGACTTCCAATTTCGCTAAACCACTCTGAAACACGGCTGTTCGCGTGAGGCGATGCACGTTTTCGTGGTCAATGTGCCGCTCGTGGGGCGGATTGAAAAGCAGGATATTCGGGCGAAAATAGCGAATTGCCGCCACGATTGCCGCGATGTTTTCTGGTGTTTGGGCAATATTCCCATCGGGCAAATTCAAATTCCACCGTTCCGTCAAGTCGAGTATTTTTGCGGCTTCCAGAGCCTCATTGCGCCGAATCTCTGGCGTTCCGCGCGACCCCATTTCCCCGCGTGTGCATTCCACCACTGCGACGCGCTTGCCTTCCCCCGTCATTTGCAGAATTACGCCACCACAAGAAAGCTCGGCATCGTCGGGATGCGCCGTAATCACCAGCGCGTGAACAGGCGGCGGCAACAGAGATGATACGTCTTCTCGCTCGGTTTCGGCTTGAAAAATACGGTCAGCACTGACGATGTGATGATAAGAATCCATGCGGGCAATGGGGGGATGATTCAAAAAGGAAAACTGTGGTTGGATTGGTCAGGTCATGATTTTTTGGACGCAGATGAAGCCCATGATTGAATGGATGAAGATGATGAAAGAGCAGAGAAAATCAAAGGTACAGCCATTCACTGTATCATCTTCATCAATCCAATCATCTTCAATCTGCGTCCCCTTTTCATTACGAAGACCAGTTACGAGGATGTTACGCAAGCGTGATGTTTTCTTGTGTTTCTGGCTTCAAGGTCGTGATGGTGACAAATTCTTTTGCCAATTTCATGGAGCGGTCATTTTCATCGGGAAGTGCTTCGTAGCGAGCAAACTTCACCATATCCGCCGTTTTCAAGACCGAGCGTAATTTTTCCAAACTGCCCGTCGGAGCAGCAACCATGCGGAATTGCGCCAAAATTTCATCGCTCGTGGCTTCGAGCGTGGTAACGTTGTAGCTGCGTTCGACGTACACGCGCACAATGTCTGCCAAACGCGTGTGGTATTCCTTTGCGTCGCCAGCTTGCCAGAGACGTTCTTGCTCCAAGCGTTCCAGCTCTTCCATTGCCATTTGATACGGCGGCAAACTCGGCGCAGAAGGTCGTATTTCCTCGCTTACAACAGGTTTGCGCTTCCGCCACCAATAGACACCGCCTACAATGGCAGCAATCACGCCAAGCGCGATGAGCAGATACGGCGCAATCTCAGCAAAAGTGCGCTCCACAGCCATTGGAGGCTTGATGTCGCGGATTTGGCGATTGGTTGTATCCGCAGGAACGCCCTGCACGGTCAGCGCAAGAATAGGTGTTTGGATGCTATACAACGCCGTGTCATTGGGCTTGCGATATTGCACTGTCAGTGCCGGAATATCGTGCAGACCGTCGGTAAAAGAAGTGATTGTATAGATTTGACGCTGAATAGCACGGCCCTGCTCGTCGCTGGAATCCACCGCGCTCCGCGAAACAATTTCAATGTTTGGAGATAAACTATCGGGCGGCATCGGAAAACGCACCTGCACACCGTGTGAATGCTCAACGGTGAGACGCAGCGAGGTTTGCTCGCCAATGCGAAGAGCGGTGGTGTCGAGCGTGGCTTGAACGCGAACATCCTGCGCGTATAGGTTTGATGCGCTCTGCACGGAGAGAACAAGCATCAACGAGAACAACCATTGGAAAGAAAATTCTTGTGAAACACGCATAAAATCAAAGAAAAATCAAGTGTCTTGAATCAGGTATGAAGACGAATAGGAATACCCGCATTGGCAATATGGGCGCGGGTTTGCATGGGGTTTTGGTCTTGAAAACAGAAAAATGTTCCTGCCGAAACCGCATCAGCCTTGCCAAGCTGAAAACCATCGACAAAATCCATCGCAACGCCACAGCCACCCGCCGCAATCACAGGAATAGAGACGGCTTCAGCAATAGTGCGAATCATATCCACATCCAGCCCTTTGCGCATCCCGTCGCGGTCAATAGAGGTGAGCATGAGTTCACCCGCGCCTAGTTCTTCTGCCTTTTGCGCCCATTCTAATGGATGAAGCGGTGTTGCGCGTTTGCCACACGCCGTCCAAACTTTGTACGCGCCGTATTCGGTTTGCTTAAAATCAATACTCACCACGACGCACTGCGCTCCAAACCGCTCGGATGCTTGTGTTATCAAGTCGGGCGTATCGAGCGCAGCAGTATTGATAGCAACTTTATCCGCGCCATTTTCCAGCATGAGGCGAAAATCTTCCAACGACGTTACGCCGCCGCCAATGGTCATCGGCATAAAGATTTCTTCTGCCGCTTTGCGAATAATATGCGCCATTGGTTTGCGGGAATTCGGCGTGGCATCGAGGTCAAGAAAAACAAGCTCATCTGCTGCCTGCGCTTGATAAATCTTTGCTTGCGACACGGGGTCGCCCACTTCAACAACTTTATCAAATTGCACCGTCGTTACCAGCACCATTTGGTTTGGGCTGAAGCGACTTTGCTTCATCTGAAGTTTAGGAATTAAGCGGCGTTTGAGCATAGTTTTTGTACCGTACAAAAAAATCAAATAGTGGCACAGACATTCCTGTCTGTGAGTGTTGATGCAGGATTCAGGTGGCAAACACAGACAAGAAGTCTCAAGCCACTGAAGCCTGATTCGATGCAGCTTACAAGAGTTTATATGATACTGAGAAGCATAAAGAAAGACCTTACCCAAAAATCAATTCGGTGGAAATAGTATTGTCCTCATTGCGGTACTGCGCTTCGGCGCGAAACACAGGACGCTCGGCGGGTTCTTGTTTTTTGAAGAACGATGTTAAGGATTTTTGGGCTTGCGAACCGCGCTGTACCTGCACGAGCAAGTCCGTCAAGCCAATCTGCTCTTCTTCATTGATATAGACCAGCGTATTTGCTAGGTCGCCATCGCTCGTCACCGTGAGAAGGCGTAAATACTGTGCCTCTTCTTCGGTGAAGGTAGGCGGCACTTTTTTGATATTATCCAAATAATCTGCAAAAAGATTTTTGGTGTACATCTGTTTATCCGTGCCTTCGTACACGAGAATCGTATCGAAATCGCCGTCTTCGTTGATGTGCAGCATGAGTTGGTGAATGCCGCTAATCTGTTCGCCATTGATATAGACAGCTGTTTTTTCAAGGCTACCATTGCTTTCAATAGAGAGTTCGCGCATAATGCTTAGGAAAAAACGTAGAATGGAAAAATTATGAGGAATGACTAATTCAAGGCTTCAAAAATACGATAAATTCAGAGGAAATCATATTTTGAAATTACCTTCCTCATTGCTTATGCCTCATTTTGGGTAATTTCTTTCAAGTTTCCAGCCTATTCGCGTCGTGCTTTCGGTGTAATTTGCTCCAAGCCCTGATAAAATCGTTCATCGCGTCCGGTTTGCATGAAGAAGGCACATTTTCTGGCGTTCAAGTCGGTGAGGCTCTCATTGGCGCGGACGCTGTATTGCACCATCCCGCCCGCCTGCGGTGTGCGGCGAATAGTAAAGCTCACGCTATTCGGCAAGCGATTCCGCTTGCTTGTTTGGATGAGCGTCGGACTGGCTTGATTGATAATGTCGCTCGTGTGCGTGTCCACAAAGGCAAACGCACGCGCCCACGCAAGGGAATCAAGCTCATTTGGCAAGGAAAACTTGGTGTCGCAAACCCGCGTAACAGCATCGTATTCGGTCAAGGCTTTTGGAGAGCTTTGCCCCGAATCAGCATCAAACCACGCTTCACCACTCTCACGCACAATGTAGAAAAGCTGCCTGTTGCCTGCTTCGCTCGGAGCTTGCACAGTAGCAAAGGAAAAGAGAGTATCTTCAGCGAGTGCCATACCGAAATATTCCTGTGTGCGCCGTCCTTGCTGAAGTTTGTACAGTGTCGTCTGCCGTTGAAGGATAATTCGTTGTGTAATGGTTTGTACACGGAAAGCATCGGCGCATGATAACAAGCCGCTCCCGCACAGCATTGCCATGCAAAAAATTGTTGCGAGTAAGCGTTGAAGCGATTGTCCTATAAGCATACCAACATCTCGGAAATAGTGACAAGGTAGAATAGAAAAACTAGACCAATGCGATAAGGCAAGAGATTATCATTGTCAGTCCCATAACCACAACATTTTTTTAGAAAGCGCGTAAAAATATGCACCTTACACCCTTAGCGTGAGCTGAAGGCGAAATTATTGCATATCAATTCTACAATTCAAAATGCGTAACCCACGAACAATATGTGATTGCGTTGAATACGTGAGACTCGGCATTGCCAGTACTCAAGCTCCGTGCATTGCTTGAATCCGTGGAAAAACTGCTTAATCTTCCATCGGATGCTGACAATTTCTTTGACTAAAGAGACCAGAGTCTTGCGCTCTATACGTCGGACGTAGGCAGGCAAGAATATTTCAAGCTATCAAAACTGGATAATTGAGCAGTTTGGGCGACTTTGCTCTTCATTTTGTGCGATGTTCCTGCACTTCAAACAAAACGCGACATTTGACCGCTTCGCCAAAGAACACAAGCCCTGCATTGGTAATAATCAGCCCAAGCGTCCCCCACGTAAACCAGCTCAAAACCTCTTCATTCCTTGTCTTTATGCCAATCGCCTCACCAAGAATACTGAGACCGCACCCGACAAGCGCAAGCCCCAAGGGTGCGAAAACACGCCATTTTGCATGATAGCGTTGTTGTAGATTTTGCGTTGAATTTTTCATTGGTATCTCCTGAAAAAATAGTCTTGAATACTTGATTTTACGCGCCCTCTATCCTATCTTCAAAAACATCAATATTGGTCACAACTTGCCCGTGGTCGCTGACGTGGCGCGGTTTGCGGTCGTGCGAAAGCGTTTGGTCGAAAAGGTGGTCGTTAAAAAGACGCACATCAATAATCCGCCCCAAGCGTTCTGTGTTGCGGTCTGCGAAGTGATTGCAGACAAAAATATTATCCAAACTTTCATAATGTCCGTTGTGGATGTAGGTGTAGTAAAAGTTCTCCATGCTGCGCCGTGCCTGCACATCGCGGCTGTTTTGCAGGACGTATCGCCACCGCGCAATTTTTTCTTCTGGGCTGAGGCGGTGAAAGGGCGGCTCGCCGAGCATTGCTTGGTTCGTCACCGCAGTATCGCTGTCGTTCAGGTCGCCAATGAGGAAAATAGGCGTGTTTGGGCGTTCTTCGATGTGCTGCGACAAAATTGCTCGCACACCTGCCGCCTCCACACCGCGCCGAATCAATGACCGCACACTGCCTTGCGCTAATTCCACGAGCGTCGCATCGTCGCGGTCGAGTCCGTCTGGGAGAATGGGGCGTTTCGATTTCAAATGCACCACGCCGACCACAATAGAGAAACCTTTCGTAATTTCAATTTCCACTTTCAAAACATCACGCGAGAAATCCTGTATTTGCAAAGGAATAGCCGCCGGAACTTGTCCGGACGCGCTTTTCAGGCGCGCACGCTGCGCATCGTCATCAAAAAACTCGAAGGCAAAGGGAATCTTGGAAATACACTCGGTGCTGACAATCGGAAAGCGGCTTAGAATGGCGTTTACAGGGGTTTGCCCGTTGGGTTTTGCCGCCGCGATGTGCCAATCCTCCATCTCTGTTCCGCGCACACAATCACGCAGAGCTTCACCCTCAATAATCTCCTGAAAGCCAATAATATCGGCATCCATTTTTGCGAGCTGTGCTTGAATCCACGCCCGCTTTTTCGCATATTCTTCGGTCGAGTACAAAGGGCGAGATTCGTTGTAAATTGGCTTGCCAGCACGGGTTAGGTTTTGAACGTTGAACGTTCCGATGGAGAGTTTCATAGGTTTATTTGGTGATAAATTTTGTACGATTGTTGCAAATACTGAGTGCCATTTGAATTGCATCGAACGTGCTGGCTTCATTGGCAATGCCCTTCCCAGCGAGTGCGAATGCGGTTCCGTGGTCGGGCGAGGTGCGAATAATTGGCAAGCCTGCCGAAAAATTCACGCCGCCATTTCCAGCAAGGAGCTTCAAGGGAATCAGTCCTTGGTCGTGATACATCGCCAAAATTCCATCATACAAGCGGAACGCGCCGTGCGCAAAAAAGCCATCGGCTGGGAACGCTCCTTCGGCGTGAATGCCATGATTTTGTGCGGTCTTCAGGGCTGGTTCAATAATGTGAATTTCCTCCGAACCAATATCACCCTGCTCGCCCGCATGAGGATTCACGCCGAGTACGGCAATTCGCGGCTTCGCAATGGCGAAATCGCGTTGTAATGCGCTGTTCAGGGCAACAATGCGCTCCACAACGCGTTCCTCGCTGAGGCGCGTAACAACCTCACGAAGCGGAATATGTACCGTTGCCAAGCCAACCCGCACTGGCGCGTGCTTGGGGTCGAGTTCGGCGGCTTCGGTGGCGAGAATCATCATTTGCTTGTCGGTGCCGAATTTGTGTGCGTAAAACTCCGTTTGTCCAGGAAAAGGAAATGCTGCTAAATGCAATGCTCGTTTCGAGACGGGTAGCGTAACAACCGCATCAGCACTCGCTTCTGCTCCTTTTCGCAGCAATTCTGCCGAAATGCGTAATGCCTCCCACGATAATTCTCCCGCATCTCGCGTTTCCTTACCAAATTCCACGTTCACCTGCTTTGCGCAATCAATAATTTCGCACGACATTTCACCAAGCTGAAAGCCTGATTCCGTGCGCTGTACAAGGCTTTTTAATGCTGGTATTTGCCTAACATACTGCCAAAATGTTTCGGGATGAACAATGAGCGAGAAGCGCACGGGTGCAGCATTGCTTTGGCGCACAAGCTCTGCATAGCGCGTCAATGCTTTGATTCCAACTTCCAAGCCGATACCGTTGGGGTCGCCACAGGTGAGGACGATGTGCTGCATGATATGAGGTTTTGTGAGGAATGATAACTACTTGCCCGCTCAACAAAAAATGCCCGTAATGTGAATGTCTGAATCGCTCACAGTACGGGCATATTTTTCTTCCAGTTTCCAACGTTTTATGCTTTTTTGTTCTCTGGACGCAAGCTGCGAACAGTCTTTCCAGCTTGCCACATTTCGGAATTCCGCAATTCCGTCAGTTCCACTTCCAGTTTTTCGCGGTAATCTGGCTGGCTGTTTGTAGCGATAGACCGCGCAGCTTCTTTGCCTGTGGCAACGCTTTCGTACAAGTCTTCCATGACGGGCGCGACAGCATCGCGGAATTTATTTTTCCAGTCCAACGCGCCGCGCTGTGCGGTGGTGGAGCAGTTTGCGTACATCCAGTCCATGCCGTTTTCCGCTACGAGTGGCATCAGGCTTTGGGTGAGTTCTTCAACGGTTTCGTTGAATGCTTCCGATGGCGTGTGTCCGCGCTTGCGGAGGACGTTGTATTGCGCCTCGAAAATGCCTTGAATTGCGCCCATGAGCGTTCCGCGCTCGCCCGTGAGGTCGGAAAATACTTCTTTTTTGAAATCGGTCTCGAACAAATACCCCGAACCAACCGCAATACCAAGCGCAATGGTGCGGTCGTGCGCACGTCCGGTGGCATCTTGGAAAATAGCAAAGCTCGAATTCAAGCCGCGTCCAGCCACAAACAAGCGGCGAAGTGAGGTACCAGAGCCTTTCGGTGCGACCAAAATCACATCAATATCATCGGGCGGAATAATGCCCGTTTGCTCTTTGTAGGTAATGCCAAAGCCGTGCGAGAAATAGAGAGCTTTGCCTTTGGTCAAATGCGGCTTGAGCTTGGGCCACATCTCAATTTGCGCCGCATCCGACAGCAAATAGCAGATGATTGTGCCTTTTGCGGCAGCTTCTTCGGGCGTGAACAAGGTTTTGCCTGGCTCGAAACCATCAGCAACGGCTTTGTCCCATGATTTTGAGTTCGGACGCTGCCCGACAATCACGGTAATGCCGTTATCTTTTTGGTTCAATGCTTGTCCAGGACCCTGAACGCCGTAGCCAATCACGGCAACGACTTCATCTTTCAAGATTTCTTGAGCCTTTGCAAGCGGAAATTCTTCGCGCGTAACGACGTTTTCTTCAACGCCACCAAAATTTAATTTTGCCATACATCGTAGGAATGAATTGGAGAAGAAGGAGTTAGGCGTACTAACACCAAATAGTTGAATCACATGAAACGAATACCAACGCTCTCTGAAAGCGAGGAATGATGTGTTGTTTTTTTAGTACGCGGCAAAATTCTTTAATTCTCAATAAAATCAGGCTTCAGTGGCACAGACATTCTTGTCTGTGTTTTATCATGCCTGAATTTTTTGCCTGAACCCCACACTAATACTCACAGACAAGAATGTCTGTGCCACTAATGAATCAATTTTGTCATGTACTTGAGCTGTTTTTACCGCAAAATCATAAACGATTGCCGAAATGCGCCATTGCGCGTCACCATGCGCAAGGAATACAACCCATTGGGTAGACTCGGCTCTGGCACGTACCGAAGGAAGTAGCGTCCTTGTGATTGGCGCATAGCTGGAAAGCGAAATACTTCCTCGCCACGCAACGAATACACGCTAAACTGCACTTCTTCTGCGGCTGCGAGCGTGTAGGGAAATGTTGTTCCGCTCGCGCTATTTGCAATCGGGTTCGGATAATTTTGTTCAATAGCATCGGTGAAGCGTGTTGTGATGCTGGGTTCGCCAAAGACGCGAATCGTGCTGCTGCGCCGCATTCCGACTAATTCTGCATCGGTGGCGTTGAGAGTGAGGCTTTCAATGCGTATCGTGGCAAGCGACTCGGCGGACGCTAACACGCGAAAATCCACCGTGCAAAGTATGGCAGTATCTTGGTTGTTGGCTGCGATTGGGCGAATTTGATTGCACGCGAGCGTCATCACGCCTTCGCTGAGGCTCAAAAACTGAGTGGTGAAGCGGGGCGCGGGGCAAGCAATGATATTCTCACCACCACCGCGAACACTATCCACTAGCACAACCGACGGCGTGTAACGTAGCACAAGCCGCATGGAATCTATACGTGCTGGCGCATTGCGCAAGGAGACAGCAAGCGGAATCCGCACAAATGCGCCGCGTTGAATGCTCGTGTCGCGCAATATAAAAATTGCTTGTGCTTGCTGGGCGTGGAGTGGAGCAGTTTCCAGCATAAACGCTGCCATACCGCTCAAAAAAACAGCCACAATGTGAAAACGTACAACATGATGATACAACGATTTCATCTCAACAATTTTATGAAAAAGAGAAGGAAAGTTGCGCAAAGAAACAATGAAAAAACAGACAACAATCTTCGCGCGTTGCTTCCCCAAGATACGATGAATTCTGGCTCTTCGCAACTTTATTCTCGTACAGAGCGTCTGCCAAAACCGCGTATCCCTTCGGCAACGATTACATCAAAAATGGATTGCTACGCCGCTCCACACCTATCGTTGTGTGATTGCCATGTCCGGGAAGAGCGATAAAACCGTCATCCAACGTGAAAAGTTGTGTGCGAATAGCGTTCAGCAAGGTTTCTGTGTCGCCGCCTGGCAAGTCCGTCCGACCAATGCTGCCCGCAAACAAGGTATCTCCAACAAAAGCGATTTTTTGCGCATGGTCAATAAAACACACGCCGCCTTCGGTATGTCCAGGCGTGTGGCGCACTTCACAATGCCAGCCGCCACAACTGATAATATCGCCATGACGCATGAATCCGTCGGCTTTACAGGCTTCTAGCGTAAACGGCAACGGTACACTGGTATAGTCATTTGGCTTACCCATGCGGTATTCATCGTCGGGGTGGATATAGACTTTCGGAGCGTCAAGATTTTTCGCCGCACACAAACGCAACAGTGCTGCCACGTCGCCCGTGTGGTCCCAATGCGAATGCGTGAGAAAGATAGATTCTATGCGGACTTGTTCCTGTTCGGCAATTTCCATAAAATAGTCCGCGCTCTCAAGCGGCACGTCAATCACCGCCGCTACGCCTTTGGTGGTATCGGTAATCATGTAGCCAAAGGTGGCAACGGGTCCCGCTTCCACAGGATAGACAGAGAGTGATGGTGCGCTTTCGGGGGGATTGGTTTCTGGTGTGGTGTTCATAAATGGGTGTTCTTGTTATTCAAAATCATTGTGATATTGCGATAAATTCCGTTCCATTCGTGCAGATTTGCCATGCTTCATGCGGTTCACAATCTCGGATTCAAGGCGTTTGGAGAAGGTTTGTGCGGCATCGTAGCCGTAGGCGCGTTGGAGATAATTGAGCGCAATAACTTCGGAAATGACGGTGATGTTTTTTCCAGGCAAAATTGGCAAGCGCACGTAGGAAATGGGCGCACCCAACACTTCGACGGTCTCAGCATCTAAGCCAGTTCTGGTGTAGTTGCCTGCTTCTTCCCAATGCTCCAATTCCACAATAATTTCCAAGCGTTTTTGAAAGCGAATTGAGCGAATACCAAACATTTGGCGAATATCAATCAACCCCAAGCCGCGTACTTCCATGAAGTGTTGCACGAGACGCGTTCCTGCGCCGATGATAATATCGTCGCGCTTTTGCGTCAGAATCACCACATCATCAGCAACGAGGCGGTGTCCGCGTTCAATCAGGTCGAGCGCGATTTCGCTTTTGCCAATGCCACTTTTCCCGACAAACATAATTCCAACGCCGTACACATCCACAAACGAACCATGCAAAGCCACTTGCGGTGCAAAATGCGTATCCAAATACTCCGACAAAATGTAGGTAACCCGCATGGTTTCAAGCTCGGTTGCCAGCACGGGAATATTATGCTCGGTCGCAATCGCAATGAGTTCATCATCAAGCGTATTCTTAGTTGTTACGATGATAACAGGGATTTCAAATTGCGCTAATGCACGAAAGGCTTGCTGGCGTTTTTTCGGACTCAGACTTTGTAAATAATGAATTTCCGTATTGCCAAAAACTTGAATGCGATGATAAGTAAACAAGCCCACGTAGCCCGCCAATGCAAGCTGCGGACGATGGATGTTTTTGTCATTGATACTCCGTGTCAAAGCCACGCTCGGATTGATGTGTGTGAGCGGCAAGCGCAGCATGGGCGATTCGAGCATTTCTTCCACCGTTATCGGCGGTGCGGTGAGTTGTTGCGGATTGAGATTCATCATTGCCGATTGATAACATTTTGCAAAATAATATCTTACTACTCAACACTTACCACTATTCTTTAGCCTACAAGCCGTGTCAATGCTTCTTTGTACTTTGCTGTGGTCTTGTCTAAAATTTCTTGCGGAAGCGTTGGAGGCGGATATTGTTTGTTCCAATCCAGTGTTTCCAGATAATCGCGGAGAACTTGCTTGTCGAAATTCGTTTGTGCTTTGCCTGGTTGCCATTCTTCTTTCAGCCAGAAGCGCGAGGAATCAGGCGTGAGAGCTTCATCAATCAAAATAATGTGTCCGTGCGAATCAATGCCAAATTCAAACTTCGTGTCGGCGAGAAGAATACCGCGTTGCAGGGCGTAGAGCGCGGCTGTTTTGTAGAGGTTAATGCTCAGAATCCGCACCGTCATTGCTTGTTCTGCGCCGATAATGTTCGCTGCTTGCTCGAAAGAAATGTTTTCATCGTGTCCTTCTTCGGCTTTTGTTGCGGGCGTGAAAATAGGTTCTTGCAAGCGCGATGACTCCTGTAAGCCGCTTGGAATCTTGATTCCACAGATAGTTTCCGATTGTTGATATTCCTTCCACGCAGAACCCGCAATGTAGCCACGCACAACGCATTCAATCGGCAAAGGCTGTGTTTTTTCGACCAGCATTGAGCGTCCGCGCAAGATTTCACGGTACGCCTGGCATTCTTCGGGGTATTTTTCGACATCTGCCGTGATGAGGTGATTGCGCACAAGGTCGCGTGTGCGCTCGAACCAAAACAGCGAAATAGCCGTGAGAAGCTCGCCTTTGTCTGGCACAGGTTCTGCCATAATCACATCGAAGGCGGAAATGCGGTCGCTGGCAACCATAAGCAGCTTGTCGCCGAGGTCATAGACATCGCGTACTTTGCCGCGTCGGAAGAGCGTGAGTGTGGGGAAATTAGATTGATATAAGAGCATAGTTGGAGCGGGGCTTAGGATAGAAATTATCACATTACATTATCACAACACGTGCGACAAATTATATTTGCAACGCCCAAAATACACAGAGATTCGCTTGTACCCAAGATGATTTGGTGAAAGATGTGTATTGACTCTCGCAAAAAACTCTTTCGGTGAAACTTGTGTAAAACCTAACAAAGATGTATCTTTCGGCTCGTTTTCAGAACATTTAATGCTTTATAAGTGAGTCCTTGCGTACCGTCTGTAGCGGTGCGACCATGTTTGTCTATCAATTTTGCAGAACAATGGTGAATCGTCTGATTTCTTATCGTCGTGTCTTTTCGGTAATAATAGTGTGCCTTTATTGGTGCGGTGCGCTGCTCGTGCATATTTGCGCACAAGGCGCATCAGCACGTGCGCAGGACAAAGCAAGCGGACAAATAAAATTCGTACAAATTGCCGTTCCGCCAGGTGCTATCTTAGATTCGGTTGCTCTTGCCAAACAGAAAACCTATTATTCTATCAAAGAAGCACTCAAAGAACCAACGAAAGTGTACAAGCTATCGCTGAGTTTTCGCAAACTCAAAACCTTCCCGATTGAGATTTCGCAACTGCGCAATGTCCAAATCCTTGACCTCAGCAATAACGAAATGTCTTTTTTGCCACCGCAAATTGGGAATTTTCCGAATCTTCAACGCCTCGACCTGACGCATAATTATCTCACCGCGCTGCCCGCGCAGATTGAAAACTTGCAGCTGTTGGGCTATTTGAATGCATCGCATAATAAAATTACGGCTATCCCCGTGCAGATTGGGAATTTACCGCAGCTTCAGTCTTTGCATTTAATGTCGAATCAAATTACCGCATTTCCTTGGGAAATCTGCAATTTACCTGCTTTGCGAACGCTCGACCTGAATAACAACCGCATTCCTACCATTCCCGCACAACTTGGCAAACTTCAGGAATTACGCACCTTAGCGTTGAATTACAATTATCTGACTGTGCTTCCGCCCAGCATTGGACGCTTGACCAAGCTCGAACACCTCTTGCTTGTCGGCAATAAACTGACCGCACTTCCGTCCGAAATCAGCGGCTTGGAGAGCTTGCGTGTGCTGGATGTGGTGAACAATAAATTGACCGTTCTGCCGCAGGAAATCAAGTATTTGACGGCATTAGAACGCCTGGAAGTGAATGTCAATAAACTCAAAGCACTACCGCCAGAAATCGGCACGCTGATAAAATTGCAGACGATTGTGGTGAGTTTTAATCAAATTGCCAAGCTACCCGCCGAACTCCATAATCTGAGCAATCTGCGCACGTTCGTGGCAACAGGAAATCAACTTATCAAGCTGGATTCTGCATTAGCGGGACTGACAAACTTGCAAAACCTTGATGTGAGCAGCAATAAATTGAAATTCTTACCAGAGGAATTAGGCGAACTCACTAGTCTCCAAACGCTGAACGTGAGCGATAATCAACTTCAAAGTATTGTTCCAGAAATTGGTAAACTCAAGCAGCTTCAAGTGCTGCTCGCAAGCGGAAACAAGCTGACCACACTACCGCATGAAATGGGCTTTCTGATGGATTTACGTACGCTTCTGGTCAGTGGCAATCAGCTCACGACCTTGCCCGATGAGCTTGCCAATCTTGAGAGTTTGCGCTCATTAGAGGTCAGCTCAAATCCTTTCCCACCAGCAGAAATGCAGCGTTTGGCGATGAAGTTTCCTAATTTGCTGAGTGCAGACTAGGCATCAAGCACTGCTCTAAATGCCGCATTTTTCCTTTCATCTCGTCTGTTCTGCCGAACATCTTGACTACTTCTTTTATGAGTACTTCTTTTCGCTCTCTTCCTGTGGCTTCATTGCAGGAGCGTTACCGTTCAGCCGAATGGCGCGGGGCAATTTTTCGTGATATTCTTCTTCATGAACTCACACAATTCCCAGAGCCGACCACACTGGACATTGGCTGTGGGCATGGTTTCGATGCAGATATGGATGTGCAAACAGTGCTGGGGAAGGCTTCGGCACGGTATATCGGTGTTGAGCCAGACACAGAAATTCCTCTGAACTCGCTTTTTACCGAGACACATCGATGTTTTTTTGAAGATGCTGCTATTGAGCCGCATTCTGTAGATCTTGCTTTCTCGTGTATGGTGTTGGAACACTTAGAACATCCACAAAAATTTTGGGACAAACTGCACGAAGTATTGCGTCCGAATGGCGTATTTTGGGGGTTTACGATTGACGCGCGTTCTTATTTTCCCTATATTTCGCTCGCATTTGAAAAATCAGGACTGAAAGACGCATACTTAAATGCTTTGCATGGCAAACGCGGGGAAGCACGGTATGAAAATTATCCCGTGTTTTATCGGAGTAATTCTCCACGCCACGTTCAGGCATTAGGAAAAAATTTTCAATCTCTTTCGTATATCAACTTTACACGAGTAGGGCAATTAGATTTTTATTATCCTAAACCCCTGCAATGGATTGGACGTAGTATTGATAGAGGTCTTTTATTGTTGGACTTGCCGGGCAATATCTTTGCGGTGCGAGCGGTGAAATAGCAAATATAGACGTACATACTTTGCATTTTTTCTTGTTGAAACAGTGTGAGAAAATGTGTAGATTACCGTGTTTGTCTGATGTGCTGTTCTTTTTGCTTTCGGGCATAGCAGAGTATACGACATTTCGTCGCAGTACTCTTGGGCAGTGTGGTTTGTCGTTGATACCGCAGGATGCGCCACCGAAGAGCGCAGCGAAGTTCTTTTGGTTGTCAATCGTAGAATGTGTATTTTTGCCACAGTTCTTTGAAGATAGCCGCTTGTGCTGCAAACCTCCTTCTGGAGCGCATCAAATCTGACAGGCATAAAAGCGATACCACCAATGCTATGACTCTCTCAGTAATATGCTCGGAGAGAGGATGCTTCAGGCGTTAGAAGCATCAATAGGGCAGGAATTGCCCGAATAAACGCTTGGGGAGACTGTGGAGGCATCCACGTCGTTGAACCAAGAAGCTCCCGTCTTTGGGCGCGGGGTGATTCACGGTCTGTATAATCCAACAAACATGAAAAAAACAGTGCGCGTAAAAATCGGTGGACAAGAGTACAACTTGCGAAGCGACGACGAAGCCAAAGTGCGGGACGTTGCAGCAAAGGTTGATACCCAATTCCGCTTGATTCAAGGTAGCAGCAAAGAACAATCAACCGCGACACTCTCCATTCTTACCGCGTTGAACGTTGCCGAGCAAGAACATGACGTACGGCAGCAGCAGCAGCGCGACAAACTCTATCTTGCCTCTGAAGTAGAAAAAATGGTAGCGTATTTGCGTCAGTCCTTTGGCGATGCGAGTATCGGCAGTAAAACTTTTGCCGACACTCCACTCCCAGTAGGCAACACAACTCATGGCTCAAAAAATCAAGATGTATTAGAATACGAGAAAACAAACGATAAAGGGTACACCAAAGCACCGATGCAAAAGAATCACAACGAAAAACAAGAAAAATCATCGTTAGCAGGAACTGTCTCTTTACCAACAAATCTTGGAAAATCTGATACTATCTCGTAAACGTGAGTTCGACGCTCGTGTAGAATCATTGCAAAGAATCTTTCAAACGAAGATTGCTTATACGAAAATTGCTGATAATTGTTTTCTTCATGTTCTTTGATATTGCATCGGCATACTCGTTATGCCAACAGTATCGTTACGTTTTGCATGGAAGTCTTGATATAGTTTGTCATTAAGCAGCACCACTATACCAAGCACCCAAAAGTACCGTACTGGTTCACCGTACAGACCCTTACATAAGAACTTATAATCTTTTTTATTAGGGAATTCTGCTCCGGCTACAAATTACAGGCCTTACCTTCTCCCTGAGAAGGAAATCCCGTCCGGTCATCGCACAATAGCTGCCTTCTCTGGAGAAACGGGGTTCATTGGAAGCAAAATGTAGAAGGGCGTTTACCCACTGTGTCTGACTAGAGTTCTTATATAGACCTTTACTTGCGGTGAATCGGTACGGTATTTTTGTTTTTAAAATAATTCCTCCGCTCACAAGCCTGATAGGAACAACCACCGTTCAGGCGTTACAATTCACAATTTTGTCTCTTCCTTTCCCATAGAATTTTATTATTTGGAGCAACGACATGGATACTCTCATGCCAATAATTCTCAGCATTCTGGGCTTGATTTTAGGCGCAGGTGCGGGATATTTTCTTCTGAACAAAGCCTCAGCACGCACCATTGCCGAAGCGCGCACCCGTGCGCAAAATATTCTTGACGACGCAGAAAAAGAGGCAGAAACTATCAAAAAAGAACGCCTCTTGGAAGTAAAAGATGAGTGGTTTCAGAAAAAGCAGGAATACGATAACCACGTCCAGACCAAAAAAAATAAAATGCAGCAGTACGAAAAGCAGGTGAAAACACGCGAGGAGAACATTGAGAAAAAAGTAGAACTTATCAATCGCAAAGAAAAGCAGCTCCAGCAGCTCGAAAAAGATATTGAGAAAAAACGCCACAGTGCCGATGAAATCTACGGTAAGGCAGAAGAATCGCTGAAAGAACAAACGCTGCGTTTGGAGCGCATTACCGGAATGTCGAAGGATGATGCGAAAAAGTATTTGATGGAAAATATGATGAACGATGCGCGGGCTGCCGCAGCGCAGAAAATCAAGGACATCCGCGACGATGCGAAGGAAAACGCAAAGCGCGAGGCGCAGAAAATCATTGTTCAAGCCATACAGCGCACCGCTTCCGACCACTCTATCGAAACAACCGTCTCGGTGGTGAATCTTGCCAGCGAGGACATGAAAGGGCGCATTATCGGACGCGAAGGGCGTAATATCCGCGCCTTCGAGGCAGCAACTGGCATTGACCTCATCATCGACGACACGCCAGAAGCGGTCTTGATTTCTGGTTTCGACCCCTTCCGGCGCGAAGTGGCAAAAATCTCGCTGGAGCGTCTTATGAGCGACGGGCGCATCCACCCAACACGCATTGAAGAAATTGTTGAAAAAACAACGAAAGAATTGGAAGACGAAATCCGCAGCATCGGCGAAAATTCGCTCTTGGAACTCGGTATTCACGGCGTTCACAACGAGCTTGTTCGCCTTGTCGGGCGCATGAAATATCGTTCCAGCTACGGACAAAATCTTTTGCATCACTCAATGGAAGTGGCGTATTTAAGCGGCGTTATGGCAACCGAACTTGGCTTAGACCCCATTCCCGCAAAACGCGCAGGGCTTCTGCACGACATTGGAAAGTGTGTAGATAAAAGTGTTGAAGGTCCGCACGCACTGATTGGTATGGATTTGACCAGAAAATACAACGAGCATCCAATTATCGTCAATGCCGTAGGAGCGCACCACGACGATATTCCGATGGAAAGTATTTTCGCGCCGCTTATTCAATCCGCCGACTCCATTAGCGGAGCGCGTCCGGGTGCGCGTCGGGAATCGCTTGAGAGCTACATCAAGCGTTTGGAGCAGTTGGAAGGCATTGCCACCAGTTTTGAGGGCGTTACCAAGACCTTTGCTATTCAAGCAGGTCGGGAAATCCGCGTCATTGTCGAGCCAGAGCGCGTGGATGACTTGCTGGCGGATTCGCTCGCAAATAACATTGCCACGCGCATTGAAAACGAACTGGAATATCCAGGGCAAATCCGCGTAACGGTTGTGCGCGAGCGGCGTTCAATGGCGTATGCACGGTAAAAATACACAAGAACATGAGTTAAAATCGTATATGCCTTTATACTAAAAAAGGCTTGTTGCTTCAGATGTAGTCCACCTCTGAAAGGTGGACTACATCTCATTCCTTTAGTTTTCGATATGCAATTTTTACTCGCTTTTAGCATAACAGAGACATCACACTGCGTTTACTGTAGAGAGCATGATGGTAGATAGCACAACGATAAATAACATGATACAGAAGATTGATACTTCTGCCATGGCGATACCACCGCGCTTTGAGATTATACGTCTTCGGCGTTTGTATATGCTTGCGCTTGGTACGATTGCTGCAATGGCGATTATTGGGCAAATTGCGGTTCAGTACGTCCTTCGGAATGATAAAACCAATGCGCGGATTGTTAATATTGCTGGTAGGCAGCGTATGCTCAGTCAGCAAATCTGCAAACTTGCCATGCAAATCGCCTTTGTTGATCCTTCTCTACAACCAAACTTTGTAGAGAAGCTCCGAGCAGCGCAAACACTGTGGCGGCAATCGCATAATGCGTTGCAGTTTGGTGATGCTACCTTAGGAATTCCTGAAGGAAAAAACAGCCGTCAAATACAGGAAATGTTTGCCAAGCTGAACCCAACCTTCCAGCGCATGGATAGTTTAGTCGAAGCGGCGGCGCGGTTTACTGCCAGCACACGCACTTCGCCCGTCGCCGTAGCAACGGTGGGCGATTTGCTGCGAGAATCGGAAGTGTTTTTGCCGAAAATGAATGCTATTGTTTTTCAGTACGACGAAGAGTTTCATGCAGCAGTACAGCGCTTGCAAATGCTCGAAGGCGCATTGTTTCTTCTTACTCTTCTCACGCTTGGCTTAGAAGCCTTCTTTATCTTTCGTCCTGCGGTGCAGCACCTAGAAACATCGGTGAATATGCTGGAAGCTCAAAATGAAGAGTTTTCCTCCAGCAATGAGCTTTTGCGCAGACAGCAGGATATTCTTGAAGCGCAAGCCCGTGAATTAGAGATGATGAACACGCAAGTTCAAGAACAGAATGTTGAGTTGGAGCGGCATCGTCATATTCTTCAAGGACAAATGCTTGAAATGGAGCGAATGCTCAGAGAAGTGCAGGAAGCACGCCGCGTACAATCCGAGTTTCTGGCAAATCTTTCGCATGAATTTCGCACACCGCTTTCGGCAATTATGGGCTTTACCGAAATTCTTCACGAAGATTTTGTTAGCCCAGACGGTATGCCGTTCATGCGGCAGATTAAAAAAAGCGCGAATGTCCTCTTGGTGATGCTGAACGATATGATTGACCTTGCACAAATCGAAGCTGGGCAAATAGAAATTCGCCTTGCGCCAGGCTCTATTCGTAGTGTTATTGACGAGATTTGTACAACGTTGCATATCGAAGCTCAAACAAAAAAGATTGACTTCAAGCACAGTGTTGCGCCCGACGTACCTCGTTCGCTTGTGTTCGATATACAGCGAACACGGCAAATTGTGTTTCATATCGTGAACAATGCCGTAAAATTCACCTCGCAGGGCAGTATTGATGTTCGCGTTTTCTACCTGTCTGATGTTTCTATACTGAGAATTGAAGTTCAGGACACGGGCGTTGGTATTTCTTCCCAGCAAATGGAACGCATCTTTGCACCCTTTGTTCAAGAAGATGGCTCGACAACACGAAAGCATGGCGGCTTGGGCATTGGACTGGCACTTGTGAAGCGGATTGTTGGTCTGCAAAAAGGCTCAATCCACGCCGAAAGTGAGCCACAAAAAGGCTCGACGTTTACCATTGATTTACCATGTCAAGAGCGGCTTTTTCCGATGGGTTCGCCGTTTCTGCCAATAGAAAATGCTCAGGAATTTGCCGCCACGACAACGCCTGAATAAACAAATGATTCACGAATCTCTCGCGTTCTTCTCTTGAATTCACGTTTTCACCTACTTCATTTTGCTGAACGACCATGAATCTCCCCCGCATACAATCTATCCTCCGCGAACACGGCTTCGATGCTTGGCTTTTCTATGATTTTCGCGGTAGTAATCCCATTGCATGGCGCACCTTTGGCATTCCCGAAAGCGTCCATTGTACACGGCGTTGGGCGATTATTGTTCCAGCCAAAGGCGAGGTGGTCAAGATTGTAAACGGTATCGAACCGCACACGCTCGCGGCGGTGGATGCGCGAGAAATCCGCTACGCAAACCGCCAAGATTGGCACGATGTAATCACGACAACCTTGCAGGGAAAACGCCGCATCGCGCTTGAATACTCACCCAACAATGCTATTCCCGTTGTTTCGTTTGTTGATGGCGGTACGGTAGAATGGCTGCGGAGTTTGGGGTTTGATGTGGTTTCGTCGGCGGATATTGTGCAGCAGTATTCGGCGGTGTGGTCGGAGAAGCAATTTGAAGAAAATAAGGAAACGGCAAAGCTCCTCCGAACAGCAATGATGCGCTCTGCGTTGGGGTTTGTGCGCGAGAGTATTTTGGCAGGAAAAAGCATTACCGAATACGACGTGCAGCAAAACGTCTGGCAATTTTTTGAACACAACAACATGACAAGCTACTCCATGCCTAGCGTTTCGGTGAATGCAAACTCTGCCAATGCGCACTACGGACCGACGGCGGACAATTCTGCTACGCTCAAGCGCGGCGATGTGCTGCTCGTGGATATGTGGGCAAAGCGTTCCACCGAGCCAGATTCCGTTTATTCCGATATTACGTGGATGGCGTACATTGACGAAACCGTGCCAGAGCGTCCAGCGCATATTTTCAATACGATTGCGGCGGGACGCGATGCCGCTTTGCGCCTTGTGCAGGACGAATTTGGCAAAAATCCCGCAAAGCCCGTGCGCGGCTGCGATGTGGACGATGCTTGCCGCACTGTGATTGAAGAGGCTGGCTTTGGTAAATACTTCATTCACCGCACTGGACACAGCATCACCACTGATACGCACGGCTCTGGCGCGAATATGGATAATTTTGAAACCAACGATATTCGCCCGCTTATTCCAATGACATCGTTTTCGATTGAACCGGGCATTTACATCGAAGGCGATATTGGAATGCGCACGGAAATTGATGTGGTAATTTCCGCAAGCGGCGAAGTGATTGTGTCGGGCGGTTCGGCGCAGCGAGAATTATTGCCGCTTCTCGCGCCTTCGCTCGACCTTGAGGCGTTAATTTCGGCGTGATTTTTGCCCAAAATTGAATATTTTATGTAACTTTTTGCCCATTCAGGTCTCTTTGCATTTGATACCATGAGGACTTTCGCAAAATGTGCTTCTGAAGCTCACAGACAGGAATGTCTGTGCCACCAAAGCCAGTATATATCAGTTTTGTGGTGGCACAGGCATTCTTGCCTGTGAGGTTTGCGAAAGTCTTAACCATTTCCATGTGAAATAAAAATTGTAGTTTATTCGTCGTTCAGGATGAGTTTGTGGAACACTTCTACCACGCAACTTTGCACGAACTGGCGCGTACAATCAGTGTCGTAGCGCACCTCTTCGTCAAGTATTGTTTCACCACAATTTATGCTTGAAAGCGTGTTTGTACGCGGCTTCTGCGCCTCTGCATTCCCGCTCAACCTTCATCTTTTTTCGGTATGGCAAAAGTATTGATTGTTACCCTTGCTGCCGGCGGCGGGCATAAAACGGCGATGTTCTCCATTGAACGCGCCCTGCGCACTTTCGCGCCGCATCTGGACGTAGAATGTTTTGAAAGCACTGCACAGGTGCTAGATTCGATGCACCGTAGCATTTACACCAAAGCAGAGACCTTTTACGACCTTCTCTACCGCTCCGCCGACAACGATACGCTCCGCGAAATCTACGGTCTTTTCACCCAACCCGTCCGCAAAGAGCTTGCTGCCGAGCTTCGTCCGTTGATTGCCAATGCTGAAACCGAAGTGATTATCAGCACACACTTTCTGCAAACCTTCGCGCTGCAAGAACTGAAATATGAACTCAATTCTCCTGTCCGCATCATCAGCTACGTTCCTGATTTTGACGAGTCGCTTGTGCATTTCACGCCGCATCGTGGTCTGAATCCCGATGGGGTGATTGCACAAAGTCCACGCTTTTTGGCGAAACTCCGCATGAAATATGGCTTGTCGCGCTATGCCACGCAGCGAGCGGGCTTCATTGCGCGGGAAGAATTTACCGATGTTCGCTCGCAGTCTGCCCGCACTGCACGTACCGCACTGACAAGTATTGATGCACCTTTCGCACCGTTTATTGAGCGCGACAAACTCACATTTATCGCCGCAGGCGGTTCGTATTGGGTTTCAGAAATTTTTGGCGATATTCGCGCACTTGCTAAATCAGACAATTTTAACTGGGAAGGCGCACAAATCCTTGTTGCCTGTGGACATAACGAAGAGGCGTTTGCAAAGTATAACGAACTTCAGCGTGAGGCATCTGCCTACAACCCTCACGTGCGCATTGTTCCTTTGCCGTTTTTGAATTATGGGCAAATGGCAACGCTCTACCGCGCATCGGATGTGGTGATGCTCTCTGGCATTGCGCCCGCGACGTTGTACGAATTACTCGAAGCGCAAGCGGGCGTGCCGATTATCCGCCGCATCAATCCTGGACCAGAACGATTTAACTTGAAATATATCCGCGAGCGAAATTTAGGTGCCTACACGCCGCAGAAGGCAGATTTTATCAAGTCTCTGGAAGAATTGAGCAATAATCCACATTTGGCATTGGAGCGCAACGCTGTTTTCCGCGTGATTGCCGAAAAAGAACGCGCTGCGGCACTCAAGCGCACCGAAGAAATGGCGCATTTTATTGAGCGCATGGCGATTGATGAAGAATTTGCGAGCATGAGTCCTGCATCAGTGCTGGATTCCACCGCGCCAACGTCTGCGCCGCGCCTTCGGCAGTTTCAATCAACGCGACCTGGCTTCACAACGTGGCTCAATCTCAATCGTGCCGAGCGCATTCCAAAAATTAAGCGGTTTTCGCAGGATTCAAATTCGTAGTAATATCTTGATTGTACGCCATGTTCATCGCACTGGGAGGAGCGTAAACTATGGAAGAATTAGTTTTTGGACTATTTAGCATGGCAGTCGTTCTTGTGCCAATCTACTTTTTTGCGCGTAATATCCTGAAAATACGCGCCCTAGAGAACGATGTCGTGGAATTACGCAGACGCATTGTGAAATTAGAGCGCTCACAACTGCTTGCTTCCGAGCAAAAAACTTCCCTCCCAACACCAGCAACAGAGCGCGATACAGCCCGCGAGCTTTCCACGCTCATTGAACTGGAAACCCTCAAACACCCAGAGCAAGAAACAAGTTATCAAGAAACAAACAACCAAGTAACCAATGACCAAGCAACCAAGCAACCCGCTCCACCAAGCAAGACCAAGCGTGAGTGGGAAGCCTTTATCGGCGGGCGTGTGTTCAATCGCATTGGTGCGGCGGCAATTATTCTCGGCATTGGCTTTTTCCTGAAATATGCGTTTGACAACGACCTCATTCCCGAATGGCTGCGCGTTGCGATGGGCTTCGTGGCGGGCGCAGGATTGCTTGTGGGAGCAGTGCGGGCGCGAGCGGGCGACTTGGAGATATTCGCACAAGGTTTGCTCGGCGCGGGGCTGGGAACGCTGTATTTGAGCGTGTATGCGTCGTATAATTTCTACCATCTTGTGCCATTGCCTGTTGCCTTTGGCGGAATGATTTTGGTAACTGCGCTTGGCTTCCTCATGGCTCTGCGCTTTGAATCCCTGCCAACTGCACTCATAGCGTGGTTTGGCGGATTCATCACGCCCTTGCTTTTTCACACTACAACGCCGAATATTTTTGGACTCTTTACCTATTTGCTGCTTTTGAACATTGGCTTACTCGCGCTCGTCCTCATGCGGGATGCGTGGTATATTTTGAAGCCGCTCAGTTTTGCTGCCACCTACGGCATTGCCTTCCTCTGGTACATTGACAAATACACGACGTTGGAGCATTTTGCGCTCGCGCTCACCTTTGCGTGTTTGTATGCGGTCGTATTTTTTGCAGTAGATATGCTGCGAGCCGCACAAAACCTTGTGAAAACAGATGTCGCTTGGCGCAAGCAAGAAGTGGCGGTTTGTTCCACCATTGCCTACGCGCCTGTGTGGGTGCTGATGCTGGATGCTGCTCCGACAATGCTGCCCATTGTTACTGTGTGCTTTGTGCTGGCGTATTTACTTGCTTCCGAGTTTCTTCGTCGCCGCGTTGCGGAAGATACATGGAGTTTTCGCCGCACAATGACAAGCGTGATATTGCTCATTGTTATCGCTACGCAGCAGCAGTTTTCCCGTGAATGGCTCGTCATTGCTTGGTCGGTGGAAATGGCTGTGATGTTTTACATTGCGTGGTGGGTGTACAAAGATACGTTTTTGTGGCTTGTCGTTACTTTGCTTGGAGGCTTGCTTTGGGGAATGTTCATGTATGTTGAATACATTGTCTTTTTGAACAAAACAGGCACGTTTCATTGGCTGACGCTGGCGGTATATTGCTCTATCATCGCATCATTCCTTGCTGTCGCGCTCATGTATGAGCAAATGAGACGAGACGGCGAATTTCTCGCTGGCAATATACTCGGCGCACTTGCTTCGCAAAAAGGAGGAACATGGCTCGCAGGGAATGTCTTCCATTTCCCTTGGGCAATTCAAGGAGCGCAGTTTTTGGGATATTTACATAGAGTTCTCTTTGACCGCAACGGCAGTTCTTCTGCGCTGTTGAGCGAGGATGCTTTGCTCAGTCCCGCGTGGTCCTCAGGAGCATTTATCGTGATGTACGTGGCATATTTTCTTGGATTAGCGTGGCTTGGAAGGCGCATGAAATGGCGCGAAATTACGCAAATCAGCTTGGTAATTTGGGCAATTTTCCTCGTGGTTATTTTGAAGGGATTTGCGTACGAACCCGCAACGGCGTGGCAATTCCTCTGGAATAAGCGTGTTCTGAGCCTTGTTGTAAGTCTTGCCGCAACGCTCGCTCTCATGCGGGTTTGGGATGACAACAACGAAACCATGCCAGAACTAATCAAAAAATATATTCCCTTCGCGCTCAGTATTTGCGCGTTCTTGCTTGTCTTTACGCTGCTTTCGGGCGAAGCGTCTGATTATTGGCACAGCCAAATCATGCACCTCTACGCTTTGCCACAGGGCGCGGCAATAGAAGGGCGCATTGCGGAATTGGAGAATGGCAAACAACTCACGCTTTCGCTCGTGTGGCTGGTGTACGCGCTCACGCTCATGGCGGCGGGGCTGGTGAAGCGCGTCTGGGGGCTGCGTGTGGCGGCGTTGGGCTTGTCGCTATTGTCCATTGCAAAGATATTTCTGCTCGACCTTTCGTTTCTCACTACGCCGTATCGGATTGGCTCGTTTATCGGCTTGGGCGTAGTGTTGATGCTGCTTTCGTACCTGTACCAACGCTATAAAGATATTATTTTTGCTGATGAGCGTGAAGAAAAGTAAAAAAAGTGAAGAAAAGTACATCTTTCCAAAAATACGCCTTCATTCAAACCTCTTTCGTGCTAAATGTTGGGAGTGGGCGTAAGTTGTGGAAAACCTGCGCACAAGGTTTCATGCTGCTTCGAGAGCATATTTGACATAGAAAACAACTATTCTCTCTTGTTCAAAAATTTTTCCAATGGTTATCAAAAAAAAACTTTTTAAGTTTACTCTCCTGTGCAGCAAAAGATAAATCCACAATGATTCGTCTTACCAAATTTTGCACTCGGTTTTAACAGCATAAAGAGTAGTACAGTAGTAGTACATCCAAATAAAATCCTCAGTTATATACACTTAGCGGAGTTTTTTGCATGAACATCCAGCGTCGTTTTACGCAGGTTGGCGTAAATGTTTTCGACCAATTTGATTATACCCTACGCAGCTCAATCCTGCGCAATACCGATGGTTCGGTGGTATTTCAAATGGATAATATCGAAGTACCAAAACAGTGGTCGCAAGTTGCGACCGATATTCTCGCTCAAAAATATTTCCGTAAAGCTGGTGTGCCGCTTACGGACGACCATGGTCAGGCAATATTCGACGAGAGCGGTAACCAAAAAATGGGTGCAGAGCATTCCCTGAAACAAGTCGTCCATCGCTTGGCAGGTTGCTGGCGCGAGTGGGGCGAAAAGCATGGCTATTTCGATTCCACCGAAGACGCACAGGCATTCTACGACGAAACCGCATATATGCTCATGAAGCAAATGGCTGCGCCGAACTCGCCGCAGTGGTTCAATACAGGCTTGAATTTTGCCTACGGAATCACCGGAAAGTCGCAAGGTCACTACTACGTGGACCCGAAAACGGAAAAACTTGTTGCCTCGAAAGACGCGTACACGCATCCGCAACCGCACGCTTGCTTCATCCAATCCGTTGAAGATGATTTGGTAAACGACGGCGGTATTTTCGACCTTGTAACCCGCGAGGCGCGTATTTTCAAGTACGGCTCTGGCACAGGCACGAACTTCTCGTCGCTCCGCGCAACGGGCGAAAAACTCTCTGGCGGCGGCACATCGTCTGGCTTAATGAGCTTTTTGAAGATTTACGACCGCGCAGCAGGAGCAATCAAGTCAGGCGGAACAACGCGCCGCGCCGCGAAAATGGTGATTTTGAACGTGGATCATCCCGATATTGAAGAATTTATTGCGTGGAAAGCAAAAGAAGAAGATAAAGTAGCTGCGCTCGTTGCAGGCTCGAAGCTCGCCGCACATCACTTGCAAGCAATCATGGACGAAGCATTGAAAAATGGCACCGATGCAAAATCCAATAAAACGCTTGCAAAGCTCATCAATACTGCTGTTCAGGCGGAAATTCCGCATAGCTATATTTTCCGTATTTTTGCACTTGTCGAGCAGGGCTTCACGACGCTTGATTTTACGGCATTCGACGCACACTATGAAGGCGAAGCCTACAACACCGTAAGCGGTCAGAACTCGAACAACTCCGTGCGCGTTACTGAAGAATTTATGAACGCTGTGGTGAACGATGCAAGCTGGAATTTGACCAATCGCACCAACGGCGCAATTCGCAAAACCCTGAAAGCACGAGACTTGTGGAATAAAATTGCCATGAGCGCGTGGAAATCTGCCGACCCAGGTTTGCAGTATGACACGACGATTAACGAATGGCATACGTCTCCGGCGGATGGGCGTATTAACGGCTCTAATCCCTGCAGTGAGTATATGTTCCTCGACGACACCGCGTGTAATCTCGCTAGCTTGAACCTTTCACACTTTGTTGAAGAAAATGGCGACTTCAAAGTGGAGGACTTCCGCCATGCAAGCCGCATCTGGACAACGATTCTGGAAATTTCCGTTCTCATGGCGCAGTTTCCCTCGAAGCGCATTGCTGAACTGAGCTACAAATTCCGCACGTTGGGGCTTGGCTACGCGAACTTGGGAACAATCCTGATGACGCAAGGCATTCCCTACGATTCGCCGCATGGTTTGGCGATTGCAGGTGCGATTTCCGCGCTCATGACGGGCGAAGCCTACGCAACCTCCGCGCTTATTGCGAAGGAACAAGGCGCGTTTCCGGGCTATGCCAACAACCGCGATTCGATGCTCCGCGTCATGCGCAATCACCGCCGCGCCGCATACAATGCGCCTCGCAGCGAATACGAAGAAATTAGCGTGTTCCCCGTTGGCATCAATGCGGACGACGCGCCGGCAAACCTCATCAAAGCTGCCCGCGAAGCGTGGGACAATGCCGTCGCGCTCGGCGAGAAGCACGGCTACCGCAATGCGCAAACAACCGTGATTGCGCCAACAGGCACAATCGGTTTGGTGATGGATTGCGATACAACAGGCGTAGAACCTGACTTTGCGATTGTGAAGTTCAAAAAACTTGCTGGTGGCGGATACTTCAAAATTGTTAATCAATCTGTTCACAAAGCCTTAGTAACGCTTGGCTACACCGCGCAGCAAATTGATGACATTGAGAAATACTGCAAAGGACATGGCACGCTCACGGGCTGCCCGCACGTGAACCGCCAAAGCCTGAAGGAACGCGGCTTTACGCCCGAAGCGATTGAAGCCGTCGAAAAGCAGCTTGATACCGTTTTCGACATCAAATTTGCCTTCAATAAATGGGCTCTTGGCGAGGAATTCTGCACGCAAACGCTTGGTTTCACGGATGCGCAGTTGAACGATTACAGCTTCAATATGCTTGCAGAACTTGGCTTCACGAAGCAACAACTGGAAGAAGTAAACGAATACATTTGCGGAACAATGACCGTCGAAGGCGCACCAAGCCTGAAAGCAGAGCATTTGCCCGTGTTTGATTGTGCGAACAAGTGCGGCGCGAAAGGCGAACGCTACATCGCGCATATGGCACACGTCCGCATGATGGCTGCTGTTCAGCCGTTTATTTCGGGCGCAATCTCGAAAACGGTGAATATGCCGGGCGAAGCAACCATCGAAGAAGTAGGCGATGTGTATATGGAATCGTGGAAATTGGGCGTAAAAGCGATTGCGCTCTACCGCGACGGCTCGAAACTTTCGCAGCCGCTCAATAGCACGAACGCAAGCGAATTGGATGAAATCTTGATGCTTGGCTCGGATGACGACCTCGACGAAACCAAAGGACCGAAAGAAGTCCAAATGCAAATCGTGGAGAAAGTCTATCACCGCGCACAACGCCGCCGCTTGCCGAAAAAGCGCAATGGTTTTGTCCGCGAGGCATATGTGGGCGGACACAAAGTGTTCTTGCGCACGGGCGAATTCGAGGACGGAACGTTGGGCGAAATTTTTATTGATATGTACAAAGAAGGCGCGTCCTTCAAGGGCTTGATGAATTGCTTCGCGGTGCTTGCCTCGAAAGCTCTTCAATACGGTATGCCTGTGGATGAACTCGTCGAAACCTTCACCTTCACACGCTTCGAGCCAGCAGGCTTGGTGGAAGGACACGAAGCTATCAAAAATTCAACCTCGATTTTGGATTACGTTTTCCGCTCGGTTGGCTATGATTACTTGAAGCGCAACGATTTTGTTCACATCAAAGCAGTGGATGAAGTTCCCGTAAAACCTGCTTCGCCAGAGCTAACGCCGCAATCCTACGTCGTTCCTGCGCCGCCGTCGCCAGAGACGAAGGTTGCACCGCGTCAGCATGAATTGGAATACGAGGGTATCGGTACAAATGGCACAACAAGCAACGGCAGCACCACCAATGGCACAGCAAGCAACGGTGCGGTAGCTAACGGCGATACCCGTACAGCCCGTATTGCTGAAGCTCGCGTAAAAGGCTATACTGGCGAACAATGCTTCAACTGTGGCTCTATGCGCGTCAAGCGCAACGGCTCGTGTACGGTCTGCGAAGATTGCGGCACAACAAGCGGCTGCTCGTAAAAAGTAAAAAGTAAAAAGGCAGACAAAGAGATACAAAACAAAAAAGCTGTTGCTTCTTCACGATGCAACAGCTTTTTTTTATATTCTTTCAAAAATCCAAATCTTTTTTCGCGGTGAACGTAGTTTTTCTCTGTGTTAAAAAATGTTACTTCTGGCAAAGCGTTTTTCACGTAATCGCCCGTAAATACGAGGATTGTCAGAAAAATCTGACAAAGTGTATAAGCCTTTGAAAAACTTCAGGTTTGGATAGATTTCGGCAAAAGTTTATATTGCGTCTCCAAAAAGGTAGTCTGCGGTGTTGTCAAGAAAATCTGACACTTTTCTGCATTCTTGGCACACTTTTCGGAGCGAGAATCTTGTTTTTGATGATGTTTCACTGATAATGTTCCACGCTCGTAGTTCTCATTGTTTCACAGTTATCATCATAATTTTCCAATGTTTAACCCCTTAACCAGAGAGGAGACCGCATGAAACAGACCTTGTGTCTCGCACAAAGCGCACTGTTCCGCCTCTTCGCTGTGATGAGTTTGTGTGTTCTTGTGCTAAATGAGCAGCGAAGTGCCTCCACGCTTCTTGCCCAGCAGCGCACGAATAAAGAAACTCTTCAGGCAGCAACAACCTTGCAAAAAAATGACGGAACGACCGTCCTTCCTCGTATTCAGGATGATTTTGCTGATTTGGACGATACGCTCCAAGTTGTACCGGGTTTGCAGGTTAATGAACGCTTTGTGACGACAACGCTTGAAAGTGCGCGTCAGCAGTACCTTCGAGCATTGTCGTACATAAACCGCTCAGACACCGCTCGCGCAGCCCGTTCCTTCGACCAAGCTATCGAAACACTCAACAAAATCTCGGATTATCCCAAAATTCAGGATAATCAAGACTTCATGGACCTCATGCAGTCTATCATTGAGGACTACGAAAACTATATCCGCAACCTCGATAATCTGAGCGATAAGGCGCAGATTGTGGTGTTGCGAGATAAGTTCTTCCAATCGGTCGAAAATCCCGATATGCCGTCATATGAGGATTTGAATTTCCCGCGTGGGAAGGATTCCTCTGCGCGGCAATTTCAGGCACTCAAGCTACCAGAATCAAGCTCCGCACTAGCGACCTTTACGGGGATGCGTGGGGTGAAACTGCAAGTGGCAATGCCAGAAAATCAAGAAGTTCTTTGGGCGATTGAGTTTCTGGCTGTGCGCGGACGGCGGTATTTCCAGAAGTGGATTGAGCGTACGGGCAAGTGGTTTACCATGATGCGGAAAATTGCCCGCGAAGAAGGCGCACCAGAAGAGATTATCTACCTTTCCATGATTGAGAGCGGACTCAGCCCGCAAGCCACGTCGTGGGCAAAAGCGGTCGGTTTGTGGCAATTTATCAAAGGCACAGGGCAAATGTACGGCTTGGGCGCGGACTATTGGCGCGATGAACGCCGCGACCCCGAAAAAGCCACCCGTGCCGCGATGCGCTATTTGAAAGACCTCTACAATGAGCTTGGCGATTGGCATTTGGCACTTGCCGCCTACAACTGCGGTCCGGGCGGTGTGCGCCGTGCCATAGCGCGTTCTGGTATTCAAAACCCGTCGTATTGGGATATTCGCCCCTTTCTCCCGAAAGAAACCCGTAACTATGTGCCTTTGTATGTGGCTGCCTCGAAGGTGTGCATGAATCCTGAAGCATATGGTTTTACGTCGTCGCAAATTCAATTTGAAGAACGCTACAATTACGAAACCGTTCCTGTGAATGAAGCAGCAGACTTCAAAGTATTAGCCAGAGCCGCAGGAGTGGGCGAAGAAACGCTCCGTGACCTCAATCCTGAGCTTATCAACTATTCCACGCCGCCGTACTCGGACAATTATCAGCTCAAAATTCCTGTTGGAACAAAAAGCACATTTGTGGCGAATTACGATAAAATGAGTCAGTCCGACAAGCATTCATGGACAATGCACGAGGTAACGGGTAGCGAAACTTTGTGGTCAATCGCTCGCAAATACAACGTTCCATCGTCGGTGATTGCCGCAGCGAATGACATTACCGGACGCAGAAAACGTGTTTCTGTCGGAACGATGCTCCGCATTCCGACCGATGGCAGATACAATGCGAAGAGCGATGCCGATGAGGATGAGGAAGACGACGATGAAAATACAAGTACACAAGCGGTAACAAGTTCAACGACGCGGCAGTCCAGCAAAGACGAGGAAAAGCGTAAAGAACAGCCTTCGAGCAAATCTGACGAAAAAGCACTGGCAAAAGCAGAGACAAAGTCAGAGACGAAAGGAGAGACAAAAGCAGAAACAAAAAGCACTACGGAAGAAAAAGTACAGCATCGCCCTGCGCCGATTCCCGAAAATAGCAAGAAAATTACGCACAGCGTGAAAGACGACGAGACGTTATACAGCATTTCTGCTCGCTACAACGTGCGGATGTCGGATTTGCGCAACTGGAACGATATTCCCTACAATTCTGATAAAGTGAGTGAAGGCGCAGAATTGACGCTCTACGTTGATAAGAATTTTCGCCCCGAAGATGCAAACAAAAAACCAGCGGTGAAGCAAGGCACAGTCCAGCACACCGTAGCACGCGGCGAGACCCTTGCGCAAATTGCCGATAGTTACGGCGTTACGATTGATGACCTTCGCAGATTTTCGAGTATGTCGAAGCACGGACGCATTTACGTTGGGCAAGTGCTGACCGTGCCAGTGGAATTTGTCGAGTCCAAGCCCACACGCTCGGCAACAGAAGAAGGAGACAAAAAAGTAACCGAGCCTAAAAGCTCCGTAGCGTCCACAACGGCTGCTGCTGGCGGTAAAGCGATAGTCTATAAAGTTCAAAAAGGCGAAACACTTGCTGATATTGCGAACCGCTATAATGTTACCCAACGCGAGCTTTCGGCATGGAATCAATTACGCGGAAACTATATCCGTAAAGGAATGGATTTAGTTATTTTGAGCAGCACCGCCGAAAAAGGCAGTGAAACGCCTTCGCAAGAAGACGCGGCAAGTCAGAAAACATATACGGTGCGTGAGGGCGATACACTTTTCTCTATTTCACGCAAATTCGGCATAAAACAAGAACGCTTGAAGGAATTGAACAAAGAATTAGAGTCGAATACGGTACGTTTGGGGCAGATTCTTCGCTTGCAGTGATGTTTTCATCACGACGTGCGTTCATCAAGTAATTTGCTTCATATATTTTTGCTCTGAAAACCACCCGTTTTTTAGCGGGTGGTACTTGATACAAGACTTCCTCTCAATCTTCAAACCCCTGAAAATATGCGCTCTTCCTGCCATTTCTTGACGGTATTGTTTGTGGCATTGCTGCACAGTATTTTTCTACAAAGCCCGCCATTACGTGCTTGCCAAAATACTTCATCTGTACCGCTTCAGCAGGATACCATGCTTGTAGAATTGCATCCTGTGGCGGGTGTGGATGTCTCTTCGGCTACAAATAATCTGTCTGATAGAAGCAATACAGCGGCTGTGGAGGCTGTTGTCGAAGAATGCTCTGCCCCGGTATTCATCTGCGCACCACAACGTGAGTTTGCTGATAGCACCCACGCTCCAAAGGATAGCGCACGGACTTCCAGCGATAGCATTCCGCTCAATAGAACTGCGCTCGATAGCATTGCGCTCCCGCAACGACCTCCTCGTTTCACGCTTGATGGCTCGCCCGTGCGGAATTATACGCAGCTCGACCCGCTCAAAACTGCGCTCGTCGGGGGCGGCTTTACGGCGATTTTAGGTGGGTTGCAGATTTATCAATACAATGCTTTTTGGTCAGACCGCACCACGTTTCGGATTATTGAAGATGGCGACCTCGAATACGGCGCAGACAAAGGCGGGCATATGTTCGCAGCATATACGATGTCGAAATTTGCGACCGACGCGCTGCTTACTTCTGGTTTTAGCCACGACTTAGCAGTGGTCAGTGGTGGATTGATTGGTGCAGGCTATCAGTTTTTCGTGGAAGTGCAGGACGGATTCGGCAAAAATTGGGGCTTCTCACCGACGGATGTCTATGCAAATACAGCAGGTTCGGTCTTGCACATTTTGCAGCACTTTGTTCCATTTTTCTCCAATATCCACTATAAAGCTACCTATTTGCCAGCTCCATGGATGGACGAAAAAACGCGCAAAGGCTCTAGCAACCCAATTGATGATTACAGTGCGTGGACGTGGTGGTTCTCGTTCAACATTCACGGAATGCTCTGGGAAGAAGCAAAGCCTTTTTGGCCCTCGTGGCTCAATCTTAGTGTTGGCTATGCCGCACGAAATTTAGAATGGGCAGATGCGTCGCGCCGCTATATCATTGCGCTGGACTACGATATGGAAAAGCTCTTGCCCTCGGGCGGACCGGTGTGGAATTGGTTTCGGCAGTATTTGAATCTTCTCAAATTTCCTTCGCCAGCACTGGAATTTAGCTTCGCACCTGATGGAAAACCGCTTGGACCGCCGCGTTTTTATTTTATTTTTCCCTTCAAACTTGGTTCAATTCAATTTTAGGTAATTTCACGTCTCCGCATCGCAACAACTTTCCGTGAAAAACGTCAGTTATTTTGGTGCAACGTTCTCAACAGCACTCAGGATGTGAAATACACACAACACATCACAATCTCACAAACAACGCCTTTCCATCACACTTTCTTTGCTTTTTCCATGAACTACGAAACACTTACTTACTCGCTCGAAAAGGGCGTAGCCACGCTCACGCTGAACCGCCCCGCCGTCTATAACGCTTTCAATGGACAACTCAAAACAGAACTCCTTGCAGCACTGAACGCCGCCGCCGCCGATGATGCTGTGCGCTGTGTTGTGCTAACGGGTGGCTCTGGCAAAGCCTTTTCGGCAGGACAGGATTTGAAAGAAGCAATGGAAATGAGCAAAGGTGGCAAAATAGATTTTAAGACGATGGTGCAAACAGGCTATAATCCACTCATCCGCGCCATGCGCGACCTTCCGAAACCGATTCTTGGCGCAATCAATGGCGTAGCTGCCGGAGCTGGGCTTGCTATCGCACTGGCAACTGATATGCGCGTAATGCACGCGGAAGCCCGCTTAGTAGAAGGCTTTACGGGGATTGCACTTGTGCCAGATTCCGGCGGCACATATTTCTTTTCTCGGATGATGAATTATCCCGAAGCGTTTGAATTTATCGCGCTGAATGAACCCATGAATGCTGAAACTGCGCTAAAAATGGGCTTAGTGAACCGCATTGCTTCGGCGGAAAACTACCAGCAAACCGTACAGGAACTCGCTCTGCGCCTTGCTGCGGCACCAACAAAAACACTCGGTTTGGCAAAGCAAATGCTCCACAAGTCGCTTCATTCCACGCTTGATGAGATACTGGACTTGGAAGCCGATATGCAGGAAATCGCTGGAAACAGCCAAGATTGCGCGATTGGTTTGATGGCATTTGCGACCAAACAAGCACCTGTCTTTGTTGGAAAGTAAGGACGTTCGCTCTGCTTGACCAGCATCTGCTGAATCAACGTCTGCTTGACCAGCAATTATTTTATTCTTTTCATGAAACAATATCCTTTGAAAAGCTCACCATTACTTGTGTTTGGGCTATGCGCTCTAGTGCTTGCCTTGCCGAGTACGCTGCTTCGCGCACAAAACAGCCCGAGTACGGTTTTCCAAAATGCGCCGTCGCCGATTCCACAGCAAAGCCCCGCAAAGGCGTTTTTTATGGATGTGCTTTTCTTTAAAGGCGACCGAGATTCTACGCAGCGTGTGGACATTTTTACCGTTGTTCCCTACACCACGCTCAGTTTCATGAAAAAAGACGGTGTGTATTTAGGCGATTATTACTTGACCATTACGCTTAAAGATGCGACAACAGGCAAGGACTTACAAACAATTCGCAAAGAACGCCCCTTGAAAGAAGACCGCATAGAAGCTACGCTGGGCGCAACGGCAGCCTTTGACAATATGCAAACATCATTTATGATTGCGCCCGGCTCGTACACCGTCATTGCTGAAGTGGAAGATATTTTGAGCAAACGCACCGTCTCTATGCAGCGTAGTTTCAAGGCTCTTCAGGTAGATGCAATGCAATTTGCGATGAGTAGCGTCATGCTTGCGAGCGCGATTACGCCAAATGGAGACCGCTTCGGTATCACGCCGTACCTGAGCGACGACGTATCGCCCCTCACGCAGGATGGCTTCTATGTGTTCTTTGAAACCTATAATGCTTTTGGTCCGGGCTTGGATTCCGCCGATTTTGTCTGCGAAGTGCTGGATGAAAAAAATAATCGCCTCACCATGAGTCGCCGCACACGCTATAACGTTGCCGCGCCACGCGACCAACATTATCTCGGCATCAAGCTCCCGCCCCAGATGCAGCTTGGGAACTATACTTTGCGTGTTCTCGCCTTGCGGGCAAACGACACCACGCAGAAATTCCAAGACCGCGACGTGATTGCTGCCTCTGCACGGACAATTCGTTTGGAATGGAAAGGCTTAGGCTGGCTGACGATGCTCAAAGGCGAGGAACTCAACCGTGCAGTGCGGCAAATGCGCTACGTCGCACAGGCGGGCGAGATAACAACGATTCAAAACGGAACAAACGAAGAAGAAAAACAAAAACGCTTCTACGAGTATTGGCAACGCCTCGACCCCACGCCGAAAACCTTGCGCAATGAGGCGTTTGAGGAATACTACCAGCGTATTGACTATGCAAATAGGAATTTTCGCACCATGGGCGCAGGCGAAGGCTGGGCATCGGATATGGGCATGATTTACACTATTTTTGGACAACCTCAATACACCCGCGATGTCCGCCGCGATGGGCGTATTCTCTGGTCGTGGGTCTATCCGACCTTTGCGCGGGAGTTCGTCTTTGTTGATTTTACAGGCTTTGGCTCGGATTTTCGTTTGTCGTCGGGAATGCCGTTTGAAAAATATCGCTATCGGCGGTAAATGGCAACTTCTTATCGAAGAATGCGCAACAACGCTGTGTTCATGCGGCTTCCAGCAGAGATACGGCACAGATACACGCCTTGCGCTACTGCCTGCGTAGAGAATGAGAGAGAATGCGCTCCAGCAGCTTTTGTGCCTTCTTGCAGAGCAATGATGCGCTCTCCCAGCAATGTAAGCACTTCAATTCGCACGGATGCTGCTTCGGGAATGGTGTAATGGAGCGTTGTTTCGTCCGCGCTAGGATTTGGTGTGCAATATAGCTTCAATCCCGTGTCGTTGCTAGAGTTTTGTACACTATTGATTACGGGAAACATGAACTGATTTGCTGAAAAACCAGCACCACTTTGTGTGATAACTGCTATGTTACCCGTTGCGCCCTGATTACTAACGATTGCCGTAATTTGTGTTGGCGAAAGCACGGTAAAGGTGCGTGCTGGAATACCACCAAAATTCACGCCTACAACGTTATTAAACGATGAACCAAAGATATTAACGAGTGTTCCTGCTATGCCGCTCGTGGGCGAAAAAAAAGTAATCGTTGGTGTGGCAGCAAACGTAAATTGCGTGGAGGCAGTCGTAGAGCCGCTTGCTGTATTCACGGTGATATTGCCGCTTGCGCCCTGCCCAAGCGTTGCGATAATCTGCGTCGGGCTGCTGACGGTAAACATCTGCGCTGGAACCCCGCCAAAGCTCACTCCGCTCACATTTGTAAAATTATTGCCGATGATATTGATAATCGTTCCTTGTGCGCCGATTGTCGGGGAAACGAAATTAATCGTGGGCGGTGCAGTGAAGGTAAAGATTTGTGTGGAGGTGGTCGAACCGCCGGGCGTTTGCACAGAAACAAGCCCCGTCGCGCCGTCGGCACCAAGAGTTGCTTGCAGTTGCGTTGGGCTTATTTGCACAAATGATTGCGCTGCCACCCCGCCGAAACGCACGGAACGGGTATTTGCAAGATTATTTCCTACAATCGTTACGACTGTTCCCGCCGCACCAGATTGGGGCGTAAGAAAGAGAATTTCTGGCGGTGGAATGTAGGTAAATTGCTGTGTTGATGTCGTTGCGCTCAGTTGCGTTGCGACGGTAATTGCTCCTATTTCGCTGCTATTACCACTTCCCACAAAGGCGGTGATTTGCGTGGGAGAATCAATCGTGAAGCTCCGAGCAGGCGTATTGCCGAAGCGCACTTGCGTTACATTTTCAAAATTTGTCCCAATAAGCGTTACGGGCGTTCCTGTGCCGCCAGTGTTGGGCGTAAAAAAAAGCAACGACGGCGGCGGAATAAAGCGAAATTGCTGCGCCGAAATGGCAACATTACCGCCAACACTGACAAATACTGCTCCCGATGCACCTTGCCCAAGCGTTGCGGTGATTTGCGTTGGCGAATCCACGCGGAAGGCTTGCGCCTGCACACCACCAAAAAACACTGCCGTTGCGTTGGCAAGATTTGCACCCACGATGGTTACTTGTGTTCCAATCGTTCCGATACTCGGCGCAAAGCCCGTTACAGAGGGAGCTTGCTGGACGGCAGCAAAGGCTTGTACTTGTGTGGTTCTAGCGCAGTCATCGTTGAAATTAAACACGGTGGCTGTTGTTGTGCCGGCGGGCGCACCAAAAAAACGAAAGGTGAGAGTGGCACTTGCCCCAGGCGCGACAGTCGGTGGCTGCATGGCATCGAGCGCAAACGCGCCAGAAAATTGCGGTGTGGGAAGCGAAAACGGTACAGAACCTGTGTTGGTGAGTGTCAATGTGGTTGTGGTTGCGGCATTTGCAGCAGCATTATTCCAGACAATATTCGTGCTGGAGAGCTGGAAGCCAGTGGAATCGCGCTGGGAAGAAATTGGGAGCGAGACAATTCCTGTTGTGGTATTGAGCGCGTTGGAAGCAAGTATCAATGCGGCATTCTGCGCCCCGATGCGGAGCGGGTTGTAGGCAATGATGATTCCTTGTGTTGAGTTCGCGGGAATAAAGAGCGGCGCAAAGGCAGAAACGTTGGTCGGCGCAACAAGAACAAAATCGCTGTTCGGCGGGCTGATGGCAGCACCAGAGAGAACAAGAGTGTTCGCGCCTGTGTTTCGGATAACGACGGTCGTGCTAATCACAGTATTTGAGCAAATAATGCGTCCGAAGTTCAGGTTTGGCGGAGCCGCAATAAACTGCCCAAGGCTTTGCTGCGGCGTAAGAGCAAGACCACCGAGCAGAAAAAGAATGGCACAAAAAAGCATTGAAGAGCGTTTCATAACGAGAAAAGCAAGAGTATGAGCAAAATATTGAGCAAGGGTGTGTATCACACTTTTGTATTGCATACATTCTGCCAAAGCCTTCGCTGATGCATCATTCCACGATATTGTGCATCTTGTTCTGATGGTGGAGGTCTGTTCTGGACGGAATGCTCATTGTTGAAAATGCAAGAATTGTGCCACAGTTGCCAGATAACCAAGACTCACCCACTGCAACATTCTGTGTCGAACGACTTACCTGAAAATATACTAAAAACGGGTAAAAATTGCATATCAAAAAGTGAAGGAAATGAGATGTAGTCCACCTTTGAGGTGGACTACATCTAAAGCACCAAACGTTTTTGGTAGTGGTTCAAGTCTACATGATAAAATCTATTTCTTACTGCACGAAAGATTGTAGGCGACAATAAACATTTCGGTAACAATCTGATGCCAA
>RDXM01000080.1 GCA_004292595.1 Candidatus Kapaibacterium sp. | reverse complement strand
GAGCGCGAGTGCGCCTGTGCCCGCAAGCGTGATGGAGCCTGCGTTCGCGCCGTTCACGCTGGCGATGTTTGCCGCGCCGTTTTGGTTCAGCGTACCGTTCAGCATGAGCGTGGGATTGCCAACATTGCTCAACACAAGTTGCGATGCGGCATTGATAGCCAAACTTTGTTGAACAATAGCATTTGCGCCGAGCGTAACGGGTTGCGAGTTGGAAACAATCATATTTTGTACGCCTGAAGCACCAATTTCCCGTGCTGTTGTGGTCTTTGCCGTAGAACCAGAATATTCCAGCGTCGAACCCGCAATGTAGTTCACATCGGAAGCACTGGCGGCACTTACCTGCCCGTTGTCTTGGATTTCCAGCGTTCCCATGCTCTGCACGGAGAAACTTGTGGGAGAAGCATTACCATTGGAAATCGTGCCGTTTGCGCTTGCAATCATGCGTCCGCCGCTTGGAACGGTGAGTGTGCCTGTACCGTTCAAACTCAGTGTTTGTGCGGCAGTTTGCAGCCTTCCGTTCACCAGTATCGCGCCCGACGCGGTGAAAGTATTATCCATCGTGCGAGCAAATGTGCTGGAGGCAATCGTTACATCTTTGCACTGAGCAATGACGGGTTTTCCAGCAACGGCTGCAAAACCCATGAGGCGGTTTGCGGTGTTCGTTGCGGTGAAATCGTAGCTGGTGCTTGCGTTGTAGGTGATTGTTCCCGTCATGCGCACCGCGCCTGTGCCAGCACTCACGCCGTTTACGCCGTCGTTGTTGGCGGTGCCGAGTATGGAATTTGCGCCAAAGACAAGATTCCCTGCGCCATTCACGTAGCTCGTGCTGGTGTTCAAGGTGCCGTCCACCGTAATAGTGCCGCCCGCCGCTTGTCCCAGAGCCACATTCGCGCCTAAGTCCAGCACCACGCCTGCGGCTATCTGCACACCGTTCACGCCAACGCTGAGTGTTTGTGCGGCTGCTGCGGCAAGCGTTACGTTGCCGTTAATGATGAGTTGTTTGATGCTTTGCGAAGGAACGTTGGTCGGCGTGTGCGTTCCAGCGTTGAATTGCAAAATGTCGGATGGGACGGGTGATGTGCGTGGTGGCGACCAGCTTCCTGCCACTTGCCAGTCTGCGCCCGCGCCGCCATTCCAAAAATAGGTTGAACCCGAAAGATTCACTTTGCGAATGCGGTGATTCACATAGTCGCTCACATACAGGGTTCCAGCATCCACAAATACGCCCGACGGAGTATTAAACTGCCCCAGCGCAAAGGTTCCATCAGCAAATCCGGCTGCTGCCAAACCTGTGAGTGTCGAAGTTGCGCCGTTGGAGGTAACAATGCTCCGAATACGATTGTTTTGAAGATCTGCCACATACAAGGTTCCCGTGCCATCAAACGCCAAGCCGTCGGTTGTGTTGAATTGTGCTGCCGCACCCGTCCCATCGGCAAAGCCCGCCACGCCGCTTCCTGCCAGCGTTGTTACGACTTGCGTGGAGATGATAATGCGCCGAATATGATGCCCAACTTCCGTTGAAACATAGAGATTATCTGCCTCGCCGAGCGCGACAGAAAGCGGGCGGTTAAATTGTGCTGCCGCGCCCGTTCCATCGGCATTGCCCGCCGTACCGCTTCCTGCCAGCGTTGTTACGACTCCGCCAGGGGTAATGACGCGAATGCGGTGGTTCATGGCATCGGCAAGATACATCGTTCCTGAACCGTCTATTGCCAAACCGCACGGGATGTTGAACTGAGCCGCCAGACCTGTTCCGTTGGCAAAGCCCGGCGAACCAACGCTCCCAGCAAACGTTGTAACAACGCCTGTGGCAATGACGATTTTGCGAATGACATGGTTGCCTTTCTCCGCAACAAAGAGGTTTGTGCCATCGGAAACAATTCCTATCGGCTGAGTAAACTGCGCTGCCGTGCCTGTGCCATTCGCAAAGCCCGCTACGCCGCTTCCAGCAAAAGTTGTTACCGTGCCTGTGGCAATATTCACTTTCCGCACAACATTACCATTCACCTCAACAACATAGAGGTCGCCGCCAACTTTGCACATTTGCAAGGGTCTATTCATTTGCGCTGCCCCACCGACCGCATTCACACTGCCCGCAACGCCATCGCCGATAAACGTGGAAACCTGCGGCGCAGGAGTAATCGTCAAGGAACTACCTGATGTCGCCGTTCCGCCAAAGGTGGTAACGCTGATAGTGCCTGTTCCTGCGCCCGTCGGCACAACAGCGCGGAGTTGCGTGGGAGAATCAACTGAAAACCACGCCGCATTTACGCCGTTGAACTGCACTTGCGACGCGCCCGTGAGGTTTGTTCCCGTGATGGTAACGACTTGCATCGGGTACGCGCTTGCGGGAAGGAAGCTCGTGATGGTTGGTACTGCGGGGGCTATTTTGCGAATGCGGTGATTTTGCTCATCAAATACATAAAGATTCCCAGCATCCCACACCAGCCCCGTGAGCTGACGAAATTGCGCTACGGCTAAAGTTCCGTCCACGTGTCCAGCGGCTACTGTTCCTGTAACTGTTGAGGTTGCGCCGTTAAATGTGGAAATTGAACGAATTCGTGTATTAAACTGCTCTGCAACATAGAGCGTCCCCAAACCATCATACGCAAGCCCTCTCGGAGCGTTAAACTGCGCAGCAGCACCTATTCCATCAGTAAGACCCGCCGTCGAACCAGCAAGCGTTGTTACAACTTGTGTAGAGATTTTAATCGTCCGAATACGATGCCCGTTTACGGTCGCCACATAGAGCGTGTCGCTTCCGCGCAATGCCAGTGCCACAGGGCTGTTAAACTGTGCAGCAGCACCTGTACCATCGGTATTTCCCGCAGTGCCGCTTCCAGCGATTGTACTCACCACACCGCCCGACGTAATAGCACGAATGCGGTGGTTTCCTTCATCAGCAACATAGATATTACCCGCCCCGTCCATGACTAAACTGCCTGGATTGTTAAATTGCGCCGCTACACCTGTACCGTCGGCAAAACCTGCCGTACCACTTCCTGCAAACGTCGTTACAACGCCTGTTGCAATCACAATTTTCCGAATAGCATGGCTTTCTGCAACAAAGAGATTCGTACCGTCCGACACAATACCACGTGGAAAACGAAATTGTGCAGCCAGACCTGTACCATCCAAAGAACCAAAAGTACCACTTCCCGCAATCGTCGTTACAACGCCAGAAACAATGTTTACCCTCCGCACTTGATGACCCTGCGTATCGGAAAAATACAAGTCGCTACCTACTTTCACACCATATTGTGGTTGGTTCAATCGTGCTGCCCCGCCGACCGCATCCACACTACCCGCAACACCATCGCCCGCCAGCGTAGAAACCTGCGGCGCGACCGTAACCGTCAAGGCACTCCCCGAAGTCCCCGTCCCTGCGCTGTTGGTGGCGGTGATAGTGCCCGTACCTGCGCCCGTCGGCACAACGGCGCGTATTTGCGTGTGGGACAACACCTCGAACCACGCTGCATTCATGCCGTTGAAGCGTACTTGTGTTACGCCGAAGAAGTTTGTACCTGTGATGGTTACTACTTGCAGTGGGTACGCGCTGGCGGGGGCGAAGCTGGTAATGGTCGGCAAAGATTGGCTGATTTTACGGACGTTATGCCCTGTGGTTGTGCCTACATACAGGTTGCCGACGGCATCAATCGAAAGCCCGTTGGGTCCCGCAAAGGTCGCAGAAAGATAGGCTCCGTCGGCATTGCCAGAAACACCCGTCCCCGCAAGCGTCGAGACCATGCCAGAGGGCGAAATGGCGCGAATGGCATGATTAGCACCCGCATCGCACACATAAACCGAGCCGTTCGGAGCGACAATGAGGTGGTACGGTGCGCTAAATTGAGCTGCCGTGCCTTGTCCATTCGTAAAGCCAGGCGTAGAGCCTGCAAACGTCGTTACCACACCTGCGGGAGTGATTTTGCGAATGCGGCTATTGCTGGGGTCGGCGACATACAAATTACCGCTTGCATCCACCGCGATTTCTTCAGGTTGCAACTGCGCTGCCGTGCCGATACCATCAAGATTACCAATGGCTCCACTACCAGCAAACGTAGAAACGGTACCGCCCGGAAGCGCGATTGCTCGCACACGGCGATTCAGCGCGTCGGCAACGTAGAGGATAGTTTGAGCGGGATTGAGAACCGCACCATCGGGAACGTTAAACTGCGCCGACGCACCCGCGCCGTCCAGATAGCCCGCCGAACCTGTTCCTGCAAGCGTCGTAACGACACCGCCAGGCGTAATCATGCGAATAGCGTGATTGCCTTGGTCGCTGATGTAGAAGTTCCCCGCAGCGTCGCGCTCAATAGACGCTGGAAAGGAAAATCGTGCGGCTGTGCCTGTACCATTCACAAAACCTGCCGTGCCATTGCCCGCAAAGGTCGTTACCACGCCGCCAGGCGTGATACGGCGAATGCAGTGGTTGTTGCCATCAGCAATGAACAGATTGCCCGCACCGTCAATGACGGACTTGCGTGGCTCGTTGAACTGTGCGGCTGCTCCTGCGGCATCGACAAAGCCCGAAGTGCCGCTTCCAACAAACGTTGAAACCTGCGGCGCGACCGTAATCGTCAAAGAACTCCCCGAAGTCCCCGTCCCTGCGCTGTTGGTGGCGGTGATAGTGCCTGTTACCGCACCAATCGGCACAACGGCGCGTATTTGCGTGGGAGAATCTACCGAAAACCACGCTGCATTCATGCCGTTGAACTGCACTTGCGTTATCCCTATAAAGCCTAAACCTGTGATGGTTACTACTTGCATCGGGTACGCGCTGGCGGGCGCGAAGCTGGTAATACTTGGCGGTGGGAGAACAATTCTGCGAATGCTGTTATTTCCTCCATCCGAAACAATCACATTTGTTCCATCCCAAAGAAGAGCCGACGGGAGATTAAAACGCCCCGCAGCTATTGCGCCGTCCACAAAGCCCGCCGTCGCGTCTCCAGCGAGCGTGGAAACAGTGTTTGTGGCAAGACTAATAGTACGAATGCGGTGATTGAAATAGTCAGAGACATAGAGCGTTCCAGCACCGTCGGACGAGACACCGATTGGACGATTAAATTGTGCCGCCGCACCAACGCCATCAGCAAAGCCCGCCGAGCCGCTTCCAGCAATGGTTGTAACGGTTTTTGATGCGATGTCAATGCGACGGATATTATGTGCGTCAAAGCCCGCAATGTACAGGTACGCGCCATCAATCGTCAGACCAAACGGGCGATTAAAGCCTGCTGCTGTGCCGATGCCGTCCGCATTGTTCATCATTCCGCTTCCAGCAAAGGTTTCCGTTGCTCCTGTTGCAAGAGTGATGCGCCGAATGCGCCTATTATTGAGGTCAGCACAATACAAATACGTTCCATCGCACACAAGACCGCAGGGCGAAGAAAATAGCACCCCTGCTGGACCTGCCAGATTATCCATAAATCCTGCCGTTGCAGTTCCAACGAGCGTCGTAACAACGCCTGTTCCAATAACAATTTTACGAATGGCGTTATTATTTTCATCGGAAACATAGAGATTTGTTCCGTCCGTCGCCAGAGCAGCAGGATTGTAAAACGATGCGGCTGTTCCCGTGCCGTTGGCAAAGCCGATGGCACCGCTCCCGGCAAAGGTAGTTACTACTTTTGTCGTAAGATTAAGTTTGCGAATTGTTTGATTGAGGTCAATAAAATACACATCCCCGCCAACTTTGACCATGCCTCTCACGTCGTTCATCCGCGTCCCGCCGCCGACGGCATCCACATTGCCCGCAACGCCATCGCCCGCCAGCGTGGAAACAGCAGGTACAGCCGTAACCGTCAAAGAACTCGGCGAAGTCCCCGTCCCTGCGCTGTTGGTAGCGGTGATAGTGCCTGTGCCTGCGCCCGTCGGCACAACGGCGCGGATTTGTGTGGGAGAAACTGCCTCGAACCATGCGGCATTCATGCCGTTGAACTGCACTTGCGTTACGCTGTAAAAATTTGTTCCTGTGATAGTTACGGCTTGCATCGGGTACGCGCTCGCGGGCAGGAAGCTGGTAATTGCTGGTACAGGGAGCGGCGTTTTTCCTAATCGTGCAATGCGGAAACGAGGTGCGCCGTTATACTGCGTAAAATTCCCCGCAACAATGACCTTCCCATCGGATTGGATTCGTAGATTATACGCTGGATAATCCAGTCCCGAACCTTCTTCAATAAAGAACGGGTCAAGACTGCCGTTTGGATTCAATCGCGCTACGTGCTTGCGCGGTATCCCGTTGTAGCTCGTAAATCCCCCGTTCACGATAATTTGTCCGTTTGTTTGCAGTCCAATACCGCCTACTTGCCCATTAAAACCTGTTCCAGTCTGTACGAAAGTTGGGTCGAGCGAACCATCAGTATTTAGGCGTGCAAAATTGGATGTTGGCGTTCCATTATAGCTTGTAAAAAGCCCTCCAACAAGAATTTTTCCATCGCTTTGCAATTCTATTCTCGATATTTGATTATTGAATCCCGTCCCTGTCTGAGTAAAGGTAGCGTCAAGAGTGCCGTCTGCGTTCAATCGAGCAATACGCGACCTGGGTACGCCGTCATACTGCGTAAATGCACCAGCTACCAAAATCTTATTATCCGACTGAATTCTGATACTGTATGTAATGTCATCCAGACCCGTTCCAGTAGTATTAAAGCCAGTATCAACCGAACCATCACTATTGATTCTAACGAGACGAATGCGAGAAGTACCATTGTAACTGTCAAAAAAACCGCCAACAAGAATACGACCATCAGGCTGAATAGTAAGGGAATAGGGAATAGGAAATCCCGAACCACCGAAACCTGTTCCCACCACAAATGTGGCATCCAGCGAACCATCAGCATTTAAGCGTGTTATTTTCGTACGTGGTGTTCCGTTGTAGTCAGTAAAATCACCGACCACGACAATTTTACCATCGGTTTGCAAAGCAATCGCTCTCGGAGCGTTCTCAAGACCAGAACCCGTTTGGGTAAAGGTGTTGTCCAGCGTACCGTCGGCGTTTATGCGAGCAATATACTTTCGTGTGTTACCATCATACGACGTAAAATCACCACAAACGATGATTTTTCCGTCGGGTTGAATCATGGGTGAATAGCACTGGTTATTTAGTCCTGTCCCCGTTTGGACAAAGGAGGGGTCGAGTGCACCTGGCTGGGCAAAAAGCGGCAGCCGCACCAGCGCGAGAAGCACGAGCAGCACCAGTATTCGTGCGCCTTGCACGGCACGGCGTGTGTGCGAAAAGTGTGTGAAGAAATTCATAGAAACTCCCGTTTGGGGATGATGAAAAAATAGGGTTGTTTTTTGCGTATATTTGCGGTACAAGTATTGTTTGTTGTACCTTTTTCAAAAAAAATCATGTTGAATGTCAATCTTACTGCTGTCGTCGTTCCGTGCGCGGAAGGCGGATTTACTGCCTATATTCCTGAGATTCGCGGCGTGGTCTCGGAAGGTGAAACCCTCCAAGAAGTACAAGAAAATCTGTTGGATGCCCTCGAACTGATGCTCGAAACCGAGCGCGAAAGCCATTCCACGCCTCCTACAAATGCAATTCATTTTCCGTTGCCCATCACCATTTCAGCAGCATTCGCGGAAAAAGAATTTGCTGGAAAAGAATTCGCTGAGGCGGCATGAACAGACGCGATTTTATTCGCCATTTGGAAGCGCATGGTTGCTTGCTTTTGCGAGAAGGCGCGAAACACAGCATTTACCTCAATCCCGCCAATGGCTTCAAATCTTCTGTTCCACGCCATGCAGAACTGAAACGATTCACCTGCGCTCACATTTGTAAAGAACTTGAGATTCCATCACCGTTTGGGCGGTGATGTTGTTCTTGTTTTTTGCATATATTTAGTGTTGGCGCGGGTTTCAGGCGGCAAACACAGACAAGAAGTCTCAAGCCACTGAAGCCTCATTTTATGCGCCCTACAAGAGTTTTGTATGGTACTCAGTTGCTATACACATTTGTTTGTACCATTTTTTTGGATTCAAAACCATGAACGAACACGAGCTTTTGCAACGAATCACGAACAATCCAAGCATTTTCGGTGGAAAACCCATTATTCGTGGTCGCCGCCTCGCCGTTGAACACGTGCTGGGAATGCTGGCTGCGGGCGATAGTGTCCAAACGATTCTCCAATGCTACGACTGGCTGGAAGCGGCGGATATTCAAGCCTGCCTCGTATATGCGCGTTAAGCAGACACGAGTACGTGTGCGCTTGCCATAGCGATGTGTTCATAAAAACTCCCATTTTGGGGTGGTGAAAAAATAGGGTTGTTTTTTGCGTATATTTGTGTGAGCAATCTTTGTACACGACAAAACTTTTTCAGCAGTGGCACAGACATTCTTGTCTGTGAGTCTTAGCGCGGGTTTCAGGCGACAAATACAGACAAGAAGTCTCAAGCCACTGAAGCCTGATTTTACGCGCCTTTCAGAAGTTTTGTCGTGTACAGAGGTAAGCAATATTTTTCTCACGTATTGAAATACTTGTATGCCTGTTACCATTTCCGTTGCCGACCATATTCTTCAAGCGGCACGTCTGAGCCGTGTGGAGGTTCTCCGCGAACTCGCGCTTACGCTCTATGCGCAAGGGAAAATCACGCTCGGCGCGGCGGCAGAAGTGGCAGAAATGCCACAGTTTGAGTTCCAGTTGTTTGCTGGCGGGCGCGGTATTCCACCACATTACGACCACACCGATTTGGACGACGATATACAAACGCTTCGTGAACGAGGCGTGATGTGAGTGCTGTACCTGCCACTTCTCCTATCGTCAGCAATACTTCGCCCATATCGAATTTGTGCGCGATTGGTCGGATAGAATTACTGACTGCTGTGTATGGATTGGTCATCATTCTCGACGTTGTTCGCGCCGAGCTTGCGGCTTCGCCACGCATTGCACCGCTTGCCCGTGCAGCAGAGGCGCGAGGCGTTTTTTCGGTAAGTTCGTCGTACAACCCGCGCACCGCCTCCTTGCTACGGCAAACGCTGGATGCAGGAGAATCGGCAGCAATAGCACTTGCTCTGGAAAACAACGCAGACTTGCTGCTGATAGATGAACACTTGGGACGAAGCGTTGCCAAGAGCGTGAATATCAGCGTTATGGGCGTTTTGGGCATTCTGCTGGAAGCAAAAAAACGAGGCATTTTGGAGGAAATCTCGCCTGTCATTACAGACCTCATCACCATCGCAAACTTTCGCATTGCACCCTCGCTCCAAGCGCACGTACTCTCGCTTGCAGGTGAGAAACCGTTGTAGAAAGGTTTTGCTAATGTGGGATGGAGATTCATACAAACTCCCGTTGGGGGGTGGTGAAAAAATAGGGTTGTTTTTTGCGTATATTTGCGGTACACGTTTTTATTCATGTACCAATTCATTTTCAAATTTTACCATGTCCACATTTCATCTCACCGTACCCGATTCGCTTGCCGAGCGCATGACCGACGAGGAAATACGCTGTTTTTTGGAAGAACAATTACGGCGTTTGGAGATTCAATCCGAGGACTTCATTTCTTTGAATACCCTCCGAATGCTTGATGCGTCGGTACATAATTTTCACAATGGCAACGTTGGAAGTCCAATTAACCTCGACGCACTTGCCACGCTTCTTCACGACATTTCTGACGAAGAATGACTTTTCATATCCGCATGGGCGTACCAGAAATGCAAGCGTGGTACGATGAGTGTTACGCAAAAGCCGCCGCCCAAACACTCCCAAGGCAACGATGCCAAACTTTTCAAAAAACTTGCGAAAACACTCCTCTTGCTTGCCCAGAATCCACGTCATAACAGCCTCCAAACACATGAAATAGAGACACTTTCGCATCGTGCTGGAACAAAGGTGTGGCAGTCGTATTTGGAGAACAATACTCCTGCGGCGGGGCGAATCTTTTGGGGATATGGTCCCGAACAAGGCACCATCACAGTCTTCGCGCTCGAACCTCACCCAGAGGATGCCAAAAAATCTGGCTATCAAAAAGTCCGTCTTTCTGCCTTCCCACCACCCGAGCGATAACACCGTGCATACTCAAAATATGCACACCGAATACCAGTATTCGTGCGCCTTGCACGGCACGGTGCGTTGGCGAAAGGTGTGTGAAACAATTCATAAAAACTCCCGTTTGGGGGATGATGCTGAAAAATAGGGATAAATTTTTGCATATATTTTTATCTGAATTAGCCGCTTTCATTGCCAGAACAATCAAAAGCGAACACGCACCAACCTATTGTGAGGATATGTGAGCATGAGAATTTTTACCAGATTTTTACCAAGAAAGTAAATTTTTTGGGTGTTATGTACCAAGCACTTAGCGGGAAAACGTGAGTAGTGTTTTTATCTTGTAAATCGCTCCTAATTATGCACTTAGAGAGCCTTTCATGCGGCAAAGATAGATATTCTCTACCTTACCTGCAAATGAAAGCCAACGTATTTTCGTCGTATTTTCGTCATATTTTTGTCGTAGGCGGGAAAATGCTCTTGAACGTGAGGAGGGATGCGGGGTTTGGCGGACAGGGTACTTTGTTGGTAGTATTCGGGGAGAGCCTACAAACAATCATGCCCGTCACGGCAAACGCCGACGGGCATGAAAAATATAAATGCGCAAGATATTTGACAACAATGCTTTACGGTTAGCTCACTTCCTCAATCGTTACATGGTGATTCGTATAAATGCAAATATCTCCTGCGATACTCATTGATTTTTCGACAATTTCTTTTGCCGAAAGTTCTGTATTCCCCACCAATGCCCGTGCCGCCGAGAGCGCGTACATCGAACCCGAACCGATTGCAACGATTTGGTCGTCTGGCTCAATCACATCGCCCGTGCCGCTCACGATGAAAGCGTTCGTATTGTTCATTGCAATCAACATTGCCTCCAAGCGGCGCAGGTAGCGGTCTGTGCGCCAATCTTTTGCTAATTCGATTGCGGAGCGCGAAAGATTGCCGCGATGCTGTTCGAGCTTTTCATCGAATCGCTGCATGAGCGTAAATGCGTCCGCCGTCGCGCCTGCAAAGCCCACCATGACGGAATTGTTGTAGAGTTTGCGGAGTTTTTTTGCGGATTGTTTCATAACCGTCGCACCGAGCGTCACTTGACCGTCCGCGCCGAGCGCAGCTTTGCCGTCGCGGATGATTCCCAAGACCGTCGTGGAGCGTATTTCAGGGTAAGCCATAAAGAAAGAATGAGGTTTGAATGATGAGGGATGAAATTTTCATTTATTCCTTTTCGGGTGATAGAATTGTGATTGTAGAGACAAGGCATGCCTTGTCTCTCCGTTCAAACAACAACGTCATTGTCCTCTCTATCGCTGTCAAGACAAGGCATGCCTTGTCTCTACGCTCCAAACCCTCAAAGAGTGGTTTTTCACCCGAAAGGGAATATGAAAAAGGCTCTTGCACAAAATAAACATTGCCGCAAGAGCCTTCAAACATACAGCTTTCATGCGGATTTGCCAAACGCTGCATCATTTGGCGGAGATTCCTTCTTTCGCGGGCAATGCCACAAAGAACGTTGCGCCCTTTCCCAATTCCGATTCGCACCACACACGCCCCTGCATTGCCTCAGCAAGGCGGCGCACGATGGCAAGCCCTAAGCCGCTTGAATGCTCGCCGCCGGTCGGCTTTGCAGAAAGGCGAGCGAATTTCCCGAAAAGTTGCGCATGGTCTTCGGCACTAATGCCCGGACCTTCGTCCTTCACCGAAAGAACAATCTCATCCCCCAAGCCTCCCTTCAATCCTTGCTTTCGAGCAATGTCCAGCGTAACGGTGCTGTTTTTCGGAGAAAATTTTATAGCATTAGAAACCAGATTTTCCAGTATTTGTGCGGTACGCCGATGGTCTGCCATTGCCAATACTGCTGTATCGTGCTGTTCGGTAAAAACAAGGCGAATCTGCTTGGAAGCCGCGTATTCACTCAGTCCGCTCACACATTTTTCGGCAAGTTCTCGCACAACAACGGCTTCCATATCCAAGCGGATATTCCCAGATTCTATCGCGCTCACATCCAGCAAATCCTCAATCAAATTCACCATATTCAACGCGGTTTGCTTGATACCTTTCATGCGGTCGAGTATTTGGTCGCGCGTCATCCGTTCCCAGTACGCCTCCAAGTTCGATGCCGCCAAAATGACACCCGAAAGCGGCGTTTTTAGGTCGTGCGCAACCACGCCCAAGAGCATATTTTTTTCCTCGTTCAAATGCGCCAATTCCATATTCATTGTTTGCAAGCCAGAATTTGCCAGTTCAATTTCTACTGTTTGCTCGCTCAAAATGTCCAACTGTCGCGTAATTTCACTGTTTGCCCCCATCAGTTGCGATTCCGATTCCGTCAATGCGGCAGTGCGAACGCCCACAAGCCGCTCCAATTCTGCATTCCGACGCTTCACAAGCTGCAAACGTTGCCAATAGACACCCGCCGCAAGCGCGATACTTCCTAGCACCAGCAGCACACGAAACCACCACGCCCGCCAGAGCGGCGGCACTATCACAAGGCGCACCCGTGCTTCGTTCTCGCTCCATCTGCCATCGCTATTTGCCGCGCGCACACGAAAGATGTATGTGCCGCCGTCAAGATTGGTGTACGTGGCTTCGTGCCGTGTTCCAGCATTAATCCACGCATCATCCAAGCCATCCAGCATATATTGATACGAGTTTCGCTCTGGAAACGTATAGGAAAGCGCGGCAAATTCAAAGGTCAGGGTATTGTCCGAGTACGGAAGCGTGATTTCGTGCGCCTTCTCAATCGCCGTATCTAAGACCACCGTTTGATGAAACTTCCGAAAGCCCGTAAACACAACAGGCGGCGCGTACACGTTTTGCGGAATCGCGCCCGCACGAACAACATTAAAGCCCTGAATACCGCCAAAAATCAGGCTTCCGTCGCTGCACCGCAGATACGCACCTGTGTTGAACTCATCGCTTTGCAAGCCATCATTGCGGTCGAAATTGCGCACGGTGCGCGTTTTTGGATTCAAACACGATAAACCTTTATTCGTACTTATCCAGTATTGACCCTGCTCGTCGGGCAGTACGGCGTTGATAATTTCATTCGGCAGACCATCCTGCGCACCGTAGTTTTGCAGCGTTTTCGTGCGCTTGTCGTACACGCTCAAGCCGCCGTCTGTGCCGATAAGCAAACGCCCAGAATCCGCATCATTGCTGAGAAACAGCACGTAATCGCTGGGAAGCGTCGTTGAATCGTCGCGCCGCGAGCGAATCACCTCCAACACCGCGCCCGTTCTTGCATCCAGCCTATTCACGCCGCCACCGTCTGTGCCGAGCCAGACCGTGCCGTCCTTCTCTGGCACAATGCCAAAAATGAGATTATTCGTCAATGCTTGTTGTGGAGATTGTTGTGGAGATTGTTGTGGAGATTGTTGTGGAATATTGCCCGAAGAGCGAGTATTGACGCTATTTCCAGAGCGAAACTGCCGCCACCGATGTTCTTCGGGAACAAAACTCGACGCACCGTCAAAGGTTCCCACCCAGAGCGTTCCTGCGTCATCAAGAGCAAGCGAAATAACGCGATTATTCACAAGCGATGCAGGATTGGCAGGGTTTTCGCGGTACATGTTCCATGTATTTCTTGCAATGTCGAAAGAATTTATGCCATTGTCTGTGCCAATCCACATCACGCGCCGCCGCTTGTCGAAAACAAGTGCGCGAATATTATCACTGCCCAAAAGTGGTGTGTTTGCTTGCGTGTAGGTGCGCACCGTGCGCTGCCCTTTTTCCGCAATGCTGATTCCTTTGTCCGTGCCAATCCACAGCGCACCTGCGTCGTCCTCAGCAAAGGCATTGCAAGGGCTATCGGCAATGCGAATTGAGCTGCGCGGCGAAGAATTAACAAGCGGAAAACGGTGCGAAAAAGTGTCGTATTTGCTCAAACCGCCGCCCGAGGTGCCAAACCACACCACACCCGAACGGTCTTGCAGCATCGTCATGACAAAGTTGTTGCTGAGGCTGTAGGCATCGTCTTCGATGTGCTGGAAGCGCGTAGCAGTCAGGCTTTTGCGGTTAAAAAGATGGAGTCCATTTTTTGTTCCCACCCAAAAATTTCCAGCGCGGTCTTCCAAGAGCGATTGCACGTTGCCGCTGGAGAGCAGCGTTGGATTAGCGGCATCCACAGGAACAGGAAAAATCTGTAACGCCTTGTTTGGTGCGCTCTCAAAGAGATTTTGTTTCAATGGTGCGGCAAACAACGCACCGCGCGTCCCAATCCATAGTGTTCCCGAAGCATCATGCAAAAATACCTGCACTAAATTCACGAGTGCGCTGGGAAGCTGCTCTGGAGCGTTCTTGAGAGGAAAAGCTGGTTGCTGCTCTCCATTGAGTTGCGCGAGGTCGAAAGAGCGAAGCTCGCGGGTGCGCGGATTGAACACAGCAACACCATTGCGTGTGCCAATCCACATATTTCCGTGCTTATCTTTTGCGAGTGTCGTAATGGCAGGGCTTGGCAGAGGAAGAATGCAAATATCCGCAAAGCGCATCATTGCTCCGGTGCGAGTATTCATGCGGGTAAGACCAAGCGACGTGCCAATCCAGAGCATTTGGTCGCCGTCGGCAAAAAGTGCGGTAATTTCGTCGGATAATACAATGCTATCGGCACGGAAGCTCGTAAAATCTCGCTTGGCGGCATTATAGCGAGCAAGTCCGCCGCCGTTTGTTCCTACCCAGAGTGTGCCAGAAGCATCTTCACAAAGCGTACTCACCCAGTTTTTGGGCAATGATTTTTTATGAGAAATACTATGACGAAACACCGTAAAGCCTGTGCCATCATACCGATTTAAGCCATCGTAACTGCCCGACCAGATAAAACCTTGCTTGTCTTGCAGAAGCGCAAGGACGCTATTTTGCGACATTCCCTCTTCCACGCCGAGTGTGCGGAAACGGATATTTTGCACATCATTACCGTACTGCAACGCCTGTGCAGATGCGGGATGAGGAGTTTTTTTTGAGGAGTCTTGTGCGAGCATTGGTAGGACTTCAAGCGCCGAGACCCCCCAGAGAGCCACAAGCAAAACTCCTACACCGTAGCAACGGTGCGCTGTTTGGCAAGACAATATGAAAAAAAAGACGCGACAAGCAAGCATACAACCTAGAAAGAGAAATGGTATCGTGGACGGAGCAGGAAAATACAAAGGATTTACGCGCTTTGCAACGATTTTAGTTGGAGCGAGGCTCTCTCTTGTCTAGCACAGATGCTCAGAATCATGAATCAAACCCAGATTTGAGACCGTGCCTAGAAGGTATGAAAAAAGACGAGCGAACAATATGGACATTTTCTTTTCGACCTCATTCTTTTCGACCTAATACCGTTTCTACTGTAAGTACTTGACTAAATGTAGTTAAGGATGCTTCGACAGGCTCAGCATGAGGTCGGAAGCGGTCTTGACCCTGAGCTTGTCGAAGGGTATAATGCAAACTATATTGAGTGATGTACTTATTGGCAAACACTACCTCGGATCCATCAAAGCAAGTACACAGGTTGCGCTCAAGTGAACACGACCGTCAGCACAGTATTTTTGTGGAAATCACCACCGTGGGTCTCGAACCTGGCACCGTCCGCCGTATCTTTTTGCGCTCGGTCAAAGAAATAGTCGCAATTTGCCGCGATGTCTTTATAAACAAAGACAATTCGGTCGGTGAACTGTTCTTGTTCACCACCGATCTTTCCCAACGCTAGCAGTCTATCATCTCGACCTACCAAAAACAGTGGGAAGGAGAGACCTATCATAAAGACATCAAGCAGAACGCAAGTTTAGAGCGTTCGCCAGCGCGAGCCATAGAACGACAATCTGCGCACCTTTTCGCCAGTGTCTGTGCATTTGTCAAGTTTGAGCGACTCAAAATCAAAGAACAGAAAAATCATTTTGCCATCAAAGGGCAGCTCTACATCAAGGCATTGCAAGCTGCGTTTGCTGAATTACGACGCTTACAAAAAGTGTCAGATAACGAACCC
>RDXM01000079.1 GCA_004292595.1 Candidatus Kapaibacterium sp. | reverse complement strand
TGGAAGGGCTTGGTAGATGGTGGTGCTTGGTCGAAATCCTGCGCGAGCAGGAAGATTACGTTTTCGATATTTCCGAAAAGCACAACCTCAAAGCTCTCAGGCACGAACTGGATTTCAAAACCGAAGAGGAGCTTACGAAGTTTCTGGATGAATTGGTTGAGCTTTGCCTTATCCGCCGCTTTGATGGGAAAATTCTTTCCCACGCACTGTTGAAGCGGATGGCAAGATTGGATGCAAAACGTGAATCACGCATAGAAAGTGCAAGAATCGCAGGTTTGGCAAGTGCAGAAAAACGCCAGCAAAAAAAATTGAACTCTTCTTCAACGGATGTTCAACGGACGTTCAACGACCGTTCAACGACCGTTCAACGGACGTTCAACACTCGTTCAAAAATTCCAACCATTTACCTACTTATTTACCTACTGAATCACAAAGTGATTCAGCTACCAACACATTTACAAATCCAGAAACCTACTCACTTACTGAAGCAGCGAAGAATACCCAGAAGATTATCCTTGAAGCAGACCTTACCATTTACTCCCAAGCTGTTCCTTTCAGAAAACTAGAAATAGGTTCGTACTTTGTTCCTTCAGGTATCTTGGAAAATGAACGCAAGGTATATCTCAAGCTCTCTGCGCTTGAAATACAAGAAGCAGTTACCATGCGCAAGTACAGCTTTAACTACCCTAATCACATCGTTTTCACCCAAAGCACTGAGCCACGAATTATCTAATAGCTGCACAACCTACGCCAAACCAACGTTTCACCGAAAAATCTCGCCGAGACCTCGTTATGCACACATACACGCAATTTTACCTACAATCACCGATATGGCAGTAAAATTGTCAAAAAATAATCTTTTTTCACAACCTCATTTCGCCATATGCCCCATATTGATTCTTTTCAACGACATACCGTCCTCCCGTGCGGCTTCCTTGCTCATTGACAAGCGATTCCGCCCGAATCATAATGTTGCAATGATGCTTCCACGCATTGTCGCCCTTAAATTCGTTGCCGCTTTTGGTGCTTTCCATCAGTAGAACAAGCATTGAAGCGGGGTAGAGCTTGCGCCATTCCAAAACTTTTTCTGGCGTAAGTCCCAGACGCGACGCGCTATCAACAGCAAGAAAAGGATATTGTTTCGTGGCAATAATCTGTTCAACCGCTTCAATGCTGGGGGTTTCGGCGAGAAGCACTTGTTTTGTCTTGGTTAAATGCGCCAGCATCACAAGCGGCGAATCCGCGCCCGACAAGCTGGCTTCGGCGGTACAGAGAAGTGCTTTGTCGTGTTTGCGCAGCGCATTCAGCAAGTGCAGCGTGAAACCTGTTTTGCCGCTTCCTGCGTCGCCCCAGAGAATGATGTAGGGATTGTGCGGTATTCGCCCCAACAGCCCCGAAAATGGCTTTGGGAGCGGCAGTGCATTCGGTAAGTGCTTTTGCTCAAGCTGCGCGGCGGTGGTAATGATGATGTTTGGCATTGTGGAAGATTGCGCAGGAATGGTATTGGAAACACGTGTAGTTACCGCATTTTGTTCCTGTGAAATTGGCTGTATTGGTGCGGTATTTGGCGCGTGGAATAATTCCACCCGACGCTGGGACGCATTTTTGAGACGCGCTATTTCCTGTTCGAGATGCTTTTTTTCCTTGCGGACGCGCTCCAAAATATCTCCTTCGGAATCTAAAAAATGCCTGTGGACTTCTTCAAGTTGAGGAATAGTGAGGTTTTGACGGGTAGGCACTTCCTTGATGTGATGACGAGTGGCTTGATAAGCGTACTTGTAGGCAAAATAGACATAATCAAACTGCTCATCTTCGGTGAGATAGCTCCATTCCTTGAGTTGTGCAGTGTCAATTTTAACATCGCTGTCGCGATTATGAGCAATGAGGCGTTTTCCATGTACCTCAAGTCTCTTTATTTTGTTCTGTGTGCCATGTTCTTGTTTGTCGGGGTAAAAAACAACAAATCTCGGATATTGCAGAATAACATCGGTAAGGGATTTCACTGCCGACGGCGTAAATTGTTCCAAATGCTCCAAGCGTTGTACAAGGTCGAAAAGTTCCGTGCGGGTTTGCATCTCGGCATGGTGTAATTTTGCCGCCAGATTGTGCCGTTTCATTCCTGCAAAATTGGGTTCGGGAATATTATGCACTTTCCGAAACGAGCGAATCCGACACAGCACTTTGCAAAAAGTGTGGTGATAGGTTTTTTTGATAAATCGTGTTCCACATCGTGGGCAGGTGGTTTCTGTACCTTTCATATGGGCGTAAAAAAATGAAAAAGAAGATGCGTTACCATAAAATTTGATGCGTAACGGTGCGGTAAATTTTTATTTTTGATATGTAACGTTACGCATATAATCTCAAAAAATATCTTCAAAAATATACTCTGTTTATGCCACATTCGCAACAAAAAACGCCTCAATTAACCTTGCTTGGCTATGGCGAGCATCATGGAAAAACGCAGATTGTCGAATTTGTTGCCTTTCAAGATGAGGTCGTTGTGGTAAAAAGTACAACGGGGGCAATTTGGAAATTCCGCGCAAAAGATGGTTTTCCACTGAATGTTTTGGGCGCATTCACGGGCTGGCAGTTGGATATTCGTGATTTGAAATATTGCTGAAGAAGAGAGGCGCGAATGTACGGTTGTTTTTTACCGATGTTCTTTACCGAAAACGCTCTACGCCAACAGCCATGTTCAAAATCGTGATGGTTTTTCGTGTGCGGACGTTGTATGCCTCGCTCTCGCTTATTTTTACAAAAACATCTTCCGTACCGCCGATGATGCGGTATTTTTGATGCACAGCGAGTTTAGCAAAGGTGAGGTGGGCAAACGTGCGTGGAGTTTCGGGTGATTCTGCTTCTTTTTCCTGTGCTGCTATCACAAATTTTACCGCGACAACGCGCCGTCCTGCTTTGCGGATGCGGTATGTTACAACAAACTCTTTTTGAGTTTTATTGATTTTTTCCAACGGTACTTTAATAAGATGCTTCTGAATGTCGCGCCATTCCTTATAGCTTGTTCCGAGTAGTTCTTGATACTGCGCCAAAAATATCCACCCTGTTTCTCCGAAACCACGTCGTGCATCAAAATAATCACAAAAGAGTTCGTAGAGGCTCAAGGAATGAGTAGAGTTCAGTTTATTTTGCTGTTTCAGGTTTATTTTGCCGTAAGGCGGGGCATTGAGAAACGGCTTAATATGTTCGGGAAATTCGTAGGTGAGTTTGCCTGTTGTTTCATCTATCGTCGCGCCTGCCAAAAGAGCCGCAACACCCCAAATACCTCGTCGCTGGTCTTTGCCCAAAATATTGTATTTAACATTGGTGCTTACCAATTTTTCTATTACCGCTTTCATTTCATCGTATCGGTGTAACGTTTTGTCTAACGATGCAAAAAGTTCTGGTAAAAATACGGTATGCACCTTCTCTTGGCTCATGCGGTCGTATGCGTGAGCGTAAAGAAGATTATAGACCCGCCGCTCTGCCAATGACAGCTCGCCAGAGATGGCAATGGTCGCTGAGGCTTTTAAAACGGCTTTTTTTGAAAAAATTGGCGGATTTGCCAATGCTAGGGGAAAAACTTCCACAGTTGGGGGAAATTCTTCCACAGTTAGGGGAAATTCTTCCACAGTTCAGGGGAAATTCTTCCACAGTTAGGGGAAAAACTTCCACAGTTGGGGGAAATTCTTCCACAGTTGCGCCTGGAAGTTGTTGAAAAATAGTGATTTAAGTGAGCGGAAAGCTCTTAAAGCTAAAAAAAGAAGATATTTAAACTCTTAAAGACAAGCCCGAAATTTTCCTGCAATTACCAGTCCAACGACAAGGCTTCTAAAGTCAGTTCTAAGGTTGTACAAATATAAAAAGGAAACGACGCTCTTCAAGAAAAGAAAAAGGGGCGGGCGGGTGGTTTCCACAGCTAGGGGAATTTTGTCCACATTTGAATTTGTCAAGCTATTCAAAATTATGGGGATAGATTGAAATTGACTCTGTACCCTTTTGTAAAAGATATATTTGTAAAAACTAATATAAAAATATTTTGAGACTGCGCTGTGGAAAACTCTGTACGCTCGCTACAAAATGTCCACGATTGCACCCGCAAGTTAATGATTTTATTAACACTTTCAAAACCGTTATCTTTCGGCTTGGCAAAAACATCGGACGAAAATTCGGATTGCATTGAGTGAATCACACGCAAGTATTCTGCTTTGGTCGGATAGATTGCCGTTTGAAGGCTTTTCCCTTCGTTGTCAAGCGTTTCATGGTCATAATCGTCCAATAACGCCAAACCTTCGCTAAAGAGCCGTAGAGCGTCTGTATTTGCGTTTTCTGTGCGTTGGGCATGGTCTTCTATGACGCGGCTCAAAATGCGAATGCCTGTTTTGAGTGTTTCCACGTGCATTTGCTTTTCTGCCAGACGTTGTTCGTTGAGGGCGTAGCCTTGCACGAGGTATTCTTTCAAACGGTGGGTTGCCCACTGGCGAAATTGTGTGCCGCGTTTGGAATTGACACGATAGCCGACGGAGATGATTGCATCAAGATTGTAAAATTTAATTGACCGCTTCACACTTCTTGAGCCTTCTTGCTGAACTACCGAGAAAAACTCGGTTGTTGCTTCTTCCTCTAATTCGCCCTCTGCATAAATATTTTTGAGGTGCAAACCTATCGTATCGCTGTCTTTATCAAAGACTTCCGCCATCAACTTTTGCGAAAGCCATACCGTTTCGCCCTCAAAGCGCACATTTACGATGCTTTGATTATCGGGGCTGGTGTAGATTTCAATGCTGCTGTTCATAGAATGTTGTTGAATCTTGGTTTGAATATTTCAACAATAAAACCAAACGTTGCGAAGACTATGGACACTCGCAACAATGCTTAAAAGAGAGCATCCATGAAGTGACTCTTTCATGGTTTGGTGATGTTCTTACGCTGTAATGCCGAAAAACCTTGCTCAATCTCTTCTGAACTTTGCCGTATAATCTCCAACAACTCAGTAACAGTGCGCTTATCGCTTCTGTCGGGCGCATTCGGATTCATTGCTTTGAGGTCGTACTTTTTGGTGAGAATTTCTTCCCGTGTTACCCACCAACTGCGTGGCGAAAGCCGCTCCTGTGCGTCGGGGTCGGTATGAAGTCGTTGCAGAAAATCGTTGAAATGCTCTAACGTAAGCAGATTTCCTTTATTGACCTTGCGGACGCTCAAATCATCGGCAAGCGTTAAATCGTAATACCAAATCCGCTCTGTGCGCCTTCCTTTAGTGAAAAAGAGAATGTCCGTCTTTACGCCTGCCCCCGCATTGACAAACACGCCCGGCGGTAAACTCAGAATACACCAGACATCGCAATCATTCAAGAGTTTCTGCTTTGTTGCTGTGTAGGCGGCTGTTTTAGTGTGGAACAGTACGCCTTCGTCTATGACCATTGCACACGTGCCATCTTTTGCCAACGACGACATAATGTGCTGGATAAAAAGAATTTGCGCTTTGTTGGTCTTGAAGTCAAACCGCGCTTGCGCCTCTATGCCTTCTTTGCTGCCAAAGGGCGGATTGGTGAAAATATAATCGAACTGCTTCGGCGCATCAGCAAATAGCTCTCCGTAGGTTGCTCTGCCCGTTAGCGTGTTTCCATGCCAAATGCGCGGCTGCGCTACGCCGTGCAGCAAAAGATTTGCCAGCATCAGCGTTACCGTATCGGTGTCATCCTCCCGCCCCCACAAGGCTTTGTGCCGCAAATGCTCCAACGTGCGAGCATTGGAGCGGGCTTCTGCCTCCATTGCTTTGTATGCTTCCACCAAAAAGCCGCCCGTACCGCAGCAAGGGTCATACACGGTCTTGCCTGCGCGGGGCTTCACCGCTTGCACCATTGCCCGAATGATTTCGCGGGGCGTGAAAAACTGCCCGCCGTCGCTGTTTTTTTCGCCCAAACGCAAGAGCAATCCTTCGTATGCCTGAGAGATGCTGAAAAAATGCTGCTCATTCGGCTGTGCGCTTGTGATGGCGTGAATTTTGTCAATCGTGTTCCAAAAATTCGTGTTTTCAATAAGATTGGTGCGGTCTTTGGCACGGAAAATCTCCCCGATGATGTGTTGCTCTGCTGTACCGCTTTTGTCGCCTAATTCTCGCAAACGCGGAAAAAGTTCGGTATTCACAAACGCGATACCGCCACTGCGCCACACTTCTTCGCGGCGCGGGCTTCCGGGTGCTGCCCAATCACGCCAACGGTACGGTTTTGGGATAGCTTCGTCGGGTTTGGGTTGTCCGAACTCTTCTGCTTCGCGGGCATCTTTTTCTACTTTCAAATCCCAAAACCGCAAAAACAGCATCCACGTTAGTTCGGGGATGTACGCTTTCGCGCCTTTGGTTTTGTCGCGGCGCAAAATATCGCATACCGACCAAATCGCTTTGTTCATCTCCGCTTGTGTGGTAATGCCCTTTTTGGGTTTTGCCTGCTTCAGAACTTTAGGTTTGGGCATTGCTTTTTGTGAGACGGCTTTTTTGGATGCTGTTTTTTTTGCTATCGCTTGTTTGCTCATGTTGGTTCAGTAAGGTCGTGGTGAAAAGGAAATGCTTCGCGGACAATCGCCCCTGCGAGTGCTGATACGGCTTCCAACTGCCGTGCGGCGGCGCGGCGAATGCGCTCGGCTTCCTCTAAGCGTTGGCGGACGCGCTCGGCTATCTCGTGCTGCTCGGCAAGAGTGGGGGGAAGAGGAAGCAAAAATTTGATAAGTTTTTCTGTGGGAATTTCGGAAAATGTATTCCCATGACTTGCATTTTGAATTGCAGGAACAATACTTTTCAAGGCAAAAAACAGGTATAAATTGTGAATGTTGTCTTTTGGCAATATCCCTTTGATTCCCTGATTAAAACACATTTCTGCTGAAGTAAGAGCAATATTTCCCACAGGAGCGCGACTCGTTAAGAGGATTGTTCCAGTTGGTACTATGTGCGTTGAGCAATTTTCATATCCTTTTGCTGAAATTTTTCTTTGAGTATCTTGAAGATATATGCCTTCAAGTTTCCCAATATCGGTCGGAGTAGCCCACAATATTTCGCCATTCCAGTATTCGGCAACTCCTGAATCAGGTGTTGAGCCGTTTACAATTTTGGCAATTTCCCCCAATTTCTCCCACCGCCAGCCATTGGGGAGTGAGGAATGATGCGGTTGTTGGTGTTTCATAGTGATAAGAAGTGTGCAAGATATTCAACAAAAATGCGGGCAGATTCGGTAATTTCGTGGGCTTGTTCGTTGGTAATGGGCGTAATGGTTTTGTAATCGGAAGCCTGTCGCAAATCAAATGCCCTGTGAAGGTCTTTGGAGCGTTGTTTGTCAAAGATTCCCGTGCGAATAAAATTTGTATCGAACAGCCCGATAATGCCCGTGTGTTTGGATGGAAGCGGGCTTACGTCTTGCAACAATGCCAATGCCGCATAGAACATGGCGTAATAGGCACGATTCACGACACTAAGTGCGGCGCGGTTATGAGCAAGCAGAAATTCGGCATCTTCCAAAGCAGCGCGGGCTTGTTCCATACGGTAGGAGCGTAGTGTTTGTAATTCTTCGGGAGTCATGGTGTCGTCTCTCCTTGCGACGTTTTATCGTACAGCGTTTCATTGAGCAGAGTTTCTCCTTCGCGTTCAATCGCACGAAGAAGCGGTGAAGCCGCTTCACGCTCATAGTCGGCACGCGAATAGACAAGCGGCGAAACAATAACACCATATTCAAAACCTGCTTCCCACGCACATTCGCTGATAAATTTGTCTAAGGCGGCATCTACTATTTCTATCACCACTACCACATCAAAATCCGAATCTTGCAGAGCATCACCGCGAAGGCGCGAACCAAAGGCACGTACAATGAGAGGTTTTGTGCGCTCTTTCAGCAAAGAAAGAAAGCGTTTTCCGATAGTTTGTTCGAGAGGAGGCATAAAAGATTGTTTGATAATGTTCGTTGTCGTTGAATGTTGGCAGATTGATAGTTATTTGATACTCACGCCAACAAGCGGCGTTTTGTCTCGATGAGTATTTCTTTGGGCGAAATGCTCAAATTCCGAAATGCGTCGCGTCCGCCGAAGGTGCGGAGGTCGTCGGTCTCAAAAACGGCAGAGCGTTCCAGAGCTTGAATACCTTCTTTTTCAAAT
>RDXM01000193.1 GCA_004292595.1 Candidatus Kapaibacterium sp. | reverse complement strand
CAGAGCCAGTGTACCAGAAGCCCAAAAAACGTGGGCGACCGAAAAAACAGGTCAAGAACGAATAATGTTCATACTCCACGCTTGAGTGGGGTGCGACCTTTTACTTTTTTTACTGGTTTAAACCAGAATAATCCGCCAAGAGTAATTCGGGCTTCTCTAAATAACTCTCCTACATCTGTCACACAAAATATTGCAACAGCAAAAAGAGCATTAGAAGATTGTTTTATTGCTCCAAATCCATCTGACGAAAAATCAAACCTTCACTACACTCTCAGCACTCCTGCGGATGTGCGTTTGGAAGTATATTCAGCTTTGGGGGCGCGTTTAATGACGCTCATCGAAGAGCGTCAGAGCGCGGGAAATTACGTTGTTCCTGTGGATGTGCGCCATTTGCCAAGTGGACAGTATTTTTACCGTCTGCTTGTTGGTGCAGAGCAGACTGTACGGTCTTTGCAGGTAGTAAGATAGAGCGGGGTAGGGAGGAACAACTAGCACTTCCAAAGATTCTTTCATTCTCTCAATCTAAAGAAATCTACGCTTCTTGAATTCAAGCTATACTTTTACTTGCCCTTTGCGGGAAAATTTGTGTATGAGCGTAATTTTACCTAATTTCCCGCATGAAGCAAAAGGTGTATATCGAAACCAGCATCCCAAGTTTCTACCATGAAAATCGTACTGATGTTGCCGCACTCGCTCGGCGAAATTGGACACGTCAATGGTGGGAACAGAAACAGCATATTTACGAGATTTACAGCAGTGAAGCTGTTTATCAGGAACTTGTCTTAACGCCAGAGCCAAAGCGTCAAAAGTGTTTAAATTTTATCCAACCAATAGAGTATTTGACAATCACGGATGAAATCCTTGAGATTGCAGAAATTTATGTGAAGCATAAGTTGATGCCAGTCAATGCAGCAGGCGACGCATTGCATCTTGCTATCGCCTCATTTTATCAATGCCATTTTCTGGTAACGTGGAATTGTAAACATCTTGCAAATGCAAATAAAGCAGGACATATTCGACGAGTTAATTCAACATTAGGACTTTATGTCCCATTATTGACCACACCGTTAGAGTTATTAGGAGTTAAGGAATATGAATAATCAAGAAGAACCTACCCTTGAAGAAATTTGGTCTGCACGGCAGCAAATTTGGAAAGAAAATGGAGAAAGTTTTGCAGGACTTCTCTCATTTTATCAAGAAAAACAGAAACAACATATAGAAAAACTTGTCTCTTTGGAATTGGACGAACCAATTTCTGTGTAATGCAAGTTGAACTGTCTTTACGTGAGTGTTTAAGCGGTTTATGAGTGTTCACTGCCCGTAAGAGCAGAAATGCTTGAAGCGTAGAATATATCTAGCTTGCAGCCGACGCAACGTTGAAGCGCGAAAAGTAAAAAACAGCACTCAACCATAGGTTAAATCTCGCTCGCAATGAAGTCAAAGTATTTTCTCCCGTCATTCTTGAAGTTGTTCCGAGCAGAACAGCATCAAGTGGCATGAAATATGCGAACTTCAGCTACTGGCGACTCGGGGGCTTCAGCGTTGCGTCTGACTGGCTGCGAGTTTACTGGCTTTGTACGAAGTCGAAGGTTTGTACGCCCTT
>RDXM01000102.1 GCA_004292595.1 Candidatus Kapaibacterium sp. | reverse complement strand
GTGAATGCAGACTTCATCCGTTGTTGATGTTTTCTGCATTTTCATCATCTTCATCCATTCCATCATCTTCATCTGCGTCCTAAAAAATCATGACCTGACCAGTTACGAAAAAACAATGAAAAACAACGAAAAAGCTCAGTATTTATTCGTGTTCGTGATACAGGGGAAACGTAACGATGAATGTCGAGCCTTTTCCCAGTTCGCTTTCGCAGCGCACACTCGCATTCATTTTCTCAGCAAATTTTTTCACAATAGACAAACCAAGCCCCGTAGAATCTTCGCCGCCTGTCGGGGCAGCACTTAACCGAGTGAATTTTTGAAACATCCGCGCTTGGTCTTCGCTGCTAATTCCTGGACCTTCGTCGCGGACGAAAAGGCAGATGCAGTCGTCCTTGCGCACGGTTTCGACCCAGATATTTGTTGCGGGCAAGCTGTACTTAATCGCATTGGAAAGAAGATTTTCCACGATATGATGGCAAAATACTTCATCGCCCCAAATCATATCTTGTATTTGCTCAGTAACCTGCAGCGTCATCTGTTTTGCTTCGGCACGGAGGCGAAAATTCGCCGCAATAAGCTCTGCCAATGCCGAGAGATTGAAGGGAATAATGTTGATTTCGAGATTGCCAGATTCCAGCGCGTGCATATTCAGCAAATTGCGAATCAGATTGCTCATGCGCGATGTCGCATTGGTGATTTCGCGTCCAAATTTACGATAATCTTCATGCTGAAAACTCAGTTCTTCTCCGCTTTGAATAATATCGCCAATACCAATAATTGCATTCAACGGATTTTTCAAGTCATGCACGATAATATCTAAAATCTCACTTTTTTCGCGGTTCGCCGCTTGCAATTCTTCCAATGTTTTTGTCAATGCAACTTTCTCTTCGGAAAGGTCGAAGTGGTCGAAGCACGCACGAATAATTTCGAGCAAATCGGCATTGCGCCAAGGCTTGGTCAGAAAGCGATACACATTGCCGCGATTGATGCTATCGGTAATATCCTGCACGTCGGTGTAGCCCGTCAGCACAACACGCACGGTCTGCGGCACATAGCCAATAGACTGGGCAAGAAACTCCGTTCCCGACATACCGGGCATACGCTGGTCGGCGAGAATCACCTGCGGAATAAAGCCTTGCGCGAGTATTGCCAATGCTTCTTCGCCCGACGTTGCTGTTTTGACGGTGTAATGCGTCATAAAGAGCAGTTCCAGCGTTTTTACCAAATCTGGCTCATCGTCCACAATCAAGAGCCTCCTATCGGATATCTCATTGGCAGTGGTTTCGACGCTGGCGGCTTGTATTTTGAGCATAGCAGTTGTTTCAAATAATGCGCACGATGGTAAAATTTCACAAGCGAAAAGGGTAAACGTACCATAAACTCTTTTGGAGAGAAAGGTTCAAAGCGGCTTGAGAATGGAAAATATACAAAAAGATTGTGCAGCAAAAAAATGATTTACTGCACAAATACTTATCTCCTTCATCCAGTATTTACGCGCCTTTCAGCAAATAGCTTTTCAAATGCTCATAGACGGGCGGAATAACCGTAGAATGTTTGGTTTTGCGGGCGTATTCGGCAAGGCGTTCTGGCACGGCGACTGCTTTGTGCAACACAGGCTCAATCACTTCTCCAAACTTGGCTGGATGCGCTGTTGCAAGCACAATCGCGCTTGAGTCGTGGTCGTTTTCTTCCGTGCGATACTGCTCGACCGCCGCATAGCCAACGGCAGTATGCGGACACATCACGTATCCATGCTCTTTCTCGACCCGAAGGACTGTTTCGAGCGTTGCTTCATCGGCAATGCTATACGCCAACACTTCCTTGCGAATGGCTTCAAGACTACCGCCGTAGAGCTTTTCAATGCGAGCGAAATTGCTGGGATTGCCCACATCCATTGCGTTGGATGGCGTTGCAACCGACGGCTTTGCGGTGTACACGCCCGATTGCAGGTACAACGGGAAGGTATCGTTTCGGTTGGAAGCCGCAATAAACCTTGTAATGGGCAAACCCATATTTTTTGCAAACAGCCCGCCGGTGATATTGCCGAAATTTCCGCTCGGTGTGCAGAATACAAGCCGTTCACGCTCTTCTTTGGGCAAGAGCGCGACCGCACGAAAATAGTACAAACTCTGCGGCAGCAACCGCGCAATGTTGATAGAATTTGCTGAGGTGAGCGCGAGACGTTGCATAAGGTCGCTGTCCTGAAAGGCAGTTTTGACAAGAGCTTGGCAGTCGTCGAATGTGCCTTCTACCTCAAGTGCCGCGATATTCCCGCCCATCGTCGTGAGCTGCTTTTCCTGCAATTCGCTCACTTTGCCCTTTGGATATAAAATCACCACGCGAATGCCAGGAACATTCCAGAAACCATGCGCTACTGCGCTGCCTGTGTCGCCAGAGGTTGCCACAAGCACGTATAAATCGCCGCTTGGCTCATTTGGCGCGGTGCTGTGATTGCCGTCATTGGCGATAGTGCGTTGCTTGCGTCCATAGCTCAATGCCCGCGCCATAAAACGGGCGCCAAAGTCTTTGAACGCACACGTCGGACCATGGAACAGCTCCAGAGCGTAGGTTGTATCGGTAATTTTTACGAGCGGCGAGTCAAAATCAAAGGCATCGCGCACAAGCGGCTCTAAATCCTGCGCAGGAACTTCATCGCCGATAAAGGCTTGCATGACGTGATTTGCCATTGTTGGAAAATCCATGGTCGGCAAATCGCGGAAAAATTCAGGCGCGAGCGTGGGAAGCTGTGCGGGCATCCACAGCCCGCCGTCATTAGCGAGACCTTGCACGGCAGCATGAAGAAAATTTGTCTGTAATTGAGCAGAGTTTGTGCTGTAAAGGAGCATAAATACTGGGCTTGTGAGAAGAAAAGTGCGTGGAGAAATTATTGCGACCGCGCCATAATATACGAAGATTTCCGCAAAGAGGCGTGAGCAGAAGCGTACATCGGAGCTATTGGAGATTATGAGTGTTCTTTAAGACGTTTTCCGCACCAAACGCGCACCAAACGCGCCATCGCACGAGTGTTTATGCGGCAATGTGCGCAAGAAACCATCCGAGCAGATTTCCGCTGGAATGTACTCATCGGCGGGGTCGAGCGAGAACTCGGGAAATTGCTGCAAGAACCATTCTACCTGCTTTTCGTTCTCTTCTGGCTCGATGGTACAGGTGCTGTACACGAGCGTCCCGCCTGGCTTGACCAGACGTGCGGCGGCGGATAAAATCTCGCGTTGTATTTTCACCAATGCTGGAAAGCCCGTCAAATCAAACTTCCACTTAATATCGGGTTTTTTTGCTAATGTTCCCAAGCCAGAACATGGCGCGTCCACCAGAACGAGGTCAGCGAGGTCTTTGGTTTTGAAATGGCGAATATCCTGCGCTTGTGTGGTGATGGACTTCAAGCCCAGACGCGCCGCAGTTTCTTCAATTAAATGGAGCTTTCCGCCGTATTTGTCCATTGCGAGAATGGTTGCTTTGTCGCCCGTGCGTTCTGCTGCGCCGATTGTTTTGCCGCCTGGCGCCGCGCAAACGTCGTAAATACGTTGTCCTGCTTGCGGATTGGCGAGTTTCACGACCATTGCCGCGCTGGAGTCTTGAATGGTAAACCAGCCGTCTTGGAACGGCTTCCAGTCTCGCACCGACGAGAGCGAACCGACTTGCAGCAAGCCTTCTTTATCCAGCGTTGATTCCCAATATTTCACCTCCTGCGATTCTAAAAATTTCAGTAATTCTTCACGCTTGCAGCGCATTTGATTCAGGCGCAGCGTAATTTTCGGACGCTCATTATTTACCTTCAGCAAGGCTTCGGTTTCTTGCTCGCCGTAGCGGTCGTGCCAACGCTTGGTGAGCCAAAAGGGATGCGAATAATACACAGAAAAATACCGCGACGCATCTTCGTGGCGATTTGGATAGCGGATGTTGTTGATGTTATTCAAAATGTTCCGCAAGATAGCATTGACGAGATTTGCAGAGCGCGGACCTTTCAAACGCTTTACCAATTCTACCGATTCATGCACCGCCGCAAAGGGAGGGATTTTCTGCAAAAACATAATTTGATACAGCGCAATGCGCATTGCGTTTTTTACGGGCATAATACATTTCACAAATTCGCCATGATAAAAGCCCGTCAGCACCCAGTCTAGGCGACCTTGCCAGCGCGTTACGCCGTTCACAATTTCTGTCAGCAGAGCGCGGTCAAGCGGCTTTAATTCGCTGTGCGCCATTTCATATTCCAAGAGCTTGTCCAAGTATGAATCACTTTGCTCCAAGCGGCATAAAATCTTGATTGCCAAACCACGTGCGCCTTTATACAACGGGTCGAAATCATTGTAAAAAATATTGTCGCTCCCACGCGCAGGAGTTTTCGGTACATATGGCTCGTACTTCTCAACCTCATACTCCTTGCGGTTTGCAACAAATTCGGCAAACTGCTCGGGGCGGTCGAAGCCGCCACCAATAGGGATAAAATCAGGGGTATGAGGCGTTGAACGGGAACCACCGCCGCCGCTTCTTCGACGGTCGTGTCCGCCACTTCGTTCATTTCCGCCTCGCTCATCGCGTCCCTCAGAACGCCCGTCACGGCGTGAATCGGGGCGGTATTCCTGACGAGGACGCTCTTGTCGAGCCTCATACTGCGGCTCTCGGTGCTGTTCACTACGCTCATTACGCGGTTCGTTACGCGATTCATTACGATTATGAGAACGAGTATCTGCGTGGCTTTCGCGTGTCGGCTCCGAGCGAACACCTTGACGAGTATTTTGGTGAATATCCTGATGCTGCTCACGCCGCCTGTCATTTCTTGGTCCGTCATTGCGCGGACGTTGTTCGTGTTGCCGTGCTTCGTGTGGGCGATTATCATTTTGTGATTCGTATTTTTGCTCACTTCGTGTGCTGTTTCGCGTGTCAGATCGTTGCTCGGCTTGTGGCGGAGTATCTCGTTTATCTTGCTCTTTTGGTTCTTTTGGTGGATGCTGCTTTGATTGCTCGCGGTATGGATTCTGAGGTCGCGGTTGCTGGGAATGTTTCTGGTGCGGCATAAAATTTCTTCGAGAGATGGAAAAATGTGCTTCGGAAAAGTGCTAAAAGTTGTATGTTTGAGAGTGTTGTGCGTCTGCGATATTTTGTACAATATTTTGTGCGATACTGTCTGCAACACGTGTCAATACGTGATAACTCCACGAATTGCGACAAGTACGTCCACTTGTGCGCACGTCAAAATTACACTATTTTTGAGCATTTTCCACGCATCTTGTGTAGAATTATGAACATCTTTCAACGCTTTGTCTATACGCTGAACCGCCCCGTTGCCTGGAAGCGCAGCAGCCACGAAAATACCGACCAATGGAAAGCGATTCGCATTGGTGATGTCATCGAAGCGGCAGTAGAAAATCCGTCTGCAATTCGGTATCGGGTGGAAGAAATTTTTGCCGAAGAGCAGAAAGCCCGCGTGGTGCGGCTTGGCGCGAAAAATGAGGAATTAGAACGCTACACGCTTGGTCTTATTATGCTGCGCCCATTGGCGAAAGTAGGAGCAAAATAGCACGAAGCCGTCATGCTTTGTTATACTAAAAATGGGTAAAAATTGCATATCAAAAAGTGAAAAAATGAGATGTAGTCCACCTTCAAGGTGGACTACATCTGAAGCCACAAACCTTTATTAGTATATTTCTTTTTTTGATGCAACATGGCGGCTTTCATCTTCCTGCAAACATTGCTGTTTGTCAGTTTTCTTTGGTCATACACATTTCTGTTCCGGATATGGCGTATAATCCTTGCCTTACGGTATGAGAACGCGGCTTTGTCCTTTTCCTCCTTTTTTTCCTGCGATTGTCCTCGCAAATCGCACGGATTCTTTGCATACAAACAGTTTTTGCGTACAAACTTTGCGTACAAACAAAAAAGTCCGTATTTTTGTGACTTGCTTAAATTTTGTTGTACCAAGCATCTATCATGGAAACACTTCGCTCGCTCGTTGATATTTTTCTCCATTTGGATAAGCACTTAGGAGAAATTATCGGGCAATACGGCACAACCACATACGCTATTCTTTTTACCATCATTTTCGCTGAAACAGGCTTAGTCGTTGCGCCTTTCCTTCCTGGCGATTCGCTACTTTTCGCGGCAGGTGCGCTCGCGGCTGCTACTGGCGTTTTGAACCCTGTTGTCTTGATTCTTCTGCTTTGGCTTGCGGCGTTTTTGGGCGATACGCTCAATTATTATATCGGCAAGACTTTTGGACTCGGCGTATTGAAGCGGTTTCCTTTCATCAAGCCAGAACATATCGAATACACGCAGAAATTTTACGAAAAACATGGCGGCAAAACCATTATTCTCGCACGATTTTTCCCGATTGTCCGTACCTTCGCGCCCTTTGTTGCTGGTATTGGCGCAATGAACTATTCGCGCTTTTTGGCGTATAACATTGTGGGCGGCTTGGCATGGGTTGCGTCGTTTATTGTGCTGGGTTTTTTCTTTGGAAATATCCCGATAGTCAAGCGCAATTTCTCGCTCGTCATTGTTGGTATTTTAATTGTGTCCGTGTTGCCGGGCGTGATAGAATTTGTGCGGCATCGGATGAAAAAATCGTCGTGATGACTGCTTTTTCACCTTAGAATTGTCTCTAATGCTTTACAGCATCGTGTTTCACCTGTCCCGATTGTCGCATTCACGTACTCTCGCACTCTCTTCATTCTTACCATTTCACCATGTTTGACTTACCCGTTCTCGCGCCACAGCCCTCGCTCACGAGCGATTTTCTTACGCCACGTTTACATGACAATGTGCTTGCAAGCAGCATGAACGCTCATGCTGCAAGCGCAAACGCACCAAAATTGTATGTGGAAACCTACGGCTGCCAAATGAATGTCAGCGATTCGGAAATCGTGAAAGGCGTGATGAATCAAAGCGGCTACGCAATGACGGACAAACCCGACGATGCAGACGTAATCTTTGTGAATACGTGCGCTATCCGCGACAATGCCGAAAAGAAAGTCCATGAACGCCTGATGCACTTGAAGTATTTCAAGAAACGCCGTAAAGACCTCGTTGTGGGCGTTTTGGGCTGTATGGCAGAGCGGATGCGCGATGAACTGATGGAAACAAAGCAAATCGTTGATTTGGTCGTCGGTCCAGACGAATATCGCCGTTTGCCAGAACTTGTCGAACGCGCTGGTGGCGGAACAAAAGGCATTGCGGTAAAACTTTCGCGGGTGGAAACGTACGACGATATTGAACCACTCCGCACCGAAGGCATCAGCGCGTGGATTTCGATTATGCGCGGCTGCGATAAATTCTGCACCTTTTGCGTTGTTCCCTTCACACGCGGACGCGAGCGTTCCCGCGCTGCGCACCTGATTGTGGATGAAGCAAAACGCCTCCACGATGCGGGCTTCAAGGAAATAAGCCTCTTGGGGCAAAACGTCAATAGCTACAAGGACGAAGCCGAAAACATAGATTTTGCCGACCTTCTGCGCCAAACCGCCCGCGCTGTGCCGCAAATGCGCATTCGCTACACCACGTCGCATCCCTACGATATGAGCGATAAACTCATTGCCACGATGGCGGAATACGATAACATTTGTAAATATATTCATTTGCCCGTGCAGTCTGGCTCTGACCGCGTTTTGCAGGCGATGAATCGGCATTATACGGTGGAACATTACAAAGAGCGTATTCGCAAAATTCGAGAATATATGCCGAAATGCGCCCTTTCGACGGATATTATCGTTGGTTTTCCGACCGAAACCGTCGAAGAACATCGCATGACCTTCGACCTCATGGCAGAAGTCCGCTACGACGGTGCGTTTATGTTTTTGTATTCGCCCAGAGAGCGCACCAAAGCATGGAAAATGGAGGATGATATCTCACACGACGAGAAAGTACGCCGCTTGAATGAAATTATTGAGCAGCAACAACGCATCGCGGGTGAAATTAACCAAATAGAACTTGGAACGGTGCAGCACGTCCTCGTCGAAGGTCCGAGCCGCCGCAATCCTGAAACCGAATGGCAAGGACGCACCGACACGAATAAAATCGTTATTTTTCCGCATCTCACCGATAAAAACACCAGCACTCATGCGGGCTACGTGGTCGGCGATATGATAAACATTCACGTAGAGCGGGCATCGGCGGCTATCTTGTATGGGCAAATTATCTAAAACATCTCTAGCATCCGACTATGACTTTTGGTCATAAAAGATTCTTACTTCAAGCTACTAACACGGGGAGTAAAAAAGAGCTATTTTTGCATGGTAAGGTAGTGTTGTCGTTTGTACATACCGCACAAATACGACAGTATCGCTAAAAATACTCTGACTATACAACTCTAATTTTTTCACATTTTCTAGGTAGGTTTATGTTAAAAAGATTTTCTGTATTGCTTGTCGCGCTCTTTGCCCTTTCGGCGGGGATAGCGAAGGCGCAAACCTTCGGGTTTAGCGGTCCCGGACTGACGTGGAATAATGGTCCCGATTGGACTGCCACTGGCGGTGCTTCTGGCTATCCGGGTCAAGTTGCGAATAACGGCGACGTTACTATCAGCGTGGCAGCCACTTTCTCAGCAACACCCGCGAACCCAATATCGTCGTTGTCTGTCAATACTCCCGTCGTCGTTGGTGTTGGCGCAGGAACGCTTATTATCACGGGTAATCTGAGTGTTGCAAACGGCGCGACACTGAATATTCCAGCAGGGGCAACGGTGATTGTGAACGGTACGACAACGCTGAACGGTACAATTACCGTTAATACAGCAACCAGTCGTCTCCAAATCAACGGACCAATCTCTGGCGGTGGTATTATTAATGGTACAACTCCAGCAACGGCTCCAAACTATAATGTGCAGTTTGGTGCTGCTGTTACGTCTATTCCCGGTGCGATTTTCCAGATACCTTTCCCAGGTGTCATCAATACTGGCGGCTCGGCAAATTTGACATCGAGCTTAATTATTGGTGGAACTGGTGCTATCAATCTTGTTGGTACGCTGACTTTGGGTAACAATGTTACCTTTGATATCCGGAATAATGCCTCGACGGCTATCAACCCTGCAGGCACGGCAGGAAATTTTCAAGGTGCAACCGCAACAAGTCTTGTTGATTTCTCAACGAGCGGTCCGACAGCTGTGAACGGTACGTGGTTTGCCAATCCTTTTAATGGTCGTTTCCAAAGCTCTGGTGGTGGAACCTCTACGCTCTCAGGCACGATGACTGTTGGTGCAACGGGTTTTCTGGATTTGCGTGCGCAGCTCAACATTGCTGCTGCTGCAAATTTAATTTTGAATAATAGCGCACCAAATTCGCTCACAGGTTCAGGCACCGTGAATATGCTTAACATGAGTAACGTTACTCTCGGTCCTGGCTTCAACGGCGGCACCGTGAACTTCGACCGCTTTGTTTCGCCAATTGTGGGAACGTTGAATACTGGTGGCAATCTTATTGCCGATGGTGCTGCTACGCCGATTGCGACCATTGGCAATGCAGGAAATGGCGTGTTGAATCTTACGGGAACCTTGACCATTGCTTCTGGTAAAACATTACGTATTGCTGGAACATCGGCTGGTGCGCTTACTGGCTCTGGCACATTTGCGGCAGCTGCGGCAAGCTCTACGGTTGAGTTCAATCCAAATACGGCGAATGCTGGCAACGTTCCTGGAGTAAACTTCTCGAATCCTTGGAATGGCACCCTGAATATCGCAGGTGCGATGGGTCTTTCGAGCAGCATGACGGTCGGCGGACCTGGCATTCTGGCTTTGAGTGGTAATTTCACGGTTGCGGCAAACCAAACATTGACACTGAACTGTTCAAATCCCGTTGCGACAGCTATCACAGGCACAGGACGCATTGCGGGCGCGGCGGCATCAAGCACTATAGAAATTGGCAACAATACCTTTGCTGGTTTCTTGCCGGCGGATAAACTTGGTGCAGCAGCAAACACGTGGGCTGCTGGAGATGGCATTCTGCGTTTGCTTGGTTCTTCTACATTGAACCATGCTGCGGCAACGTACACCGTTGGTGGTATTTTGGAGCTTGCGCCAGCAGCAGTTTTGACGGTAGCAACAGGAAAAACTATTGATATTACTGGAACCCTTGCACGCCAAAGCATCCCTGCGCCGACGGCATCAACAGGAATGGGACGTATCAACGGACAAGACAATACCGCCGTTGTTATTTTGAATACGACAACCTTCAATAACAACACTGGCACTGGTGCGGCAACAAACATTCCAGGTGCAGTTTTTGGCACACCGAACTTCGACGGTCAGTTACGAGTTGCTGGAGCGCGTACTCTTGCGGGCAATCTTCGTATTGGCGCAAACGGTATTTTAGATATGGCAAGTGCCGCAATGACCATCAATAACAATGCTGGACCGCCAGTGCGGAACGATACCTTGTTCTTGAACCCAACAGCAACGGGCGGCTTGGTGAATCCAGGTACATTCAGTGGTAACGGCACCGTGTTTCTTGGCAATAATGCTTTAGGTGCGGTCTATCCGACCACTCCTTTGGCGGGCTTCTCTGGGCGCACGATTGTGGGCGATAACATCCGCTTCACTGCCAATACTCCTCTTCCTGCAAATATGATTTTGCAGTTGAATGGTCCGACGGAAATTGCTGGTGGTGTCACCCTTACGGTGAATAACGTCGCCGCTAACTCGCTGACGGGCGTAGGAACAATTCAAGGTGTGAACAACACAGCAATCTTGAGCTTCGCCAACGGAGCAAATAATAACGTCATTCCTGGCGCGAACATCTTCGGCAATCCGAATGCTTCTGCAAACGTCAATACCTTTAATGGTCGTTTGAACGTCGCTGCTGGTGCTACGCGTAATTTGACGGGCAATTTGAATATCGGTCCAAATGCTATCATTGACCTTGCAAATGACATTTCTCTTTCACAGACATCGCTCGTCCGTCTTCAAATGACGGCTGGAGAAACTGCATCGTGGTTGGGAGCACCTGGAAGGTTTGTCGGACAGCCAGGCACAAACACGCCTGAGCTTGTTATCTCAACGAATGCCTTTGCGAGTGTTATTCCTGGTGCTGCACGGTTGTCGCTTGGCAACACTGCAACGCAGTTTGGTGGACGTTTAACAATCGGTACTGGCTTCAGTGTCAATTCGGCGAATTATCCAGCAAGTTTGACAGTGGGTCCTCCGCCACAAGTTTCTGGTACGCCGCTCACTATTTCTGACCCCGCAACGTTGAACCTTGTTACCAATGCGACATTAACCATTGGCGCAGGTGCAGGTATTCTTTTCGACACTCGCACCAGCCCAATGATTGGTCCAAACAGTGGTATCATTCAAGGCGCAAATAACACGGCGATTGTGGCTATGGGTTCAAACACTGCTCCTATTTTGACTGGTCCAATTCAAGGGCGGTCGTTTGCAAATCCGTTCAATGGTTCGTTTGTTGTGAATGCAAGCATTGGATTGAGTGATTCGCTTCGCATGAGCGCAACCAGCCTTTTGACGCTGAACAACAACCTGAACGTGAATGCTGGCGCAACCTTGCAGCTTGATGGCGGTGTGAATACGGTTCAAGGTGCAGGCGTTTTGAATGGTTCAAACAATCGTGGGCGCGTTATCTTGGGCAATGGCTTCAATGGTACAACGCTTCAGGCTTCACGCTTCGGCTCGCCGTTCAATGGCTTTTTGGACACGCGTGGTCCGATGAACCTTGTTGGCGCATTAACGATTGGCAATACTGGTGGTTTGGCATTGGGTGGCAACATGAGCATTCCCGCTTCAACGGCTTTGACCATGCAGCAAACAGATACGAACAGCTTTGTGGTAACCAATAATGCTATCTTTACTGGCACAGCAAACTCACGTATTATTCTTGGCAGCAACCTCAATAACCGCTTGCTTCCTGGTGCTGCGTTTCGGGACTTTGCAGGTCAGATTCAGTTAGGTTCTCCGATGTCATTGACCAGTGCTTTGCTTTTGCGTAATGCAACGGGGCAGTTGGATTTGGGTGGTAATGGCAATCCACTTTCGCTCGGTAATCACAACCTCGCTATTGTGAATCCTATTCTCAGCACATCAGCAACGTCGTTTGTCGTTACCAATGGCATCGGCACGATGTCTGTCAGCAATGCGACTCTGACGAGTGTGTTCTTCCCGATTGGCACAACAAGCGCGAGCTACACGCCCTTTACCGTGCGCTCTACTTCTGGCACGGCAGATATTTACATCGCTCGTGTTCGTGAGATTGTTACTCCTACCAACACGCCGCTCCCACTCTCTCCGAATCAGTTCGATGGCTTTGTTGCGCGTGAGTGGTTGGTAAGCAGCAATACCCCAACCGTTGTGCGTGGTATGAGCTTCAATGCACAATGGGCAGCGAATTTGGAACGTCTGATGTTCACGCGTAATTCTGTTGGTTTGGCGGCATTTGCTCCAACAACCAGCGTGTATTTGCAATCGGCTACCACAGGCACAAGTATTGGTCCAAACGGTGAGCTGTCTGTTTCTGGGAATATCCCGCCGCTTGCGTACTCTGATATTTCGATATTGGTGTATTCACGCCGTCCTACATTTGTTGCGCCAGTCAATCCGCTCGCACCAACGATTGCATCCTTCAGCCCTTCAACCTTCCCAGCCAGCAACGATCCAGTCTTGATGGATTTCATCGGTGCAAATTTGAACCTTCCTGCGCCAAATAACGTAACGGTTACTGCTCGCAACCTTGTAAGTGGCGTAACGGTTCGTGCGACAACAAATGCTACGCTTACCGGCGGCACACGCTTGTCGCTTATTTTCCCTGGTGTGATTCGCAACGTTCCAGGAACAGTGAACATCATGATTACCAGTGCGAACTTGGCATTTACTTCAGCAAATATCACGATTACGCCAGTAACATCGCCAACTATCACCAGCTTTAGCCCCGCAACAACAGCAAGTGGTCGTTCGTTTGCTTTGAATATCACTGGTACAGGGTTCTTTACCAATGCAACCATTAGCATCGGTGGGCTTCCAGCACGTATTTTGGGTGCAACCAGCGCGACTTCCGCAGTCATAGAGTTCCCCGCAAACCTCAACGCTACATCGAATACGGTACGAATTGTCATCGGCAATGCAAATAACTTGGCAACCTCTGCTACCTACACCGTTGCTCCGCCAAATCGTCCGTTCATTACGAGTGTTAGCCCGCGTGCGGTATTTGTGAATAGTCTTGATACAGAAGTAACTATCAACGGTACAGGCTTCTTTGGTCAAGGATTCATTACTGCTTTCTACAGTGCGTCGTTGATTCCAGTGCGCGTTGTTAGCTCAACGCAAGTTGTGGTAACGATTCCAGCAAGCCTCTTGAACGTTGTCGGTAATCCAAGTATCCTTCTGAGCAACTCCGACTTGCAAAATATCGGACACGTTTTCACCGTGCTTGAGCGTGCGCCGCTTGGTCCTACGCCGAACATTACGGCTATCTCGCCGAGCGTTACGACCGCTTCGTTCCGTGCTTTCAGCGTGAACTTGACGGGCGAAAACTTCAATCCGAGTGCGCTTGTAACCGTGCTTGGTCAGCTTGTAACTGTTACCTCGCGCACAGGCACAACTGGCTTGTCGTTGGAGATTCCCGCTGGTTTGAACACCACAACCAATACCTACGAAGTCGTTCTCCAAAATCCTGACTTGCAGTTTACTTCTGCAACCGTGCGTATTGGCGACCGCTTGAATGCGCCAGCACTTGGTTCGATATTCCCGCAGGTAACGGTAGCAAGTTTGCAACCGCGTCCGTTTACAATTACCATTCGTGGTACAAACTTTACGCCTGATGCGGTTATCTTGCTGAACGGCACACCGCTTCAAATTGTTTCTACCAGCACAACAGAACTTCGTGCGATTGTACCGACTAATGTTGAGGGTGCATACACACTTCAAGTTTTGAACGGCGATGGTCAAGTAACACCACCTATTTCGTACGCGATTACCAATAAGGTTACTATCCAAACATTGCCAGATGTTAGCGTGTACCCAAGCCCAGTGATTGACAACATGACCATTACGGCTGGTTTTGCAACACCTGTCACCTTGCAGGTAACCATTACCAACGTTGTTGGTCAGCGCGTGATGAGCTTTACCGATAAGGCTTCTGGCGCGTACAACCGCACGGTGAACATGAGCAATATGCCAACAGGCGCGTATATCGTTGAAATCAGCGATGGAGCGCGTCGTATGGTACAAAAAATTGTGAAATACTAATTGTGAAATACTGAAGAAGTATTTGACAGTTCGGTAAAATAAACGTTTGATAACAACGGCAGTTCCGTGTATTTTTGCGGACTGCCGTTTGTTTTTTATAGCATATTAAAATAACACTGCCTTCTCCGCCATCACGTATCATTCATATAGTGGCACAGACATTCTTGTCTGTGAGTGTTGGTGCAGGTTTTAGGTGGGAAGCACAGACAAGAATGTCTGTGCCACTGTTGTTTTTTTATAGGACACCAAAAACAGCAATCAATTCTTTCCCTTTCAAACATTTGTAGTATGGCAAAAGAAGTAACATTGGATACCATCGTTTCGCTCGCCAAACGGCGCGGATTCGTGTTTCAATCCTCAGAAATTTACGGCGGCTTGAATGGCTGCTGGGATTACGGTTCGCTCGGCGTAGAACTGCTGCGCAACCTCAAAGATGCGTGGTGGAAAGCAATGACCTACCGCGATGACGTTGAAGGCGTAGATGCCGCAATTCTCATGCACCCGCGCGTGTGGGAAGCAAGCGGACACGTGGCAAATTTCACCGACCCTATGATTGACAATAAAACCAGCAAAGCCCGCTACCGCGCCGATAATCTCATCGAAGACTTTATCGCAAAGCTGGAGAAAAATGGTAAAACCGACAAAGCTGCCGCTATTGCCGCAAAACTCGCCGCAGCGCGTGAGCCAGAGGATTTTTACAATATCATCGTGGAAGAAGAAATCACCGACCCCGTTGGCGGCTCGAAAGATTGGACTCCCGTGCGCTATTTCAATCTCATGTTCAAAACCTTCGTCGGTCCCGTCGAAGACACGAACAGCGTTGTGTATTTGCGTCCCGAAACCGCGCAAGGTATTTTCGTCAATTTCAAAAACGTGATGGAATCAGCCCGCCAGAAAGTTCCCTTTGGTATTGCGCAAATTGGCAAGGCGTTCCGCAATGAGATTAACACAAAGTATTTTCTTTTCCGCACCCGCGAATTCGAGCAGATGGAAATGCAGTATTTTGTGCAGCCCGGCACACACACCGAACAGTTTGAATACTGGCGGGCGCAGCGTTTTCAGTGGTTTTTGGATTTGGGCATGAACCCAGATTCTATCCGCTTCAAGCCCCACGATAAACTTGCGCATTACGCCGATGCTGCGGTGGATATTGAGTATAAATTTCCGTTCGGTTGGGGCGAAATTGAAGGCATTCACTCGCGCACGGACTTCGATTTGAAGCGGCACGAGGAGTATTCCAGCAAGAAATTAGAATTTGTTGATACCGTTACGCGCGACCGTTTTGTGCCATATGTGATTGAAACGTCCATTGGCGCGTCGCGCTCGTTCATGGCGTTTTTGTGCCATGCGTATCACGTCGAAACCGTTGGCGATGCCGACGGCGAAGACGCAGAGCGCACGGTGTTGAAATTCCACCCAAAACTCGCGCCCGTGAAAGCAGCCGTGCTGCCGCTTGTAAAAAAAGACGGTATGCCCGAATTTGCCGATAAACTCTACCGCGATTTGCAGAAAAATTTCAACGTGCAGTACGATGAATCCGCAGCAATCGGTCGCCGCTATCGCCGTCAAGACGAGATTGGAACGCCGTTTTGCATTACAGTCGATGGTGAATCCTTGAAAGATAACACCGTTACCATTCGTGAACGTGACACGATGCAGCAACACCGCGTCAGTGTTGATTCCGTGAAAGAATATGTGATGAAATCGTTGTTATGATTATAAGTCTCATCTCGTATTAAGGAAAGAGCAGCATTAGTGGCTTGAGACTTCTTGTCTGTGAGTTTTGATGAGCATTCGAGCATATTCACAGACAAGAATGTCTGTGCCACTATTGAAGAGCGAAAACAGCTAATTTGCATAATGTCTAGTATGTACGCGCCTTCTAGCCTGTTCTGTCCAATTCCCTCTACCAAGTTTTGTTTTCCATGAATACAACTCCTTCGCAAGAATCCTCCCCCGTAACGTCTCCCGCCAACACAACACCGCATCAAAACTCGCTTCGCCATGATGTTTTGCGCATTCTCGCGCTGCTTGTGAAGGAGCGCGTTTTGATTGCAAGCGTTACGCTCGCGGCAATACTCTGTTCGGGCGTTATCGCCTACGTGTTTATGCCGAATTGGTATGCTTCTGCCGTGAATGCTGTTCCCGCAAAGCGCACGGGAAGCGGCTTAGACGCGCTTACGGGCGGCTTGAGTTCTGCGCTAAAAGATGTAGGTTTGTCGAAAATTGGCGGGCGCACAAGCGGCGAAAGCTATTCCTTCACTGTGCTGATGAATAGCCGCCGCATGAAAGACACGATTATTTCCATGTACGCGCTGCACACGGTGTTCAAGATGGATTCTACCGAGCGGATTGACCTTCGCAAAGCATATGACGAGCGGATTTCTATTTCCAACGAAACCGATGGAAATTACGTGATTACCGCCACGCACACCGACCGCCAAAAAGCAGCAGAAATTGCGACTAAAATTTTTGAATTGGCAAATTATTTTTCCGATGAAATTGCGCAAATCGAAGCAAAAACCGCGCTCGGTATGATGGAACGCCGCTTTCAGATAAATGACTCTAGCCTTGTCGCCACACGCGACTCGCTCACGCGCTTCTCGCGCCGCTACAAGCTCTACGCGCCGCTCGACCAAGCAAAAGCAGCCGCTTCTGCGATTGCGGACTTGCGGGTGCAGCAATACCGTCAGGAATTAGCGGTGGATATGGCAAAATCTATCTACGGCGAGCAAGATGCCAGCACCGAACTTCAGCGCAAGGCACTGGCAAAAATTGGCGAACAAGCCTCGCGGGCAGAGAATCAGCCCGGACTTGTGGGCAATTTCGCGCTTGGTGCGAGTTCGGAAATTTCGCTGGAATACATGAGGTTGTATGCGGATTTGGAAGTATTCACCAAAATCAAAGCCTTTCTTATTCCCTCGCTGGAGCAGACACGTCAGGATTTGCAACGCCGCCAGCCATTTTTGATTATGCTCGACCCCGCCGTTCCTGCGGACAAAAAAGATAGCCCAAAACGCTCGCTCATTGTTGGTAGTTCTGCACTTGGCGCACTCGTTCTGGCGATCGTTTTTGTGATTCTCCGCGACCGCTACCATGCGCTGAAAGGCACCTACCAAGCCCTTTGGAAGGAAGTGCGGTAAGCGCGTTGAGAACATTTTGAGTAAGCCTTTAGCCTCTTTCCTGAAGCAACGCACGAGCCGCCGCCAAGCCAGAGAGCGCAGCATCTTCGGCGCGAGTAGGAAGCCACTGCGAGCGCGAAAAAGCATCACCCGCCAAAAAGCACGGAACATCGCTCTCTAAGCGATAATACGGCTCAGGAAAGGGTTTCTGAACGCGGCTATATCGCCAACGATGGAGCGAATGCGCGGCAATTTCTTGCATACCAATATAATCACCGACATCGCGCAGCAAAAGCGGTATGAGTTCTTCTTCGCGGGTTTCCCAATGGTCGCGGCTTGCTTCCGATGTAACGTGGAGAGTCAAGGTCGGCACATTCGGCGAAATTCCCTTGCGCTGATTATCTGCCAGCCACCACACGTGCTTGCTATCAAGGCGAATGCCGCCATTGGGTGCGAGGGGCTGCCCAAGAAAGCGCGGTGATTCTCTGAGTGCCAGCATCAGCACAAGCGCGGCAGAGTATTCGATGTTCTCAAGAAGAGTCCGAGCGGCATCGGGCAAAAATGCTGAAAGCTGCGCAGCATCAAGCGTTTCGAGGAGCATCATTGTTTGTGGCACAGGCGAGGTAATGATGATTGCATCGGCATCAAGCGCGGCATCCTTGTCGGTATGCGCTGTCCAGCCGTGTTTTGCTTCAGTCTGTGCCGTATTTGTAGCAGAATCCTCACTGCATTCTAAGCGCAGCACCCGCTCTGCAAGCCGTGTTTCTATGCCACGCGCAAGATATTTTGCTACTGCCGTCATGCCATCGGGCGCGTAATAACGCGGTGTTGCGGGGCGGTCGCCGCTTGTTGTTTGCCATTCTTTGAGAATGCCATTGGCAGATAATTCTTCCACAAGTGCGATAAAATCAGGCTCGTGCGCGGTGAGATATTGTGCGCCATGGTCTGCTTTGCCCTCAATTTGTTCTCCTTCTTTGCCCGAAAGTGCGAGCCGCCGCGTTGCCAAGCGCCCGCCAACGCCGCGTCCTTTGTCAATCACGGTTACCTTCACACCTGCATTGTGTAAGGTGCGGGCGGCAACAAGCCCGCTCATGCCCGCACCGATAACGAGAACGGACGACAGCGAAGAAACGGAAGAGGTGGCAAGACCAGAAGCGGAGAACGCTGAAGAGGTCATATTTTTTAGATATTTAGGTAATGGAGCGTGTATAAGAAATGACGCGCTGAAAATCTGTGGCAGTATTTTTTCTCTCGGCGTAAATATACGTGTAAATATACAAAGACTTCCGCAGCTTTTTTTCTTTCTTTTCCTCATTTTTTGATTCTCTGACGTGAATTTACCACATCTTTTTCACGCGGCAGACGCGATTGCCTTTGTTGGCGCGACGGCTGCTGGCAAAACAGCAAGTTCGCTCGAAACAGCTTCATTACTGGCTTCTGAGGGAATTTCCTGTGAAGTTATTTCCGCCGATTCCCGCCAATGCTACCGTTTTCTCAGCATCGGCACAGCCAAGCCGAGCCAAGCAGAGTGTGCGTCTGTCCCGCATCATTTCATTGATTGCTTGAATCCCGATGAAACCTGTAGCGCAGGAGAATTTGGCTCGCGTGCCGCTTCAATCCTTGCCGATATTCGTTTGCGCGGAAAGTTTCCGCTCATTGTTGGCGGTTCGGGATTATATCTGCAAGCCTTATGCGATGGGATGTTTGATGAATCGGCGCATTTGCCCACAGAAAATAATGACGAATACAACCGCCTACAAAGCCAGATACGAAGCCGTTTACAAGATGACCTTGAAACATACGGCATTGCGCCTCTGTACGACGAATTATGCCGATACGACCCCGTTTCTGCCGAAAAATATGCCGAGCGCAATCCCCGCCGCATTATTCGAGCATTGGAGCATTTTTTGATAACGGGCGTACCGTTGTCCCAAGCGCACCAGCAAACACACCAAACACGCTCCTTTTCGACGATGTTTATTGGCGTGGCGTGTGAGCGAGAACGGCTTTACAAGCGCATTAACACGCGCACCGAGGCAATGTTTCGCACGGGCATTATTGAAGAAACCGAAGCGGTATTGCAGATGGGCTACGCACCAACGTTGAATGCGCTCAATACCGTTGGCTACAAAGAGTGTATCGCGTATTTGCGCGGAGAAATAAGCCGCGACCGCGCACAAGAACTCACCGCTCAAAACACCCGCCGCTATGCCAAGCGTCAAGGAACGTGGTTTCGCCGCGATAACCGCATTCATTGGCTGGAAGCCGCACCGCAAGAGCTTGCCCGCGAAGTAGTACGAAAATTACGACGGGCTGAGGAAAGCAGATAATCATTGGGGGTTGGTCATTGGGCGGGTTACGCTTCTGTTTGCTCAGTGTCTGCGCCGTAGTAGGCAAGGCTGCTGTAGGTAACCGCAGAACGTGTTTCGCGCTCGTTCCATTGCGCGTAGGCGAGCGATTGTCCTCGTGTGCAGTGCTTTGGAGCGGTTTTCAGCATAGAGTACACAGGCGGAAGACCACAAATTTTGTAGGCATCATCCACCGCCGCAATGCGACGATAATAGCTTTCTGCATCGGACTCTTCTAACGCACGAAGTAAGTGCGTATCTTCTTCGCGCATGGCAGGAAGCATCGGCTCTGCATCGTAGGGGTCATCGAATTTACGCCCAATATGCGCCATATCTGCGCTGGCAATAAAAGCAACGCGCTTTTGCGACAGCTCCAATACCTCACCCAAGACCTCGCAAAAACGCTGAAATTCTCTGTGTTCATGCGGGGAGCGATGCTGCTGAATATGCGGGTAAAAGGACGTAACAAGTATTGGGAGAATGGTAAACTCCCGCGCTCGTTCTCGTCTGCCAAACAAATACTGCAAAAAAACTGTTTCAAACTCAATCGAATGCTCTTCGTGATGCGCCGCGTCGTCCTGTGGAAGGTTTGGCAGCCGCTCATAGAGCGCGTTGAGAAGGCTATGGTCAGTTTTGACAACACCAAGCGGCGTAGAAAAATGCTGATACGTCGGAATAAACTGCTTGCCCCAAGCATAATGCGATGTTGCAAAAATCACAAACACCTCTGCCGATGAGTCCTGAAGAGCGTAATAAGCTGGTCCATAGACATCCACACCCACACGAAAGTCAATGTGCGGCGCGATAATTGCTGTTGCACCTTGCCGAACGGGCTGCTCGGAGAACAAGGTTCTATGCGGCTTTTGGATAACACTCCCACAGAGCCGCTCTACAGCACGCTCTGAAGCTGGATACGAGCTACCAGCGAACCGCGCTGGGCGTATTTTTTCTGAGGCAAATGATGATGGAATGCGGAGGAATGCCATACAATACGCCTTTGATTGGTGAAAAAACAATGATGCTCAAGAAATGGTAGAACTGAAACGGTGAAAATAATACGGAAAAAAACTTGCAAGAAGAAAAAAAGCTATCCGCTAAAAAAACGCCCGCCACTGCACACAAGCAATGACGGGCGTTTTGATGTATTGACCATCGGCAAATTTATTCCTGCGGCAAGGCAAAAAATTCATCGCGTGTCATCATCGGAACGGTGGGTAAACCTTTTGCTTTCAAAATCTCGTTCGCGCTCGGCAATTCCTTGCCTGTGAGCTTTTCCCACGTCGTTACTGCCGCGCCAACTTCTTTTTCCATGAGCGCAATCTGCTCGGCGTGTTGCTTGGAAGGCGCACCACCGCTAATCAGCACCAAACCGTAGGTTTCAAGCAGTTTCTCGCGGATTTTATTTTCCTTCACACCCACGTAAAAGCCTTCGCCAGCCACAAGCGTTTTGTAGAAATCAGCAAATTGCTTGTGCGAGGCTTCAATGCTCTTTTTCGTTGCGTCATCGGTTGCAACTTTTAAGCGGGTTTCCAGCGTGTCGCGGGTGCGGACTGTTGTTTCAATCACGTAGGCAAGACGTTCCTGCAAGTCGTAGAGCGTCTTTGCGGCTTTGTAATTGGTAACGCGCTCCGAAGCGGGGAATGGTGCGCTTGGGTGATTTTGCAGCGTGATTGCGCCAGCATAATCCTTATCGCCTTTTTTCACCTTTACCGTGTATTTGCCCTCAGGCACGACCAAACCTTGTCCGAAGCCACCAAAACCGTTTTCTGTTTCCGCACTTTCCGACTTCGCCGACTTCGGCGGTTTTGTGCGCATACTCCACAGAACGCGGTTCAAGCCCTTGCGCTTGCCGCCCGGAACGGACGTGATAAGCTCGTTTTTGTCGTTGTAGATTTCAAGGTTGATATTGCCCGAACTCACGCGGTCTTTGATGTAATACGTGATAACCGCGCTTTCGGTCGCATTGTCGCCATTAAACTCATCGCTGCCCGGAAAATCTTGGAATCCAAGCGCGTAGCTTTGGAAGCTCGGACGATTCGGCAAGACCGCCACATCAGCATTCAAGAGGTCTGCGGTGATGGCGCGAAGCGGCGTGATGTCGTCAATAATGATAACACCGCGTCCGTGTGTTGCCAAGATAACATCGTGGTCGCGCGGGTGAATCGCAATGTCGCGCACACCAACATTCGGCAAGTTCGCTGTCATTTGCGCCCAGTTCTGACCGCCGTCCAGCGTGATAAACAAGCCAAATTCCGTGCCGACAAAGAGCATATTTTTATTGACCAAATCTTCACGCACACAAAGCGCGTAGCCCTTCACATCGGCATTATTGATGAGTGTCCATGTTTTGCCGAAGTCCGTTGTTTTTGCAACGTAGGTTTTCATATCGCCCATCGTGTGTCCGTCGAGCGTAACGTAGGCTGTGCCTTTGTCGTAGCGGCTTGCTTCGATGCAGGAAACCCATGTATTTTTCGGGATTCCAGGCAAGCTCGCCGTTACATTTGTCCATGCTTTGCCGCCATTTTGCGTTACTTGCACATTGCCGTCGTCGGTTCCTGCCCAGATGATTTTTTCATCCAACGGCGATTCCGCCACAGCATAGATGGTGCAATGGTTTTCGGCAGAAGATTTGTCCATTGTTACCCCACCGGACTCTTCCTGCTTTTGTTTCGCGGGGTCGTTGGTGGTGAGGTCGGGCGAGATTTTTTCCCATGAATCGCCTCTATCCATTGAGCGGAAAAGGAATTGTGATGCGGCGTAGATAACTTTCGGATTTTTCGGACTTGGCAAAAGCGGCGAATTCCAGTTCCAACGGTATTTCGGGTCGCCTGCTTTTTCTATTGGCTTAATTGCTTTGATATCGCCTGTGGGCAAGTAATGACGCGCACTGTTGCCGCCTTGCATCTCGAAGTACAAGTAATTTTTATCAACTTTATCGCGGAAAACATAGAAACCATCGCCAAAACCAACGCTTTTCCAAATGCTGTTCGGCATCGAGCCGCTTGTACGCGAGGGCGCAAGCCATGAGCCGTTGTCCTGCAAGCCGCCCATGACGTTGTACGGCATTTCCATATCGTAGCTCACGTGGTAGAACTGCGAAACGGGCAAAGAGCGCACAAACATCCATTTTCTGCCTCTGTCGAGCGAGCGATACACACCGCCGTCGGTGCCGAGCAGCAAATTCATTGGGTTTTTGGGGTCAACCCAGAGCGCGTGATGGTCGGCGTGCGTGTCGTAGCCCATTTCCTCGAAGGTTTTGCCACCGTCGTTGGAAATATTCACAAACAAGCCCGGACGATAGACGCGGTTTTCATCAACAGGATCCACAACGAGCGTTGCGAAATAGAACGGACGCAAGGTAATACGCACCTTGTCGGACATCAGCTTCCATGTTTCGCCTTTGTCGTTGGAGCGATAAATGCCGCTCGGCTTGGATTCGACCATAGCATAGACCACATCTGGGTTTGAAGGCGCAATCGCAATCGCGGTGCGTCCAATCAAGCCTGCGGGCAAGCCGTTCGACGCGCCCAATTTTTTCCATGTTTTGCCGCCGTCGGTGGATTTGTGGAAGCCGCTTGCTTCGCCGCCTGACGAGAATTCCCAACCTTTGCGGCGGAATGTCCACATCGAAGCATACACGATATTCGGGTTCGAGGGGTCAAGCACTACGTCTGCGCAACCAGTTTTTGCGTCGGTGTACAAGATTTTGTCCCATGTTTTGCCGCCGTCGGTCGTTTTGTACAAGCCTCTGTCTTCGCTGTCCGACCAGAGTGCGCCCATGCCGGCAGCGTAGATGATATTGGCGTTGGTGCTGTGAATCGCAATTTTCGCAATGCGCTCCACTTTTTCCAAGCCGACGCGCTGCCAGTTGTCGCCGCCATCGGTGGTTTTGTAAATGCCATCGCCAACCGAAACGCTGTTGCGCACGTTGGTTTCGCCCGTGCCAACCCAGACGGTTTCGCCTTTTGTGCTGTGGTCAATCGCTACTGCGCCGATGGATTGGGTGTGCTTGTCGAAAACGGGCTTGAAGGTTGTGCCGTTGTCGAGCGATTTCCACACGCCGCCTGTCGCCGTGCCGACCCAAACGATGCGCTGTTCGAGCGATTTTGGATTTTTTTCGTCGAGCTTTTTATCAATCACATCAATCGCAGTGATGCGTCCGCTCATGGCGGCGGGACCGATTTGGCGGGCTTTTAAGTCGCCAAACATTGAGGTTGAAATTTTGATAGGAGCTGGTGCTTGAGCAAATGCCAGAAATGGCATCACAACAAGTGCCAAAGCCATTCTGAGAATGGAGAAACGATAGTGTTTCATGGGACAAGGGGAATAAAATGGAGGAAAGAATAAAATTCAAAATTTGATTCTACAAACGGACGCTCGCTCACTTCGACAAAAAGCCCTCTGTTCCTCGCGGACAAAGGGCTTTTGTGAAATGTTCAAACAACCTTATTTTTTCGTTGCTGGTTTTTCTTCTTTTTTCGCCACATCTGCTGGCGGCGCGAACATTTTATCATCAATCGTTTTATCAAGTTCAACACTCTTAACAACCATTTGTCCTTGAGATTGTCCTTTTACTTTTGTCTCCATTGAGCATGGATAGGTCAGTCCGCCAAATTTTTTGAAATCGCTGTAATAGGTTTCCGTTTCAAATTCTCCACCTTCTTTGGTTTTCTTCTTGGAAACTGTTTTGATAGGCAAATAGTTTTCTGCATCGAAGAAGCGGTATTTGATGTCGCCGTGTTTGTTTACAACTTTGAGTTTATATGCCATTGCGCCGTCGAGGTCTTCTTTGCCCATGAGTTCGATTTTATAGCCTTTTGCTGCGCCATCAATAAATTCGCCATCAATATCTGCTTGCTCTTCAGCTTCTTTGATTTCTTCTTCGTTCATGGCAGCAGGTTTCATCTGCCCTTGAAACGGATTGATTTGCCAGCCTTCTTTACCAGAAAATGCCTGTTTGAAGGTCATTCCTTGAAATGAACCTTCTGTGTAGGTCATCATCGGACGCTTTTGCACAACTTTAATAGGAATTTTCATTGCGCCACCGCCCTGAATCATCTCCATTTCCATTGTTACAGACTTTACCGCTTTTTGCTTTGCAACGCCGCCAACAGCGTCGTTGATTTTCGCAACAACGTCATCCACACTTTGCGCAGTGAGATTGAATGCACCAAGAACAAGCATTGACGCGCCTGCTAGGAGAGTTTTTTGTAGAGAGTTTTTTTGTACAGAAGAAAACGATTTCATTCGTTTACGCTCCAAAATTAAATGGGGGAAATGATGTACTCGCGCAAGCATACCAACGCGAGATACAAAATACTTAGTGTTGCTTTGAATGAGCCAGACGGAAAAAGGTGTAAAAAGTTGCAATAAAAAATGCTCAAGAGCGGAAAATACGTGCATACAAGCCGTGTCCATGCTCGGCGAACTGCTCAAATAATCCCGTGTACCACTGCGAAAGCGACGCACCTGCTCGGCGCGATTCTTCAAGGTCGGACGCACCAGCCACGCCACCTGTGCGGATGATGTGAAACTCTGTGCGTGGCGAATGCGCCGCAAGATATTCCTGTGCAGAGCGCACAAGTGCAAGCGAGCAAGCACGGAGCGGCTCGCCACTTACGCCACCGCCGAAGGTTGAGGTAAAATAGTCGAATGCCGCATAATCTCTGGGGCTCAGCGTCGGGCGGTGTTGTGCGTATTGCGTGGAAGTATTGCCAAAGTTCACGCCGTCGTAGCCAAGTGTTGTCAAAACGTCCAGAAGCCGCGCTACGTCTTGCGTTGCGGTATCGTTGGAGAATTTCACAACAATGGGCAAATGCCGCATTCGTTTTTTGAGAAAGGCAGTGGCAATGAATTCCAATCGCTCAGTAATGGCTTCAAAACTGGATGAACCATGCGCAACATTCGGACAGCTTTCGTTGATTTCCAAAAAATGGACACCCGCTCGGTCGTACATCTGCATTCCTTCAACCAATTCCTCCAATGCCGCTTCACCGCTTGATTCTGGCGCAGTCATCAAGCTCGCACCAATGGGAAAGCCTGCATGGTGCGGAAATGCTGATAAACGATGCGCAACGGCAGCATGACCGCTATTCGGCAGCCCAAGCCAGTTCGAGGCGGCGCGTGAGTTTGGGTAGGGCGCAAAGGGCTTGGCTATGCCGTTGCGTGTGTTTCCGGTGCGTGGATGCGTGGTGGTTGTTCCAGCAAGATAGCCGCCCGCGCCTTGTCGGAAGGACAGTTCGTAACCTTCGCCATTTTTGAACAGCCCCGCCGCATTCATCAAACCATTGCGAAATTCCAAGCCCCAACACGTAACGCTATGTTCCTCTGCAATGCGCACAAATGCTGGCTTTTCGGCAAAGTAGGCAGAGAGAAAAACATTGCGTCCAGCAGAGTAGATTTGCGTAGCAGTTTCGGGTGCGAGGCTCGTAACGATGGGGCGTGCAAGGTGGTCGAGCCGTGCAATTATTTCACTTATCATCAGTTATGGAGATATTTTTTGTGTGCATAAAAGACATTTCGAGGACAAATTACAAAAAAACAACGCACGGACAGTGTTCGACACCAATAATTCCATACTCATCCGCAGACTTTCGCGTGGAGAATTGCTTGCGGAACTGTATATTTGCACTTCAACATGAACATTATTGTGCAATGCGCTACCACTTTTTTTGAATTTCACCTTTTTCTTCTTTTTTATTTTTTACAGACTATGATGAATCTTTCCGCCCGCGTTCTTTCGGCGAATGAATCGCAAACACTGGCTATCAACGCAAAAGCAAAAACCATGAAAGCGCAAGGAATTGACGTTGTGAGCCTTGCGACGGGAGAGCCTGATTTTCCTACGCCGCAAGTCGTCAAAGACGCTGCAATCAAAGCAATCAACGAGAATTTTACCTATTATACCGAAGCCAACGGCATTCCTGATTTGCGCAAAGCGGTGGCTGAAAAATTTATGACCGAAAATGGCTTGCCCGACATAAAGCCAGAAAATGTGCTTGTCTCAACAGGCGGCAAACACTCTATTTTCAATGCGCTGCTTGCAATGTGCAACGAAGGCGACGAGGTTATTTTGAACGCGCCGTTTTGGGTGAGCTATCCAGCAATGATTCAAATTGCAGGCGCGAAGCCAGTTATCATTGAAACAACACTCGAAAACCGCTTCAAAATGACTCCCGCACAACTCGAAGCCGCTCTTACACCAAAGACCAAATGTGTGATTTTGAACTCGCCCTCCAATCCAACAGGAACGATGTACACCCCTGATGAAATCAAGGCTCTGGGCAAAGTATTGGAGAAGCATGATTGCTTTATTATGAGCGATGAATTGTACGAAAAAATCTCGTTTGGCAGCGTGGAGCATTTCAGCATCGGCTCTATTGCCGAACTTGCGCACCGCGTTATCACGGTGAACGGCGTATCGAAGGCGTATTCGATGACGGGCTGGCGTGTTGGCTTTATGACGGGTCCGGCGGCACTGATGAAAGAAGCAGCAAAAGTGCAGGGGCAATCCACCTCGAATCCAAATTCGATTGCGCAGAAGGCAGCATTGGCGGCACTTCTGCACACAAAAGCGGATGTGGAAATGATGCGCAAAGAATTTGCTCGCCGCCGCGATATGGTTGCAGCCTTGTTTGCAGCTATTCCGAATGTGGATTTTCTCATGCCCGACGGCGCATTTTATATGTTCGTGGATATTTCCAAAGCATTGCCCACGATGAAGGTAACAACCTCGTTTGATTTTTGCCAAGAAGCACTCGACAAGCACCATTTGGCGGTCGTTCCGGGCGAAGCCTTTGGTGCGCCGGGCTGCTTGCGTTTTTCCTTTGCGGCATCGGACGAAACCTTGAAAAAAGGCGTAGAACGCTTCGCGGCAGCAATGACAGCGTTAGCGTAAGGTGCATCTAAAAAAATCGTAACTAGTCAGGTCATGATTTTTTTTGGACGCAGATGAAGATGATTGAATGGATGAAGATGATGAAAATGTAGAAAATATCAACAACGGATGAAGTTTGTATTCACGCTCTTGTTTTTTATCAATATCATCTTCATCAATCCAATCATCTTCATCTGCGTCCCCCCTTCATGGTTGAGACCTGACCAGTTACAAAAAATCTTTACCAAGGTAGCGCAGACACTCTTGTCTGCGCTGTACGACTATACAATGAGCACTCTGCGAAAGTATTCCTTCATTTTCACTCATTTCAATTCCAATGGCAAAAAAAGCCCTGATTACTGGCATTACTGGACAAGACGGTTCGTATTTGGCAGAATTTCTGCTGGAAAAAGGCTACGAAGTGCATGGCATTATTCGCCGCGCCTCGACCTTCAATACTTCACGCATTGACCACATCTACAACGACCCACACACCGCAGGAGTACGGCTTTTCTTGCATTATGGCGATCTTGCCGATTCGTCGAATATCAGCCGCCTTCTGACGAAAATTGAACCCGATGAAATCTATCACTTAGGTGCGCAAAGCCACGTCCGCGTGAGCTTCGACACGCCCGAATACACAGGCGATGTAACGGGCTTAGGAACGCTCCGTATCTTGGATGCCATGCGCGAAACAGGCTTGCAATCGAAGTTCTATCAAGCCTCGTCGAGCGAGATGTATGGCTTGGTGCAGGCTGTTCCGCAAAACGAAACAACACCCTTCTATCCGCGCAGCCCCTACGCTGCGGCGAAAGTGTATGCGTATTGGCTGACGGTGAACTACCGCGAATCGTACAATATGTTTGCGTGTAATGGTATTTTGTTCAATCACGAATCTCCTCGTCGCGGCGAAACCTTCGTAACCCGCAAGATTACTCGTGCTGTGGCGCGTATCAAGGCAGGTTTGCAAAAGGAATTGTATCTCGGAAACCTTGATGCAAAGCGGGATTGGGGCTATGCAAAAGAATACGTCGAAGCAATGTGGCTCATGCTCCAGCAAGCAGAAGCCGATGACTACGTGATTGCGACCAACGAAACGCATTCCGTCCGTGAATTTTTGGTGGAAGCCTTCACGCACGTTGGCTTGCATTGGGAAGACTTTGTGAAATTAGACGAGCGATATTTGCGTCCCACCGAAGTAGATTTGCTCATTGGCGATTACACCAAAGCCCGCACCAGTCTTGGCTGGCAGCCGAAAACATCCTTCAAAGAATTGGTACACATTATGGTGGATGCCGATATTCAGCTCTTGCAAGAGCAGTTGAGCGGAAAAATTGCGCGGGAATCGGAAGTGTAGAACGCCATTGTGCCTAACAAAACCGTACAGGTTATTGGCGATGAAAACGGAGAGATACAACAGAGAGACAAAGCGTAGAGACAAGGCATAGCCTTGTCTCTACAACGATAGATTCTCCAAAGACGTTTGGGGTCGTTTCCGAGCTTGCTTCCTGCAAGAACGACAATGCGCTGGATGCTGTTCCGCACTTGTCCCAAAATAGCACATTTCATCACTTTGAAACAGCTACAGACCAATTTGTGTGCCGCACCGAAACGCATTATCTTACTACTCTTCGATACATCTGTTGAACAAATGTGCTTCACATTCCCGAAAAATCCGTAGCTTTGCACGGTCTTTCTTTCGATAAGAAAGCTCGCAGTGCTGCGTACCGAGCAAGTTTCGCGTCCTTTGGCGTGATTTTTGCGTGAGACTCTCCAAAGCCGCACTTGTCATGACCGCGCTGCTTGAAGCATCTCTCCCCATTCACTTTTTGTTTTCGCCATGAAGATTGTTCCCTCAACAATACCTTCACGGCGGCATCATTCCTTGTATGCCGCTCTTTGTTTGTTCTGCATCGTTGCTGTTGGAATGCCCGCATTCCTTACCGCGCAGAACATCTACTCTGAACCCGCGCCATCGCCTCGCTCGCCGCATCAACTCTTGCGTTTAGGAGCAAATACTTCGCTAAACGCCTCTCCAAATGGCTCGGTGAAAGGGCAGCAATCTGAGGCAGCATCCACCCGCATAGCAGTCTGGAATTTCCGTACGCAAATCTGCGATTCACCTGTGCTGGATTCGGTTGAAACCACCCTTGAAGTAGATGTGCCGATTACACCTCAGACGCCCGATGGACGGCGTGCTATTAGCGGGCGCGTCGATAGTGTGCGCATTTTGAATGCACCACCCGCCGCGACGTTTCGCGTCCTCACGCCCACCTCGCCTGTTGGCGTGATTGCGGGGCGGCGCACCTTGATTATTGCCAGCTTTACGACTCCCAATCTCGGAACAAGCAGTAGTGCGACATTGCGGGTGTATTCGGTGGATAGTATTGGCGTACCGATTATCAATGATTTTCCGATTATCACCAGACGCGAGCGGCGTTCTTTTCAGCTTCTCTCAAGCGGCTACGACTTCGGTGTGCTTGCGCCCAACGCTACTGCTGATATTACCTTGCCGTTTGTGCGCAATAATGGAACAGTTCCGATGGATTGGCAAATTCCTGTCGATATCGGCAGCTTTCGCATTACGAGCATACGCCCAGCACCTGTCGTCGAACCAGGAAACACGACGAATTATCGCGTCGTTCTCCAGCCGGGCGATACTTCATTTGTAACGGTGCGCTTTCTGGGTGCGATGGCAGGGCAATATCTCACCTATTCTACAAGTCCTATTGATAGAATTTGTAACGTCGTCGGTCCTCTTTTTACGCTCGAAGCTCGCACCGCACAAAACCCGCCAAACATCACCGTTACGCCGTCGGGTATTTCCACGCGCCCTATTGATTTCGGCGATTTTGCGTGTGCCAATACCGACGCGCCCTACAAAGATACCACGTTGAACGTCTATAACTCGGGACAAGTAACCCTGCGGGTTACGGGCGCGAGTTTTACCCTGCCAGATTACCAAATTATCAGCCCCACGATGCTCTCCGAGTCCACGCCGTTGCTTGTGCCATTCAACCAAAGCCGTGATATTATCGTCCGCTACACACCGCGTATTTCCATGCCCAACGACCGCACGGCGCGTCTGACCTTGTTTTCTAATGCGCAAACGGGCATCACGACCGTAACAGTAACGGCATTAAAAGATTCGGTCAATCTCAGCGTTTCGGCGCAAGACCTTGATTTTGGAACAATTACGCGCGGCGCACCAGCACTCACGCGGACACTGACTATCACAAATACGGGAACAATCGCAAAAGCCTGGCTGCTTCCGGCAACGCTCGCAAATGGCTACGTGGTGGAAAGCATCACGCCAAACCCAACGCCCGCAGGTGGCACTTCGCAAGTAACGGTGCGCTTTGCAAATACGTCCGTGGCGGGGCAGTTCAGCGCGGTGTGGAATATGGTGGACGACTGCTCGCGCCAAACCCCAGTAACCATGCGGATTAACATTGACAAACCGCGTCCGGGCATTGGCGTTGCGAGTCCTATCAATTTTAGCACCCTTACCTGCGCGAATGATTCTACCGTCAGCTTCACCGTGCGCAACACCAGCAGCGATGGACAAGATTTGATAATTAGCCAAATAACGCTCTTGGGCGGCGCAAGCAGTCCGTTTTCGCTTGTTTCCCAGCCCGCAGTGCCGCTCTCGGTGCGCTCGGGGCAGCCGCAAACGCTCCAAGTCCGCTACCGTCCGAACCGCACGGGCGCATCCACCGACACACTGCGCTTTATTTCTAATGCCGACGATTCGCCGACCTTCAACGTCGTGCTGCAAGGCGGCAAAGATTCCGTCGGATTTGCTCTCTCCCGCACCAATCTTCGCTTTGTGAACATTTTCCCCAACATCGGCGCGACCGACACTTTGACCATTCGCAATCTCGGCACAACGCCGCTCACCTGGGGCGGACGCTTCACGCTCGGCGGTGCATTCACGATTCGGGATATTACGCCGCCGGTAACGCCTGTTGGCGGCACATCGGTTGTAACGGTGAACTTTCTCGGCAGCGCGACCGACGCAAGCAGCATGGGCGCATTCACCGATGCCTGTGGGCGTGTGCAAGCATTTTCTGTGCAAGCAACTATCTTGCCTCCGCGCATTGCTGTTACCGAGAATCGTGTGTTTACGCCGCTTAGTTGCGAAGTCAGTGCTATCTCGTCGGTCATCGTGCAAAACACAGGCGGTCAGGATTTGATTATCACCAGCATTCAATCTCTTCAAAGCGGCAATGCCTCAAGCATCAGTATTGATGCGGCGAGTAGCGCGTCGTCGCTGCCCATTCGCATTGCGGGCGGGCGCGATACCACGCTCACGGTGCGCTTTCAGCCAATGGTGCTGGGCGCGGCAAATCAGACCTTCCGCTACCTTTCCAATGCCATCAACCGCGATGCTGCTGGCTCGACCAGCACAACGCTTTCGGGCATAAAAAACGTCCGCGATTTTGAATGGATAAACGCCGTAGAGCCGATATTTACGACCTTCGGCTCTGTTCCGCCCAACACGCCCGTTACCAAAACGCTCACCCTGCGCAACACAGGCAATCTGCCCATTCAGTGGAATGTGCCGCTCCGTTTCGGGCAGGACAGCGTGTTTTCGGTGGAAAGTATTTCGCCTAATCCAACCATGCCGGGCGCGATGGCACAAGTAACGATGCGCTATGCAGGCTCGCCGTGCGGACGCAGCTACTTAACAACGCAGCTTACACCGCTTCTGCGCGATTTTGGTTTCACTTGCTCCAAAACCTCGTCCGTGAGCGCATTTGCCGAAACCTTGACCGCAACGGCACGTCTGCGCTTGGAATCGGTTTCTGGTGGCATCGGCGACACCGTGCTTTTGCCGTTGCGCTTAGAAAATGTGCGCTTTTTGCGCGAGGCGGGCATCAGGGAATTTAGCGCGAGTTTGCGCTTTAATCGAACCATCATGTATCCACTTGGTACCGACAAAGGCAGTGCGGATGCTGCTGGAAACCGCATTATTCCTTTGCGCTTGCCCTTGCCGAATCCCCTTCCCGCCGATAGCGTTCTTGCGCGAATCCCCTTTCGCATCACGCTCGGCAATACCACCGCAACGCAAGTATTTCTCGACAATCCAGCATCGGGCGGCATTTGTTTGAACCTCGACACCGCATCGGCGCGAACTTCTGCGAGCCGTATTTGCTTGGCGGGTGGAACGCGCCTTGTGCAAATCGCCACCACCGCAACAGCACTTGCTTCGGCAAAACCCAATCCCGTTACCGATATTTCCACGATTGACCTTTCGCTCATGGAACGCGGCTACACCACGCTCACGCTCTACAACACGATGGGACAAGCCGTGAAGCAGCTGTTGGGTGCGGAAATGGAGGCAGGCACGTATTCGCTCACCGCAGACGCAGCGTCGCTCCCATCAGGGCTGTATTTTATGATTTTACAAACTCCCACAGAGCGCATCACACGCCGCTTGGAGGTAATTCGATGAAAAATGTACTACGAAAATATTTTCTACAAAGACACAGTCTGAGTTCCCCAGTGGCACAGACATTCTTGTCTGTGAATCCCCACAAAGCGCACCAACACTCACAGACAAGAATGTCTGTGCCACTATTGCTGGTAATGCTCCTGTTCATCGGCACTTCCGCACACGCACAGAAGCTCGATTCCACGCCGCGCACACGCTTCGGCGTGTGGGGACAATACGCCTACACCACGCACTATGCGAGCTTCAAGGAATTACCGGGTGTGCCGAGTTGTTGCCAAAATTTCCGCGACGCGATTGCCAATAACTTCGCCGCAGGACTGCTCTACGATATTCCGCTTGGCAATGTCGTTGGATTGTCCTTGCGCTTAGGCTACGTGCGGCTTGGAGGCGTTCCGTCGTGGTCGGAGTCGCTTGATTCCACTGTGTTGTTTGGGAATGTGAATCCCGACGGTTCGCCGCAGACAGCCAACGTTGCGCATACTATCGCTGCCAATCTTGGAAACATCGGTTTTGAGCCATTTCTGACGATTAAGCCCTTTACGGGACTTAGCAAAAGCGACGACGGCTTGGCAATTATGCTGGGCGGACACGTCGGTTATGCAATTCAGCGTAGTTTTGCGATGGAAGAGCGCATACTCTCGCCCGACAGGGCTGTTTTTCTCGACACACAAAACAAATTGCGCAATCAGCAAAGCGGCGAAATTCCAGGCTCTACGCCATACTCTGTTTCAGTCATAGCGGGGCTTTCGTGGGAAATTCCCTTGAATGCAAAGCGCACGGTCTATATCACGCCAGAAGTGTTTTATTCCTATCCGATTACGCCGATTGTGCAGGGTTCGGCATGGGCAAATCCGCGTGATTACTGGACAGTGCATCAAATCCGTGCTGGCATTGCGCTCAAATTCGCGCCCGAACGAAAAGTGCTGGATTCGTCCTCTTCCGAAGAACAACCACCCACGCCGACCGCACAAAATCAAGAACCGCCGTCACAAAACATCACGCGCCCGCCAGAGAGACCAACACGCACGGAAACAACGAAAACAGAAATCGTCAAAACAGACCGCGACAACGGCACAATGAAGCGCGGCAACGAACTCACCGCAAACATCACGGCAGTAGGCGTGGAGCGCGATGGACGGGAACTGCCCGACGTTACCTTTCGCATTGAAGAATTTTTGTCGGTGAATTTGCGTCCGCTTCTGCCGTATGTCTTTTTTGAGCAAGGCAGCGACAACATTCCCGAACGCTACGAACGTCTGTCCACGCGGGATACAAGCGCGTACAACGTAAACACGCTGCATAATTTCGAGATGCTGGAAACCTATCACCAAGCCTTGAATATCATCGGAAAACGGATGCGTCTTTATCCAAAAGCAAAGCTCACGCTCACAGGCTGCAACGACAACATTACGCCCGCAGAGCGCACCAACACTGCGCTTTCGTACCGTCGCGCAAAGGCAGTGCGCGATTATTTGAGCAATGTTTGGGGCATTGATTCCACACGCTTGCCCATTCAAACCCGCAACTTGCCGCAAATGGCGACCGTTTCCAACACGGGGCTGTACACCGCCGAAGTGCAGCAGGAAAATCGTCGTGTGGAATGCGCCAGCGACACGTGGGAAATTCTCGAACCCGTAAAAACAATGGACACCGTGCGCACGGTATCGCCGCCAATTATCCGCTTCCGACCGCGTGTAACCTTGCCGCAAGGCGAAGTGAAAGACTGGACAATTAGCGTTTCGCAAAGCGGACAGCTGCTCAAGGAGTTTCGCGGAACAGGCTCGCTGCCGAAAATGCTGGATTGGAATATTGCCGAAAGCCAAGGAAATATACCGCGTGCGCCCACGCCGCTTGATTTTACACTCTCTCTGACCGACACCGAAGGAAATCGCTTGCAGCACAATGGCTCTGCGCCAGTGGAGCAAATCACGATTCAGCGCAAACGCCGCGAGCGCATTAAAGACAAGGAAATAGACCGATACAGCTTGATTTTATTCGATTTCGACAAAGCAAGCCTCACGCAAGCACAAAATCGCATTGCGAGTTATATCAAAACCCAAATCGCTCCGCAAGCAACCGTGCGCATTTCGGGCTATACCGATTACACAAACCCGCTTGATTATTCCATGCGTTTGTCAAAGTCTCGCGCCCGCGAAACCGCATCAGCACTGGACTTGGCAAAACGCGCCGAAGTACGAGGCTTGGGAAAAACGGTGCTGCTCTACGATACTGACCTTCCCGAAGGACGCTTCTACTGCCGCACGGTAACGATAATTGTGGAAACGCCCGTGCAGGAGTAGTTTTTGTATCTGTTCCTGCGCCGTTTCCTACGAAAAAGTTGTTTGTCAGATGCGATTTTTTCTACAACTTCGCTGCATTCTTTTTGGCGCACAATTCCACACTCAATTCCACATTTTCTTCTTCACCCTTTTCCCGAAATACCGCATGGCAAAACACGTACAAGCTCAGGAGAAATCCGACGCACAAGCGCAGATTGGCAGCGCAAGCGAACATAAACTTGTTCCAACACTTGGCTTATACACAACGGTTGCTATCATTGTCGGTTCGATGGTAGGGTCGGGGATTTTTATGAAGCCTGCGCTCATGGCTTCGCAACTGGGTTCGCCGCTTCTTTTGCTCGGCGTGTGGATTGGCGCGGGTTTGCTGACCTTTATCGGCGCACTCACCAATGCCGAAATCGCGGGCATGATTTCCGCAACAGGCGGTCAATACGTGTTCTTTCAGCGTATGTACGGCAATTTCGTCGCATACCTCTACGGTTGGGCAATTTTCGCCGTGATTCAAACAGGCTCGATTGCCAGTATTACCTTTATTTTCTCAACTTATACCGAATACTTCATCCAGCTACCCCGCTTCACGCCTGAGGTGGAGCAGTCGTTCATTATTCATTTGCCGTTTATCGGAAAGCTCATGCCGCTTGCAAATATCGGCGTGAAGCTGCTCACGATGTTCATTATTTGCCTCTTGTCGTTTGTAAATTATCTTGGTGTGCGCTTTGGCGGCATGATTCAAGGCGTGTTCACGACGCTGAAGGTTGTGGCAATGGTTTTTCTTGTTCTCTCAAGTTTTATCTTTGGTCATGGCAATGCGGCAAATTTTATCACATCGGCACCAACGGCGGCAGCAAACCCCAGTACCAGCCTTATTTTCCTTGTGGTGATGGCAACGGCGGGCGCGTTCTGGACATATGACGGCTGGAACAATATCACCTACATTGCGGGCGAAGTCAAAGAGCCAAACCGCACCATTCCTCGCGGCTTGCTGATTGGAATGCTCATCACGATTAGTATTTACGTTTCCATCAACCTTGCGTATTTGTACATTTTGCCCGTTGAAGTGATGGCAAAATCAAAGCTCGTGGCGGCGGATGTAGCAACGGCAGTCTTTGGCGGTGTCGGCGGTTCGCTCATTGCAGCCTGCGTGATGCTTTCTGCCTTTGGCACGTCCAACGGTACGATTCTCGCTAGTGCGCGGGTGTATTTTGCAATGGCGCGGGAAAAGATGTTTTTTACCTCCATCGGAAAAGTACATCCGAAATTCCAAACTCCTGGCAATGCCTTGTTTTTGCAAGCATTTTGGTCGTGCGTGTTGGTACTTTCTGGCACGTTTGATATGCTCACCGATACGCTCATTTTCGTAACGTGGATTTTCTACGCAATGGGCGCGTACGGCGTGTTTGTGCTGCGCAAGAAAATGCCCGACACGCCGCGTCCGTACAAGGTTTTTGGCTACCCGTTTGTTCCTGCAATTTTTGTTGCGTTTGCGGCAATGTATGTTGTGATTACGCTCTACAACGACGTAACGGCGTATATGATTGGTAAATCAGCACTTATTAACTCGGTGTTTGGCTTGTTCCTTGTTGCGCTGGGGCTGCCGTTTTACTTTTATTTTCAGCGCAAAAATGCCTCAGAAGAAGCGTAAATGCTTGATTTGCAGAAATTATTCGCTTACTATCACCTAAAAAAATAAATAGTGGCACAGACATTCTTGTCTGTGAGAGTTAGTGCTGGCTTCAGGCGGGAAACACAGACAAGAACGTCTGTGCCACTGCCAAATAATTCAGCCAGTATTTTGCCTGTTTCTCTATCGCAAACATTCTTCATTTTCACATCATTCAACAATTATGGGATTACCAATACCTTCCACACCCGGCATGAAAGCTACGCGCCAAGGCTTCGGACAAGGGCTTTTAGAGCTTGGCGAAAAATATGATAACGTCGTTGCTCTTGGCGCGGATGTTACTGGCTCGGTGCTTACGTCTGTTTTTCAAGCAAAATTCCCCGACCGCTTCTTTTCCATTGGCATTGCCGAGCAGAACGCAACCACCGTTGCGGCTGGACTGGCACTTTCAGGAAAAATACCATTTTTCGCGGGCTACGGCGCATTTACGACCATGCGCAATGCCGACCAACTCCGCATTTCCGTCTGCTACAACGAAGCAAATGTGAAAATTGCTGGTTCGCATTCAGGCGTAACCGTCGGTCCAGACGGCGCAACGCATCAGGTGTTGGAGGATTTAGCTCTGCTCCGCGCTTTACCGCATCTGACGCTCGTTGTGCCGTGCGATTACGAAGAAGCCCGCCGCGCAACGATTGCCATTGGCGAACTGCACGGACCCGCGTATTTGCGCTTCAGCCGCGATAATTCTGCCATGTTCACCACACCCGAAACGCCCTTCCAGCTTGGTCGGGCAGAGGTTTTACGGGAAGGGAATGATGTCGCGCTGGTGGCGTGTGGATTGCTCGTCTGGGAAGCTCTGCAAGCCGCAGAAAAGCTCGCTGAGAAGCATGGCATTCAAGCTCGCGTGATAAATTGTCACACCCTCAAACCGATTGACGTGGAAACGCTCACAACGGCTGCCGAAGAGTGCGGTGCGGTCGTAACGGCAGAAGAACATCAGGTGCATGGCGGCTTAGGCGGCGCAGTTGCTGAGGTGTTGGCGAAAAATTATCCTGTGCCGATGGAATTTGTCGGCATGAAAGATGTATTTGGTGGAAGTGGCGACGGCAAAGATTTGATGCTGCGTTTCGGCATGACCTGGCGCGACATCTATGCTTCGGCGCTGCACGTTATCGCCCGCCGCGACAAACCGACGAAAGTACGCCGCGCGGTGAAGGATGTTCCCACATACAACGAAAGCCTGTAAGCCGCTTCAATACTAGGATTTTTGTAAACTGCGTAGATGAAATAGCTACGCCATTACTACACGACAACATTGCTGAACAGCAGATAACATCAGGCTTCAGTGGCACAGACATTCTTGTCTGTGTTTCTCGCCTGCACCCTGCACCAGCACTCACAGACAAGAATGTCTGTGCCACTATTAGAAAGAATGTTATCGTGTACTGAGCCATCTCGCAATTCTTTCCCCAACTTTCTTCAATCAACGGAAATTTATGTCAGTTCGTGTTCGTTTCGCGCCTTCTCCCACTGGTTATCTTCACGTCGGCGGCTTGCGCACTGCCTTGTACAATTACCTTTTTGCCAAGCGTCATGGCGGTGTGTGTATTTTGCGGATTGAAGACACCGACCGCACACGGCTCGTGGAGGGCGCAGCAGACGCTCTGGCGCATACCTTGCGTTGGGCGGGAATTGAGTTCGATGAAGGTCCGGAGCAAGGCGGCGCGTGTGGTCCATACATTCAATCCGAGCGGTTTGATTTGTACCGCACATACGCCAGCGACCTACTGGAGCGCGATGCAGCCTACTACGCCTTCGATACGGCGGAAGAATTAGACGCAATGCGCAAGCGAATGCAGGATGCGGGTATTGCTTGGCGATACGACCGCACCACAATGCGCAATCAGTACACGCTCGGCGAAGCAGAAACCAAGCGGCTTCTAGCGGAAAATGCACCGCGTGTGATTCGCATGAAAGTTCCGCTTGCGGGCGAAATTCGTTTTGATGACCTTGTGCGCGGCACGATTACTGTTCCGGCGCGAGATGTGGATGACCAAATTTTGCTCAAGTCCGATGATTTCCCGACCTATCACCTTGCCAATATCGTGGATGACCATTTGATGGGCATTACGCACGTTATTCGCGGTGAAGAGTGGCTTCCTTCCACGCCGAAACACGCTTTGCTCTACGACGCACTCGGCTGGGAGCGTCCAAAATTTGCGCACCTGCCTTTGCTCTTAAACCCTGATAAAACCAAGCTCAGTAAGCGTCAGGGCGATGTTGCGGTTGAAGATTACCGCGACAAAGGCTATTTCAAAGAGGCATTGGTGAATTTCGTCGCGCTCTTGGGATGGAATCCCAGTGCGACACGCGAAATCTTTTCCATGCAAGAACTTATCGAATCCTTCACGCTGGAAAAAGTGAACAAAGCGGGCGCAGTTTTCGATACGCAAAAATTGGATTGGATGAATGGCGAATATCTCAAACTCAAGTCTCCAAGCGACCTTGCGGCAGAGCTTCAACCACGTGCAAAAGAACAAGGCATCGAAACAAGCGATGAATACTTAGCTCGCGTGATTGAGCTTGTCCGCGACCGCATCAACAAGCTGCACGAGGCATTGCCGTTTGCTGAGTATATGTTCAAGCCGCTTCAGAGCTACGAAGAGGAGTTCAAAGCGAAAATTTGGACACCCGAACTTGCCGCACCCTTCGCCACACTTGCCGCGAAATTACAGGAATGCGACTTCACCGAGGCAGCACTGACCGCGCTTACAAAGGATTTTGCCAAAGAAAGCGGCTTAAAAATGGGCGTGGTGATGAATACACTTCGCCTGATGATTACGGGTCGCGCGGTGGGTGCGAGCATGGTGCATACGATGGAAATTCTTGGCAAAGAAGAGTCCATGAAGCGCATCAATACTGCTTTGGTGGCGTTTGTATAAGAAATTTGCACAAAAAATATTAGTGGCACAGACCTGAGGGTTTCCCTCAACTTGTCTGTGTTTTTTGCTTGAATCCCGCACTAACACTCACAGGCAAGAATGCCTGTGCCACTATTTGAGTTTTTTGTATAGTGCAAAAACTCAAGATTCACACCGCATGGGTAACGACTAATGACCAAGTAACTAATGACCAAGTAACCAATAGACTAAACAAAGGAGCAACCATGTCCGCAGCAGCACGTCCCGCGTACAAACCAGAAACGTATTTGAATTTCACCGACCCCGCCATTGCAGCCCAGCAGAAAGCAGCATTGGAGAAGGTTCGCGCACAATTTGGCAAGGAATATCCGAATGTGATTGATGGAAAAGAGTCGCACACCGCAGGGAAAACAGATTCGTTGAATCCCTCGAATCTGAGTGAGGTTATCGGCACATTTCAACTTGCGAGCAAGGACGACGCAGAAGCCGCTCTGCAAGCCGCATGGAAGGCATTCGAGACGTGGAAGAATGTTCCTGTCGAAACCCGCGCAGGATATTTGTTCAAAGCTGCCGACATTATTCGCGCCCGCCGCTTGGAAATTAACGCGTGGATGATTTCCGAAGCAGGTAAAAACTACCTCGAAGCCGATGCCGACACCTGCGAGGCGATTGATTTTCTCGAATTTTATGGACAAGAAGCACTTCGCTACGCTGGAAACCAGCCACTCACGGGCATTGCGGGTGAAGAAAACTCATATTTCTACATTCCGCTTGGCGCGGGTTTTGTGATTCCGCCCTGGAATTTCCCCTTTGCAATTTTGGTTGGAACTGCCGCCGCGCCTATTGTTACGGGCAATACGGTCGTGCTAAAGCCCGCAATGGAAACGCCGATGATGGGCTGGCTGTTTGCGGATATTATGCGTGAAGTTGGCTTGCCTGCTGGGGTGTTGAACTTCATCAATGCTGACCCGCTTGAAGTGGGCGATTATTTGGTTGACCACCCCAAAACCCGCTTCATTACGTTCACGGGTTCGATGCAGATTGGCTTGCGCATCAATGAGCGGGCAGCAAAAACGCATCCGGGGCAAATTTGGATGAAGCGCGTGATTGCGGAAATGGGCGGTAAAGACGCGACGATTGTTGCCGACGATGCTGACATTGACGATGCCGTCAAAGGCACTGTTGCTGCGGCGTTTGGCTTTCAAGGGCAAAAATGCTCGGCGTGTTCGCGCGTGATTGTGGATGAAAAAATTCACGATGAATTTGTCGAAAAACTCGTCGCTGCAACCAAAAAGTTGGTGATTGGCGATGCGAAAGATGACGCGATTGCTGGTCCCGTTTCGTCGTTGAAATCTGAAAAGAAAGTGCTGGAATACATTGAAATCGGCAAGGGCGAAGGCAAGCTGCTCACGGGCGGCAAAAAAGCGGATGGTTTGAACGGCTATTACATCGAACCCACGATTTTTGGCGATGTTCAGCCGACGGCGCGTCTTGCACAAGAAGAAATTTTCGGACCTGTGCTTGCGGTTATCAAAGCGAAAAACTTCGATGATGCGCTTGAAATCGCCAACGGCACGAAGTTCGGCTTGACGGGCGCACTCTACAGCAAAAGTGAAGAACGCTTGGAGCGCGGTCGCAAAGAATTTTTCGTGGGTAATTTGTACTTGAATCGCAAATGCACGGGCGCACTTGTGGATGTGCATCCTTTCGGCGGCTACAACATGAGCGGCACGTGTTCCAAAGCAGGCAGCCGCGATTATCTCTTGCTGTTTATGCAGGGCAAGTCTGTTGCGAAGAAAATTTCGTAAGCAGTTTAATTTCACTAACGTATCATTCTTTTTTGAAACATCATGGGTCGTATTTTTGAGAAACGAAAACATAAAATGTTCGCCCGCTACGATAAAATGGCGAAAACCTTTACGCGCATTGGGAAAGAAATTGCGATTGCAGTAAAAACTGGCGGCACCGACCCCAATAACAACTCACGTTTGCGGGCAGCAATGCAGAACGCCAAAGCGAATAATATGCCCAAAGACCGCGTAGAAGCTGCCGTTAAGCGAGCTTCTGGCAAAGATGCCCTCGAACTTTCCGAAGTGGTATATGAAGGCTACGGACCGCACGGAGTGGCGCTTGTTGTGGAAACAGCAACCGATAATCCCACACGAACAGTAGCGAATGTTCGGAGCTATTTCAACAAATACAATGGCTCAATGGCGACGGCAGGCGCGTTGGAGTTTATGTTTCAGCGACGCGGCGTATTTGCTATCGGCATTCAAGGCAAGGCGATGGATGAGCTAGAAATGGATTTAATTGATGCTGGCGCAGAAGATATTGAGGTGGACGAGGAAGAACAAATTGTGCGGGCATTCACGGAGTTTGAAAGTTTTGCAAAAATGCAAAAAGTATTGGAAGAGAAGAGCTTGGATGTGCGCAGCGCAGAAATTCAACGCATTCCAAACAATTCTGTTTCGCTCACCGACGAGCAAATGGATGATGTTGCCAAGCTGATTGACCGCATTGAAGAAGATGAAGACGTGCAAAACGTCTTCCATAATATTGCATAGATACTTCTTCGTAGGATTTTCGCAAGCGGCGCAGACAGACTGTCTGTGCCACTCTTAAACGACCTCATTGAGGAAACCTGTCTTATAGTTTGTAAAAGCATAGACAAATGTGTCAAGCTGTTACTTTGTACGGTCAAGCCAAAGCTCTCAGCATACTGGGCGAACTACAACGCCCTGTATCT
>RDXM01000078.1 GCA_004292595.1 Candidatus Kapaibacterium sp. | reverse complement strand
CACCGCGTTATCAATTACTCTTTGTGAAATGGTTATATTTGCGAGCAAAAGAAAACGGTGTTCGCCCCTTTTCCAACACTTACCGAGAATTGGGTAGAATACTCCGCATGGATGCGTGGATTGACACGCGCCAAGATAAACGAGTGCGGGATTCATTGGAAAAATGCTTCAGGGTAGCGTTACATCTTAATCTCGTTTTGAAGATTGAGCGTTCTGACGACCGTTTTACGTTTCACCTGAACCCCGAAAAATTCAGAAAAAAACTTGTTCCACTTGAAGAAGTTCTGAGCAGTCAAGCAAAGACTGGTAGTGCTTCACCAAGCAATGAACAATAATACATATTTCTTTCATTATTTTCTCTCATTATCGAAGTGTATAATTATGGCGAAAACAACACAAAAAACGGCGAGCGCGAAGCCAAAAAGTAGCGTACCAAAAATTATTGCGATTGTCAATAATAAAGGTGGTGTTGGGAAAACAACGGCAACCGTGCATATCGGACACGCGCTTGCGCGTCAGGGCTACAAGGTGCTTTGCGTGGATATGGACGACCAAGCGAATTTAGTCCAATACTTTTTTGGTCGGCGCAAAGTTAATGAACTGAAAAAGCAGCAAAATGGCGTTCCTCTGCCTATTCAGCACCATGATTCGGCAGTGGATATTTTGATGCTTTCTTCTTTTCAGGGTAAAGAATCGGACTTTGTGCAAGCTATTCAGAGCGCAGCCGAAGGCTACGATTTCGTGTTATTAGACTCACCGCCAGCACTGGAAATGCGTACCCAAGCAACGCTCCAAGCAGCATCGGGCGTACTTATTCCAACCGAAGCAGGAGCGTTGGCGTTTAGCGGAACGACGAATCTTATCAATTTGGCAATGGAATACGAACTTGAATTGCATGGGATTTTTGTGAATCTCTACGAAAGTAAAATGGCGACACAGCGAGCATATTACGAGCAATACTCGGTTCACTTTGCCGATAATTTTATTCCCGTGCGCGTAAACAAGAGTGCGCTTTTTGCAAACGCCGCCGCCGATGCGCAGACAGGATTTCAGATGCAAGGCAAGAAAATTCACAAAGATTTAGAAGCATATATTGAAATTGCAAGCATTCTTGCAGGAGGAACGAACAATGGCTAAAAAAAGAACTGTGGATGTGTCGGCAGAAATTGAAACACTGCCCGAAAATCTCCGTCGGAAAATTCCCATGGCGGACGTAAAGCAAGTGCCGCCGTCGGAACTCATGGTCAATCCAAAAAACAAACAGTATTTCGAGCAGGAACACGAGCAACAGCTTGAGCAACTGCGCGAGGATATTCGCAAGCGCGGTGTGATTGTCCCGCTTATTGCCAAGCGCGATGGAACGTTGCTGGCGGGTCATAATCGTTTGCAAATAGCACTGGAATTACAGTTGCGCTATGTGCCAGTGCAGTACGTCCAAGAAGAATTGAACGATGAGCGCGAGCGCGAGTTTATCGTGAAAGATAATTTGCTGCGCCGTCAGTTGTCGTTGGAGAAGCGTATCAATCTATACAAAATGTTGTACCCTGATTTTGAAGCAACGTTTTTAGACCCTGAAAATCCTTCCGTTGGTGGGCGCACGAAAGCGGGAGATACGAAGCGCCTGACGATAGCGCGTATTGCAGAAGAAACCGGACAGAAGGAAAATACGGTTAAAAAGCAGATAAAAGATGCCCGAAAAAAAACAGGGTACTCAGTACCCCCTTTGCAAAAAAGTGCTTCTTCACAAAAAAATTCGCAGGAAGAGCCTGTTTTGAATAGTGCAAAAAAGCTCATAAAGGCAATCAAAAAACTTGAGGGAGAAGAGCGCGAAGAAGTATTGATACTTTTCCGTAAGGCGTTTCGATTTAAGTAATTTTTTTGATACCATTCGTTTTTCTCTACAACATCCGAAATTATACGGGTGGAAAACCTTGCTGTGTTTAAAAATCAGGACATTTATCATTTATACGGTATGAGACTTCAAAAAAAGCAAAAATGAGTAGTAAATGAGTAGTATTTGAGTAGCGATTAAATTGCACAATAGCAGTATTTTAGCTACACTTTGATGCTGTTACAGTAATCTCTATGCAATAATGCTTCATGCAGTTTTCTTGAATCTTTCGCTTAAAAAACACTCTTTTACTCAACATTTGAGGAATATCATATGAAAAAATATCTACGCTCTGCGCTGTGCTGGAATGTTGTCATGGTGGCGTTGCTGCTTGGTTTTTTACCACAAACATATGCGCAAAGCCAGACGATGCCTAGAGCAGTTCGCTTTGGAAAGGTTGCAGAGAATTCATTTTCTGTACCCGTACTCTTCTTTGACAGACTGACGGATACAACATTACCGAGGACACTCACTATCACTGCCTCAGAAGGTTTTCAGATTTCCACCACACAAACGGGCAATTTTCATTCAATGCTTACACTCATGCCAGATAGTGGGAGAATAAGTATGTTCATCCGTTTTGCTCCGACTGCTGTGCAGAATTATTTTGGCACTATCGCATACACAAGTACGGAAGGGCATGTGACAGTACTTGCTACCGTTAGTGGTGAGGGGAGGGCTGTTTTACGGACTATTACGCCGATACTTACTATTCTTCCTCGTGAGTCGGATGTGCGCCAAAGCACCGATCGTGTGACCATCACCTACAAACCAGAGCGGACAGATGAGTTTTACAAGGAAACTGAACTCTGGGTGTATTGTGGTATGTGGCTCTTACGAGCAGGGCAGACCAATACGTCCTTGCCAGCAGATTCATTGGACTTTCTCGAACCACCGAATGCCAGAAGCGACAGTGTAACCAATCCCCGTTTGCGCATGACGTACAATTCATCTTCTACTTCTCATACACTAACGTTGGAGAATCTACGAGAGTTTTTTGGTGTACCGCCTGCACGACAAATAGCACGTATGATGTTCTCAATACGCCTTCCTGCTTCGGATAGCTTGATATCGGGTGTTGAAGCGCGTCCTACCGTTGTTACTTTTCCCTACTCAACCCTTGCACCGATGGTGCGTAATCGCATTTCAAACCGTTTTGTTCGCTCTGGACAAAGAGAGGGAATAGTATTAGAAGCAATGAATAGCAGTAGTAGGATATTTTCTCTGAATGATACCACAACAACGACCTTTAAGTACACAGCTTCATCATCCGATACCAGTATTATTAAAGTGGGTATTTCTACAAATCAACTTGGACCTATCATTGTAATAGACGCGCAGCCCAATACCGAAGAGGGGCGCAGTTCCAATATAAGCGTTCAGGCGCAAACTTCTTGGGGTACCTCCACAACCACGACTTTTAATGTTCTCGTTTCGACAAGCGGAACGCTAACGGCTGCGACTCTGACGATTACTCCTCCTCAAGTGGAGCTACGCCAAAGCACGAATCGTGTAAAAATCACCTACAAGCCTGCACAAGGCGAGGTGTTTTTTAATGCCCCTGAACTCTGGGCGTATGCTGGTGTGTGGCTTTTGCGAGAAGGGCAGACCAATACCTCGCTGCCAGCAGACTCGTTAGATTTTCTCGAAGCTCCCAACGGTGCGCGTACGAATTTGCAAAATCCTCGTCTCCGCATGGCGCGCTTTGGTAATGAATACGAACTCACCATAGACAGTCTGCGGCAGTTTTTTGGTGTGCCGTTTGGTCGGCAAATAGCGCGTCTTGTGTTTTCTATTCGTCCTCAAGTTTTGGCGGGTGCTGTACCGTTTACTGAGCAGTTTAGGTTTGATTATGCAGCAGGTGACCTCATACTTCTCAATGACGTTCAAGACCGCTTAGTTGGAGCAGGACAAAATGAAAAGATAGAATTAGAACCGCCTGGTTTTAATCCCAATGGTGATCCTCGCACGGTATTTTCTCTGCAAGATAATAGCTCTGGAGCATTTTTTTTCGGTTACAACTTAGACACAAACGTTACAACGTTCAGATATACGGTTACGTCTTCAGATACGACGATTGCCAAAGTGCGGCTTTCCACGAATGAGGGCAGACCTATCGTCGACTTAACCACACAGCCCACTGCGATGACAGGGCAAAGTGCCGATGTTAGGATTCGTGCGCAAACTCTCTGGGGGACAAGCGCAGAAACAACCCTCCGCGTGAGTATTTTCACTCTTCCACCCACAGTACAAGTCTCGCCATCAGAATTGAATTTTCGCAACGGGCAGATTCGTTCGCCAAGTACTACACAAACCTTTACGATTGTCGCTAATAACTTGAACTCCAGTGTTCGTGCGCTTCTCTCCGAAAATAAAGGCTTTGAGATGTTGGAGGTCACGACGGGAACATGGAAAACAAGCATGACGATTGCACCAATAGGACGACAGATTTTAGGACCAATTCCCGTACGCTTTACGCCGCGCTCCTCAGCGTTGGTGCGGGATACACTGCGTTTGCTGTATGATAGTCTTGGAAGAACCACTTCAAGGGATGTGACGCTTTCGGGAAGCGGTTCTACGGTGAGGGTATCCGCTCCGATACTACAATTTCAGGAAAGCTCTACTCCGCCGATTACCGTGCGCTGGAATCGTGTTCTCAATGCCGAGCGATATGACATTCAAGTCGCACCGTTTGCACAGCAATCCTTCTTTACCCAATCGTTGGGCTTTGCTCTGCCAAGCCTGCACGATTCAAATATCGTTGATACAGCAAGAAGGCTCCCAAGTACCTTTCCCATTGGCACATACCTTTGGACGGCGCGGTCGAAAAATACATCGGACGTAAGTGCCTGGTCGCAGCCATTATTGCTGCAGCTTCAGCCACCAGCTACGGTTACAAATCGAGCGAATATTACGCCACAAACAATAACATTTAAGAGGACGGCTGTGGACGATATAAGTTCTGAAGTTATCACGCTCAGTATGCCCACGAGTGGGGAAGGGCAGATTGAAAGTATAAGTGTGCTGTCGTCTGATAATGTTTTTAGAATTTCTAGTTCTACTGCCACCAGAGGACAAAAGTTTTCAGCAAATGCGCCGATAAATGTTGTGGTGAACTTCGCCCCCAAAGATACTGCCTTTGAAGCGCGTTCTGCCTTGCTGATTCGCTATAAAACAGCAGGCGATAGGATTGATACTGCCTTTGTTTCATTGGCTGGACGCGGGACGCAATGCGGTAATGCGTGTATTGTTACGCCGCTCGCACTGCGGATTGTAGCAAATGGACGCGAAGTGCAGCCTAATCAAGTGCCGCCAGGTCAGGAGATTTCAATAGAAATTTCTTGGCAAAACCAGGTGAATGTGCGCCCAGACGATAACGAAATGAAATATTTCAGCGCAACGCTTTCTGTTGATAACAACACCATGTTGCGGTTTATTGAAGAAAATACCACCAGCAACAAATCGTTTTGGACAACGGTGGGGAAATGCCAGTTTGTTGATGCCTTGAGAGATAGTGCGTTCTCGGAGACAAGCACCGTCATTGCAAAAATTAGTGCGGAAGTTTTGCAGCCAGATGCACCGATTGCTAATATTAGCCTGACGGGTTTTCGATGGAATCGCAAGCCAGACGGCAGCTATCGGGCTGGTGCAACGCCAGGGGGAACACTCACGATTCCCTTCACTCCGCTCTTGCGGACGGACGAAAAAGGACGGAAACGTCTTTTTGGTGCGGCACGAAAACGGTCGCTCATTACGGCTTTTTCGCCGAATCCTGTGGAAAGCAAAACAATCGTTCAATATTCCGTTGCCGACGCAATGCCTGTGACCATAAGTGTTGTCAATACAATGGGGCAGCGTATGGCGACACTTACCGCCAAGCATCACGAAGCGGGCAGCTACGAAGCAAGTTTCGATGCTGTTTCTCTTTCGAGAGGCATTTATTTCCTTGTTCTTCAAACACCGTTTGACATTGATACTCGCAAAATGGAGGTTTTACGATGAAAATGAAACAAAACATATGTGTACACATACTGACACACGTGATTGTATCAGTATTCATGCTGATACTTTCTCACCAAGCCTTGCCACTGCACGCCCAAACGCCTGTCGTGGCACTTTCCGAGCAAGCAGACAAAGTGCCTGTTATGACAACTGTTGCTAATCTCATGCTCGACACTCTCAAGCCTGCAACGGTGCGCTATGGCGGTTTTGCTGGTATTGGTACCTATTCCTTGGGTGATATTCAAAGTATATTGTCGGAAATACCGCAATTATTAACCTTGCCGATGGCATTGCCGATATTGCCGTACCGCCAGCGAGGAGTTTCCTTAGGGTTTCGGCTCGGCGGGCTGTGGGAAACGCCTCTCGGCATTGGCAACGACTGGCGATTTCAAGGACGCTTGGAGCTTTCACGCTTCTCGGCGAATATGGCATCAAAAGAACAACTGTACTCGCGTGTGGGTTCAAACACAGTGCGGACGATTGGCATTACGCATAATTTAGAGGCAGAAGTTTGGTCGGCATCATTATCGGCGTTGGTGGTGTATCGTCCCTTGCGCTTTCTTTCGCTCATGGCTGGCTTCGATCTTCACAGCGCACTTTTTACAACCATTACCACGTTTGAGTTGTTGGACGCTGCCAGTACCGACTTTGTTCGGTTTGAACGTGGCGATACCGATACCACCAGAGACACACGGACAAGACGACCCAGCGTTGGCATCCAGCCTGGCTTCAGCATTGGTGCGAGCTACGAGATTCCTCTGAATTTTGAAGGCACAATGCTTCTCGCGCCAGAGGTGTTCTATTCCTTTCTCAGTTCGCCATTGCGCGAGAGTACAGCACAAGGGCTGCGTGCGTCATTGGCACTCCGTTTCGCGCCCGGTCGGACAACGCCACTGACACCAGAAGAAATCCAAGAGCGCATCGAACGCGAGCAGCGGCGGCAGGAAGCAATCTTGGCAGCCGAGCGGAAACGCCAAGAAGAAGAACTTGCCGCCGAAATGAAGCGTCAAGCCGAAGCACTCGAAGCCGAGCGAGCGCGAACAAAACTTGCTTTGGAGACCGCAAAAATGCGGCAAGATAGCATCGTTCAGACACAAAAGCGGGTGCAAGATAGTGTCTATGCGCTTCAGCAAGCAGAATTGCAGACCATGAAAAAAGGTATTATCACCGCAAAAATCACTTCGGTTAATGGTGTGGAAAATAATGGCAATGTGATTCCCAATCCTAAACTTTTGGTGGAAGAATTTCTGTCCACAACGACGCGGTTTGTCTGGAATCGTCTTGTGTTTGAAGAAAATTCTGCTTCTATCAGTTCGCGGTATCGGCGCATTGCATCGGCAAATCGCGGAACGTTCAAGCCGACCAATGGTATGGGTGAAGAAAATGGAGAAGCGTTGTATGCTCAGATTCTGAACATTACGGGATGGTATTTGACAGAAAATCCGTCGGAAAAATTGACCGTGCTTGCTAGTGCTGCCTCATCGGAAAACGAGCCAGATAAACTTGCCGATATACGCGCTCAAGCTATTGTGGATTATCTCGAACTCATTTGGAAAATTCCTCGCAAACGCATGAAAATTGAACGAGAAAATGCTCCTGCTCCTTTCGAGCGCAGTGTCGCCTTGCGCGTAGAAAAACAAGAGCGTTTGCAGTGGGTAAGCGTGGAAAACAAACGACGGACGGTTACGCCTGAAGCTGTTGATATTGGGCTAGAGGTTTTTGCTGGAAGCGGCTTAAAACAATGGAATATGGAAATTATACAGTTCGATAATCGGGAAGTTGTGCCGCTTCATTCCACCACCGGAACAACAAATCTTCCGAGTGCCTATCGGTGGAATATCGGCACAAATCAAGAATCTATGCCGCGTTCGGGCGGTGAATTGACGGTAGAATTTGAAGCATTTGATAGCGAAAATCATCAATCCGACAAGCAATTACAGCTGATTCCCGTTGAATACCGCTCTGTCGAATCCAAGCAACAAATTGATAGCAGCACGGGAAAAATCAAGGACAAACGTCTTGACCGCTACTCGTTTATCGTAACGGTTGCCAATAACGGCGAAGTTATTATTGACCCGCTTATTCAAGCAAAAATGGCAGAATTGCGCACACTGGTGGCAGAGGAAGGAACGCTTGTGCTGACGGGCTACGACGTGCGAAATGAGGGAATTGCGCAACTTATTGCCAAAGGTGTGGCACGCTTGCTGGATGGTGTTAAAAATCTGCGTGTGCAGAGTCAAACCAAGCTGCGCCGCACGGCGACGGGTGCTGTCAGTGCGGAAGATTCTCTCTTTGGGCGATTTGCCACGATAGAGGTGTTGCTGCCAACACTGCGCTAAGACAATANNNNGCAATAGTCAAGAACAAAAAGTGTCTGTGCTACCGAACTAAGTTTTTATCGGGAGCGCAGACACTTTTTTTTAGGTGTAAGACGTGTAGAATGCTATTGCAACGTAAGAAATGCGTAGGGCAAATATTCAGTACGAGTAGTAAATGAGTAGCGATTAAATTATTGAATAACAGTATCTTGCGGAAGGATGAGAGGAAAAATTTACGTGCTATTTCAGAAATATTGATATGGAAACCTGAAAAGCAAGGTACGACAGGAAAATTTTCTAAAGGGCGTGATATAGTGCTGTGCGGGAGGTCATTTGTGCAAAAGGTCATCAATAATTGATAAGCAAGAAAAATCAAACTGTTCAGGTCTTCTCTGAGAGGCTGCCTGTGAAGGTGAGCTATTGCTTTGTGCTATCCATACCCCTTTTTCAACAACCCCAAACACAAGGAATGATGCTATGATGACGCTTTCGCCTCAGCCCAAACCGAACACAATCCTGAGTGCGGTATCAATCTCTGTCAGTGTTGCTGCATCCACGCGACCGCGCATTTGCACACAACGAGCGGCAAAATCTACGGGACGAGTTTGGAGACAATCGGCGATAGAGAGCTTTGTTAAGCCATTTTCGGTGCTTGGCGATAATTCTACATTCATTGCGATACGGCATTTTTTCTCGTTCCATGCCGTAACGGGAATCACTTGCACCACAGGCACACGGCGATTGTACACGTCGTTGGTTACGACGATACACGGGCGAATTTTCCCCGTTTCCGAGCCACGTGTGGGGTCGAGATTGAAGTCGGCAATCATGCCGCGAAAGGGAATGGGGAGAGCAGGTGTCATGCAGGATTCTCCGTTTCGAGGCTTGTACACGCTGATGCGGTCAATTCTTGCAGGTCAATATCCTCCGCATAGACTTCCGCATAGAGTGTGGCGGAATTCTCCAATGCGGAATTCTCCAGTGTGGCGTGATGAGGCTCTTCGCCGAGCATTCGGGCTTGGAGTAGGCGCAGGGCTGCTGCGACAACTTCACTTTCACTCGAAAAACCAAGCTGGGCGTAGCGTTGTGTGAAGGCGATTTCTTCTTGCGCAAGCGTGAGAGTAAGCGAAGACATAGTATATCCAGAAAAATTGATAAACATGAACACCAGCACAAACATACAAAACTCTCCCACAACAAAACCCTTTTTCAACAAGACCAAACATAAGGAATGATGCCGTGAGCCAGCTATCCAAACAAACGTCAATACGCCTTCGGGACAAAGCCATTGTCGTCGTGGAAGTGCATGATATTGTCGTCGAAGCTGATAACGTAGAAGCCCGCTTGCCGCGCCTCGTGCAGTGCTTCCGCGCTGGAATCGCCCGCAACAATAACGCCGTAGAGCTTCATGTGTTGGTATTCGGTGAAAATGCTGCGAAAGCGGTCAAGAAGAGAGCGCATTTGCTCAAGGGCATCGGAACGCAGGTGGCTCTTGATTTCCACGATGTAGGCTTCGTTGCGGTTGCCATTGACCACGCCGAGCGCGTCCAGTTCGATGGTTTCACCGCCGCCGCGCTTTCGTCTGCGCGGCATAAAATCTTCCACGCCGAAGCGTTTGTATAGGAGTTTTTGCACCGATGGCAACGCCATTCCTTCGGTAAAGCGTCCGAATTTGTTGCCCAAACCGCCGGTTTGTTTGCCGAGTTCTCTGAGTTGTTTGTCAATCTCTTTCGAGCGTCGGTCGGCTTCGGCTTTGGATTTCGCGAAACGTCGGTCGGCTTCCTCGGCGCGTCGGTCGGCGGCTTCTTGCGAGGCTGCGAGTTGGTTTTTGAATGCCTCGGTGCTGAGAATGCTTTGTGCCACAAGAGCGCGTAATTCCTCAATGCTGGTGGTCATAACGAGAATGAAAAAATGAAACAACACTATCAGCACAAAAATACAAAACTCTCACACAACAAACCCCTTTTTCAACAACCCCAAACACAAGGAATGATGCCATGAAAATGCTCAGACCAATTTAATTGTATTTTGACTATTTTGCATAGAATAATCAACACTCTTGGGATAAAAATCCTTTCAAAGCCATGAATAGCCTTGATTATGTCGTCGA
>RDXM01000077.1 GCA_004292595.1 Candidatus Kapaibacterium sp. | reverse complement strand
CTTCACGGAGGGCTTAGGTGCTTTCTTGCGAAAGACTTTGTCGCTGTTCTCCACCGCCGAGACTGGGCGGTACGGCTGCCTATTTCGTCATCTTACAGTGTTTTGGAAAAGAACTTGGAGCGTGTTGCTCAAGTATGCTGTAGGAGAAGGAGTCGAACCTTCACGGAGGGCTTAGGTATTCGTTGCCGAAAACTTTATTGCTGTTCTCCACCGTCGAGACTGGACGGTACGGCTGCCTGTTTCGTCATCCTACAGTGTTTTGAAGGAGCGGCGCGTGTGGCGCATCGTTCAGTAGCACATAACTGATTGCTACTGATACAAAAATAATACAGTGGGTGTTTCTATGCAAATCTTTTTGTGAATTACCACAATTATTATGTATTTTGCAATTAAGTAATTTGTTTATTGCAAAGTCTATAATTGATACTGGTAAAACTATGGCTCATATTGCGGAAATTGATGAACTCGACATCAAGATACTCACGATGCTTTTGCATAATGCACGCCTTCCCTTCACGGATATTGCCAATGAAGTGCATACTTCGTCGGGAACGGTACACGTGCGCATGAAGAAAATGGAAGGTCTCGGTATCGTGCAGGGCGCACAGTTGCTTGTGAGTCCCACAAAATTGGGCTATGATATTTGTGCGTTTTTGGGAATTTATTTGGAGAAAGGCTCGCTGTACAAGCGCGTCGTTACTGAGTTGCAGGGCATTCCAGAGATTGTCGAACTGCATTACACCACAGGCAATTACAACATTCTGGCGAAGATTATTTGCCGCGATACCCAGCATTTACGCGAGGTTCTGAACGATAAGATTCAGGCAATCGAAGGAATTGAGCGTACAGAAACGTTTATTTCTCTCGAAGAAAGCCTCCAACGCCCGATTTCGCTTGATGAAACATATCATGGATAAAAAAATCAACAGAATACGATGATATAAATACAAATCTACGCGCCATTTGTTAGAATATTTCTGTTACAATTTTTTGTTGTAGATTTGCAGTGTTCAGCATAATACCCTTGAATTCAAGACCGTTTTGATTGTAAAATGAATACTTTCAATTTTCTGAAACAAGGCAGCATGCTGCCTTGCTAAAATCAAAGTATTCAAAATACAGTAATAACGCTATAAGTGATGTTTATTGCTTTTGCACCCTCCAAGCCTCTTCAAATCTTGCATTGGTCAAGTATTCTTTCATTATCATGTTCAACATCGCCTATTTATTGTTTATTCGACAAGGATTAGTTTTATGAAGATGCTCGCTCCATATCGCACAGCTCACCGTTTCCTGCTTTTATGCGCTTTGACAGCCGTTTTCCTTTTCACAACGCTCTCCACAAGCCGCGCCCAACAACGCTTTCCCGATGATTTCTGGCAAGAAGTTCAGCTTTCACCGCCGCCCGATGGTGTGCCAGATTATTGGCTCGAAGCATATTTTATGCCCTCGAATCCTCAACTGGGCTGGGTTGTTGGCTTTTATCGCCGTTCTGTTTTGACAACCGACGGCGGCAAAACATGGACGCGCATACAAATGCCCGGACGGCTTTCCTACGACCGCTCCGATGAACGCAATCACCTAGAAGGGGTGTGGTTTCCCGACCCGCAAGTCGGCTATTCGTCGGGTCCGGGAGGCGTGTTAAAATCAACCGATAGCGGCAGAACATGGCGCGACATCACGCCTCTCCAGCTTGCAGGTGTGCGGACGCGGCTTTGGGGCTGCTACTTCACACACCGCGACACGGGCATTGTGCTTGGTGGTGGTTGTGGTGTCGGAACGACTGCCGCCAATCCAACAAGGGACGCACAGTACGTTTTCCGCACAACCGATGGCGGCACAACGTGGTCGGTCTTTGCAGGCAATGAGCCAAATACAGGCATGACCGATGCCGTTATTTATTCCTCGCGGGGCTTAGGCTATGCTTCGAGTAGCGGCTATATCTGGCGAACACAAAACGGCGGTATTACGTGGAATATTTTGGCATCAACACAAACTCCAACCTCGCAGCAGCACAAGGTTTGGCAGGAAGATTTGTCTATCAGCAATAATTCTTTTATGGTGCCTCTTTCAGGAGTGCAATGCTCTGGCGGTGGCATAAATACTGGTGGTGTCCGCTTTTCGCGCGACGGCTGCACAACATGGCGAGAGCATAATTCTGGCACCGTCATGTACGGAACATTTTTGCTGAATGATTCCACAGGATGGGCGGTAGGCGACAATGCAACAGTAATAAAAACAATGGATTACGGCGAAACATGGAAAACGATTAACTGTGGCATTCCCACTGAGCGTAATATTGACGACTTATGGTTTATCAACGACACACTGGGTTTCGTGGTTGGCGAAGGCATTTTTCGGTACATTCCGCCCGCAAAACGAGAATTGCGTATCAGTCAGAATCCGCCCAGAAACGTCTATTGTCAAGGTGATAGTGTTGTTTTGAGCGTGTCGGACGCATTTACGGAATACCTGTGGTCGAATGGTAGTTCAACGGCAACGACGACGGTGCGAGAATCTGGCACATATCAAGTGCGGGTGCGCGTTCCAACGTGTGTTGAGGGCGTTGATTCTGTGCAGGTTACGTTTTTGCCACGCCCCGAAGCTCGTATTCTCTTCAACGGTCCGTCTTTTTTCTGTGAGGGAGCAACCCTGCGCATGACGGCGGCAAGCGTCCAGCCAGACTTTCGCTATCATTGGTCGGACGGGCGCACTATTCTTTCTACAAGCGGCGTTCTGAATGTTTCTCGCTCTGGCAATTACACACTCCGTGTGCGCGGACCAAGCGGCTGCGAAGCTGCTTCTACGCAAACAATCACCGTGTTACCGCGCCCGAACACACAAATTACTGCCTTGCGAAATCAAAAATTTTGCTTGGGCGATAGCACGATATTACAAGCACCAGCAGGCTTTGTGGAGGTGCGTTGGGCAAGAAATACCACACAAAATCAAGAACGAAATATTGCTCGCGGGCAAACGCTTGTTACTCGCCTGTCGGGTGATTATTTTGCAGAAATGACCGATGGAAATGGCTGTATCTGGACATCCAACACCATTTCGGTTTTCGCGCTCACTATGCGCAAGCAGCTTTTTATCACGCTGGAGCAGCCTATTTTTTCTATGGATTCAACGGGCGTAGGACGCATTACCTGTGCAACAATCACGCTGTTCAATGCTGATACGGTGCGCTCTGTGGTTATGCCCAACATTCCGCTTTTTCGCAATATTGAATTTTCCTTGCCGCCGAGCCAGTTGCCGTTTGTGCTGCCGCCGCTCACGCGCAAACGCCTCACGGTGTGCTTTTCGCCCAGCAGCATTGGTGCGGTGCGCGATACGCTCTTTGTCGAGGATTCCTGTGGCGTAACGCCGATTGCGCTCCAAGCAGTTGCTATTTCAAACGATTATGCGGGCAATTCTCGCTGTAATGCACGAATTATCTTGCGCAGTGTTGGAAATAGTGGCGGCAATGCTGGAACTGCACGTGCGCTTGAACTCGTGCGCCTAGCGCAACCCGCACCGAATCCCGCTTCGACGAGTGTTTCCGTATTGGTCGAGCGATTACTGGAAACCGCCAACACCGCACAAAACCTTGAGGGGCAAGCAATTTCAGCCAAATGCGTTCTGAAAGATATTTTGGGAAATACGCTTGCAGAAGGAGAGTATGCAGCAATGGAGCGGTTTACTGACGAACGCACGACGCAACAGTATGAACGAGGCACGTTCACACTTTCCACGCATCATCTAATTTGAGTCATTCATTGTGAATAACAAGGGAGCATGCTCCCTTGTTTACTGGCTTGGCGGTGATTTTAATGCACAATTTTCAACTTAATTTGGTATTACCTACTGCTAGAACGGCTACAATTTTTAGTACGCACATTTACACAAAAAAACAGCGCAAACATGAGTGTTTGCGCTGTTTTTTTTGCTGATATTTTTTGACTGATTCTTTTGCCAAGAGCATCTCAATTTCTGCTAATTTTTCTCTGCTGTCCGATTGACTGCCATTTTGGCGAGTTCTTTTGCCAATTCAGGTGATTTTTTCTCTAAACGTGTACACAAACCCAAAACGGCGTTCACGTAATCGTCGCTGTGATTGTAGTTGTACACGGCGCGGTGGCGGGCTTTTTTGCTTGCTCCCCATCCTGCATTGCTGAGATAATGCCCTACGCTGTGTGCGGCATCGCGCACATCAAACAAATTGATTTTGCCGTCGCCATTTCCATCAACTGCCAGTTTCACGTAGCTCGAAGGGATAAACTGCGATAATCCAAACGCACCTGCCCACGAACCGCGTAATTGCTGAATGGGAATTGGTGAAATTTTCCGCATTTGCTGAAGAGCAATCAGTTCGCCAATCGCCCACGAAGCCTTTTTTTGCGCCTTTTCCATCATTTTTTCTTCAATCACTGCCCATTTTGTGAGAACATCGGCAGTGTCTTGTGCGGTGAGTTCTTTGCCTGCTTCTACTTTTGCTTGCATTTGCTTCTCGTAATATGCCGAGAAGTCAGCTTTTAAGCGGTCTTTGTTTTTTTGGAGAAACTTCGGCTGCGTTGCCATTGCATAGCTCATATACACACTCGAAACGTGGTAATCGCCCAAGAAATCGCCAAAGCGTGTTTCTATCCACATGATAGAGGTAATTGCTTCTTTGGGAACGCGGTACATCTGCTCTGCTGCGCTCAAAAGAGAGTCATTTGCCAGCAAAAACTCACTGGCTTTTTTCATTGCAAGGTCGTTATATGCGTACTCGTAAGGATTGACGCGCTTTTTCGGCGGTGTCGCTGGCAGAGGCTTTGGTTCTGGTGGGTGCGTAGCGATATTGATTTTTGTCAATTTTTCGTAAAAAGCAAGGTTTGTATCGTTCAATACTTGCTTGACAAAGCCAGCATCTGCGCCTTGTACGAGCAGTTGTTCGGCAACGGGAAGGAAAAATTTTTGCTGTTTGGTGAGCTTTGCCGAATCGCCCAGTACGCTCAGTCCCGTTGCACTTCCTCGCGTGGAAGCCACTGTTGGCGCGGAGTTCCAGCCTTGTTGCACAAGAACCACCGTGCCGCAGAGCGCAGCAAACGCACCAAGAATCAAGATTTTATGCGATGTACGTGCTGGTTCGCGTAAGAATTGTTGCACGAGTTTTTTCATATTTTTTATGTTCAAGATATTTCTCATGGTGCTACGCGCCTTTCTGTTCGATTTTATGCGGTGTTGGAGACAAAGAGCTGTTCTGCTATTGTTCCATTATTGCCGAAATCTACAAAGTTCTGCGAGTAATTTCAAGAGATTTTTGATGAAGTGTTTCGGGATAGAGCTGATGCTCCCATTCTAGCACACGAGCAGCAAGCGTGTCGGGTGTGTCGCCGGGAAGCACCTGCACAACTTTTTGAGCAATAATCGTGCCAGTGTCGTATTCGTGTTCTACTTCGTGGACAGTGCAGCCGCTTTCTTGTTCGCCCGCCGCCAAAACCGCCTCGTGGACGCGCTTTCCGTACATTCCTTCACCACCAAACTTCGGCAAGAGTGCGGGATGGATATTGAAAATACGAGCGCTGGGATAGTGCGAATACTCCGCAATCACTGCCTCTGGGAGCCGCTTCATATAGCCCGCCAGCGCAATCATACCAATATTCTGCGCCCGCAGTGTCTCGCAAAGAGCGCGGCTGTACTCTTTTGGGTCAGGATGTGTGCGGGTGCTGAGGTGCAACGTGGGAATTTCAAACATCGTGGCAAGCTGCATTGCGCCGCATTGAGAATTATTGCTTACGAGCAGATTCACGCTATATTTTGTGCTGCTGCGAAAAGCATAATGGATAATCGCTTCAGCATTAGAGCCACCTCCAGAGGCGAAAATTGCTAATGGAACACGACTATCAAGGAATAAGGAATGGGCTGCGGGAGACATAGTTTTTCATGGAAAAATGATGAACCAACAGTGGCACAGACATTCCTGTCTGTGAGCGTTGGTGCAGGATGTAGGCAGAACCACAGACAAGAATGTCTGTGCCACTGAAGCCTGATTTTTCCTGCTCTTAAGAGATTTTGTTATTTACCAAAACGTATTGACATAAACTTTGTTAATCTACTTCGCCCGTGCAATCTGCTTGGTAATCCGCTCCGCAACACGCAAAGCGGCAAGAGCGTCAGCAGCAGTAGCAGAAGAGTGTTCACTGCCTCGCTCGCGTATAGCCCGCACAAATGCTTGCTGTTCGGCAGCAATGGCATTGAATGGCGCAAGTGTAGGGTTTTCGTAGAAAAGCTGCTTGTGAGAATCGGTGCGGGTGCTGGCGTTATTCGTTTGGCGCACTGGCGCGTGAATATCGCCGAGCATTATTGCTGGAAGCATTGTAGAATCTGGTGTTTGAGGAAATTGTCCATTGCTTGCATGAAAAATCTCCAGACGTGGTGCGGCAAAATCCAGCGAATAGCAGGTACTTTCCTCAAAGAGGAGCATAGACCGCGTTTGGCTCGGTGCAAGGCGTGATGCGGCAAGCACGGCAACTGCGCCATTTTGGAACTGCAAGCGAGCATGGGCAATATCGCACGAATCCGTGAGAAGCGCAGCACCACTGGCTTGTACGCCAAGCTCTGATTCCAGAAGTGGAGAATTGATGAGCCAGAGCGCGAGGTCGAGGTCGTGAATCATCAAATCCAGAATCACGGAAACATCCGTTGCGCGAGGCGTGAAGCGGGCGAGGCGGCGCGCTTCGAGAAAACGCGGACGCTGATTTTCTGTGCGCAAACGCTCAGACATAGCTTGAAAAGCGGGATTGTAGCGTTCTACGTGTCCGACGTGGACAATCAAATCTCGCTCCAGCGCAGTATTCATCAGCATTTCCGCTTCTCTGCTTGTCGTCGTCATTGGCTTTTCGATAAAGCAATGTTTTCCTGCAAGCAAGCATTGATGCGCTATTGCGAAGTGCGTCGAGGTTGGAGAAACAATCGTAACGGCATCCGTATTTTCCAGCATTTCCTCCACACTCAAGCAAATATGCGGCGCGTAGCCAAGTGTTGTTTGGACATCTTGCTCGTGTGCGCATTGTGCCGCCCGCTCAGGGTGAATATCGTACAAAGCGCGTAGTTGCACGGTTTCTGGCGAAGTTTGCGCAAAATCTCGCCACACTTTTGTATGAATTTTTCCTAAATGACCGGCACCAACAACGGCAATACGAAGAGCTTTCATGCGGTCTTGAAAGGTAATTGCAAAGAAGAAATGACAAGCAAAAACGCTTGTAAGAAAATTGTAATAAAACGATGGTGTCGCTTGAAGATGATTGCCAAAATTACGGAAAATGTCCACGCCACAGCATGATTTTTTGGCAACAAAAACGATTGCGCAAAAAAATAGATGTGCGAATATTTTGGAATATTGAACTGAGAATGATATTTTTGTAGGCTATGGCAAAAATTTAGTAAACGCCCACGGGTATTGGGCAGATACAAAAATTTCCACCATACAAAAAGCTAACAAATCATTATCGTTTCACAGTTTACAGGTTGGGTGTAGCAATGACACCGTACACAACATCTACTAAGTCGGCAAACGCAAAGACGATTGAGCAGAAATGGCTCATCGTTGATGCGGCAGGTCAAAACGTTGGTCGTTTGGCTTCGCAAATCGCTCGGCTGCTTCGCGGCAAACATAAGCCGTATTACACACCGCACGTAGATTGCGGAGATTACGTAATTGTCCTCAATGCTTCAAAGATGACAATGGCGCAGAAACGCGCAGAAAATAAAGAATACTACCGCAATACCCTTTATCCGGGCGGTGCGCGTTTTACTTCCTTCAAAGATGTGATGGCAACAAAGCCTGAGTTCGCACTTCAACACGCTGTTCGCGGTATGCTCCCAAAAAATACGTTGGGCGAGCAGATGTCGAAGAAACTCCGCGTTTATGCTGGTACAGAGCATGAACACGCTGCGCAACAGCCAGTTGTTTATCCTTTGCCGTATAACTTCATTTCCGGCAAATAAGTATTTTCCTTAATCCCAGACTTTTCCCCTGAAGTTTTTATTCTTATTCTCTTTATGGCAGCTACAGTTTATTACGCAACCGGCAAGCGTAAAACAGCAATCGCAAAGGTACGCCTCACTCCAGGAAATGGCAAAGTCGTCATCAATGGCGATGAGAACCTTGAAACCTATTTCCCCTCTGAGTTCCAACGTCAAGACGTGTTGAAGCCGCTTACCGTAACGGGTACTATCGGCACATTCGACGTTCACGTCGACGCACTCGGTGGCGGCAAAAGCGGTCAGGCGGGTGCTATGCGCTTGGGCGTGGCTCGTGCGCTTGTTACCTACAATGAAGAATTGCGCTCAACGCTTCGTATTGCTGACCTTATGACACGCGACCCCCGTATGGTGGAGCGCAAAAAATACGGTCGCAAAAAAGCCCGCAAACGCTTCCAGTTCTCCAAGCGTTAATCCGCTTCGGGGCTATCAATTTTGCACTTTTGGGAACGGCTGCGGGAGATATTTTCCCTCGCAGCCGCTTCCACTTTGTATCCTCTAATTCATTCAATCATGCGCTTGGGATTGAGCGGCGTGTGGCAAGAAATGCGGCTTTGATGCTGCATTGAGAATATCGAAAAAATGATTCAACGTCAATAGTGGCACAGACATTCTTGTCTGTGTTTCTACACCTAAATCTAGCGTAAAGACTCACAGACAAGAATGTCTGTGCCACTAAAAAATTTGCGCCTCCATTTCAAATATTCTTTCAACCTTGTTCTCTGCTCAAGTTGAACAGCGCAGTTGTACAACACATTTTTTGTTTTTTGGAGTTTATCCATGCCTAAAGTTAGTATTGAGCAGTTGCTCGAAGCAGGTGCGCACTTTGGACACCTTACCCGCCGTTGGAATCCGCAAATGCGTCGTTTTATCTTCGCAGAGCGCAACGGTATTCACGTAATTGACCTTCGTAAAACCCAGCTTCTTGTGGATGTTGCGCACGACGCAGCACTTGAAGTAGCAAGTAAAGGCGGACGCTTTATGTTCGTTGGTACGAAGAAACAAGCGAAAGAAGTCATTGCCCGCGAAGCGGCGCGTTGCGGCGCGTATTATGCTGCCGACCGTTGGTTGGGCGGAATGCTCACCAATTTTGCAACCATTCGCAAGAGCATTCGCCGTATGGAAGCCATTGAGAAAATGCAATCCGATGGCACCTACGATAAATTGAAGAAAAAAGAACGCCTTGTACTTTCTCGTGAGCAAGAGAAATTAAACCGCGTCTTGGGCGGCATCCGCGATATGAACCGCCTTCCAAGCGCACTTTTTATTGTGGACATCAAAAAAGAGCATATTGCGATTGATGAAGCACACAAACTCGGTATTCCGATTTTTGCAATTGTTGATACAAATTGCGACCCGAACACCGTTGATTACCCAATTCCCGCAAATGACGATTCTGTGCGCACGGTAGAGCTTATTGCGAAGGTCATGGCTGAAGCGGTGTTGGAAGGGAAAGAATATGCAAAAATTCACAATATCGACACCAGTGCGGACGACAAAGATGCGTTTGCTGATGGTGACCAAGAAGATGGCAAAAAACGCCGCAACACCCGCCCACGTAAACCACGCCCAGGTGGCGGGCAAGATGCAGCTCCAGTAGCAGAAGCAGAAGTAAGCACAGAAACGCCAGCTGAGTAATTTCTCTTTGAATTTTTCTACTATTTCATTTTAATAGATACACCTATCACTATGGCTGTAACTCTTGACCAAGTAAAAGACTTGCGCGAACAAACTGGCGCAGGTATGGCAGATTGCAAAAAGGCTCTCGACGAGTCTCAAGGCGATATGCAAGGCGCAATTGAGTTTTTGCGCAAGCGCGGTGCAGCTTCGGCAGCAAAGCGCTCCGACCGCACTACAAATGAAGGTATGATTATTACCAAATCCTCCGCAGACGGCAAAAAAGCTGTTATTGTGGAAATTAATTGCGAAACAGACTTCGTTGCACGCAATGAAGAGTTTGTAAATTTTGCGGAAACCATTGCTACGACCGTTCTTTCACACAATCCTGCTTCAGAAGAAGCACTTTTGTCGGTAGATATTGGCGGCAAGCAATTAGGCGATTTGATGAACGAAATGCTTGCAAAATTCAGTGAGCGCATCATTTTAAAGCGATACGAGCTCTTGGAAGCCAAGACTGGCGCGGTTGTGGAGTACATCCACACTGGCAGCAAACTTGGTGTTCTCTTGGAGGTAACTGCCGCTCCAACAAGCGACGTGCTTCGCTCTCAAATGCGTGACGTTGCAATGCAAGTTGCGGCAATGAGTCCGAGTTTTGTGCGCCGCGAAGAAGTTGATAATACAACGCTCGAAAAAGAAAAAGAAATCTATACGCAGCAAGCAATTCAGCAGGGCAAAAATCCAGAAATTGCAGCAAAAGTTGCACAAGGTCGTGTTGAAAAATACTACCAAGAATTTTGCTTAGTTGAGCAAACCTACGTGAAAGATTCTGGCAAAACTGTGCAAGATGTCTTGAAAGAAATGAGCGCGACAGCAGGAACAACCGTAGATGTGGTGAGCTTCCGTCGGTATTTCTTAGGCGAAGGCGCAAGCAACAACTAGAAAAAGTACGCAGAACATACTTAGCAAAGGCTCAGAAGATACTCTTCGTGAGCCTTTGCTATTTTTGTAAATTTTTTCAACAGAAAAAGCCGAAAATTTATATTGCATCGAAAAAACTTATCGTAAAATTGATGTGATTTCTCTCAGAACCGTTTCCGCTTCAGGAATTGGCATGAGCATCCAATCATGGAGCATTTCTGCGGCTTCGTGGTATGCAAGCGGTATTTTTTGCGCCATACATTGTGCATAGAATTCGCGGCAATCCGCCAAAAACATATCGCGTGTGCCGATAAAGAATGTCATTGGCGCAAGCTTTTGGCAATCGCCAAACATCGGACTAACACGTGGATTTCGCACAGAAAGATTCCCCGCATACATCTCACCAGCAGCCTTTAGTCCTTCTATGTCCAAAATCGGGTCGCGTTTGTCGAGCGCAAGCAGCCCGTCATTGCTCATACTTACGTCCAGCCAAGGCGACAAAAGAACAAGCTGCGCAGGCTGTGGTAAACCTTCCTCTCGAAACACCTGTGCTAATGCGAGTGCCATGCCACCTCCAGCTGAATCGCCAATGATTGCTATATTTTCCGCACCAAAGCTCTCGACCATTTCGCGGTATAATGGCAACATTTGCTCAAAAACATCCTTAACTGTTGCTGAGGGTGCAAGTGGATAATCTGGTGCAACGACAGCACGATTCGTTGCCGTGACAAGTTTGGCAATAAACTGCCAATGTATTCCACTAAATGTCGCAACATACGCTCCACCATGCAGATACAGAACAGCTTTTATCGGTGTTTTTCCATTTTTGGATGAGAACGTCCAAACGTTCATAGCATTTGGTGCATTCTTTCGCCTCATGGAAACATCATAGCGGCGAGCATAGCTTTGAGGAGGTTTTGCAGGTTTTATTGGGAGAGGTTTCTCTTGTAATTTAGAGAATGAATGGCAAAAGTTTTTTACCCTGCCAAGACGCATCATAACGACCATTAAACGGCTTTGTATGCTTGGTGTCATTTGTAATTTTTGATACTGGTGTTCGCCATGAAAATAAGGCTTGAGTACTTTGTTGTAGAGCTGAGACTTGTCCAGAACGCAGATAAATATACGAAAGAAACAGCATAAAATTGTCCTGCACTGCTCTTCTTTAAGCATTCTGCCAACATAACCCAACCAAGCTGAGTACCATACACAAAATGAAGAAGTAGAATAAAAACCATAGTATAGCGATATTCGGTGTAAGTACCTGACTAAATATAGTTGAGGATGCTTCGACAGGCTCAGCATGATGTCTGAAGCGGTCTTGACCCTGAGTTTGTCGAAGGGTATAATGCAAACTATATTAAGCGACGTACTTAGTACATGATTCTTGAATTAAACAATTATTAGTTATTTTGTGGTATTATTCACTCAAACATGGAGGAATTATGCCACGCGGAAGAAAACCATTATCGTT
>RDXM01000076.1 GCA_004292595.1 Candidatus Kapaibacterium sp. | reverse complement strand
GCTTCCACAGTCTCCCCAAGCGTTTATTCGGGCAATTCCTGCCCTATTGGTGCTTCTAACGTTATGAAGCACCGCGACACAGCATCAGTGTCATCGCTTTACGCCCATAAAAACAAATTATCGTGAGCAACTACGCCATGACAAAAAGCAAGATACGCACCGCTCTGAAAGTCGCACGGCAAGCTCTTTCTGAAGCAGAACGGCACGAAAAAAGCAAACATATTGCCGAGCGTCTTTTTTGCACCCAAGAATGGCAACAAGCGGCAACGCTCCACTCTTATTGCTCCTTCGGAACAGAAGTCGCCACAGAGCGCATCATTGCTCGCGCATGGGCGGAAGGGAAAAACGTCTGTGTGCCTGTCATTGAACCCACAACACACGAAATGCTTTCTCTGCACGTTCAGCCTGAAACCCGCTTCGTTCCTGACTCTTTTGGTATTCCAACGCCACAGTTTTCCCAGCCAGATAAGGCTCAATCTCTTGAGAATATACTCCTAAAAAGCGCATCAATCAGCGCATCAATACTTGATTCTCAAACAATACGAGCCTCTCAAGCTGTCTGCGTTCTTGTTCCCCTGCTAGGCTTCGATGTAGAGTGTTATCGTATTGGCTACGGAAAAGGACACTACGACCGCTTCTTTGCTGGGTTCTCAGAAGCATTATTACGCAATACCGTCAAAATTGGGTGTGCATTTCAATGCCAATGTGTGGCGGAGCTTCCCCGCGAAACGCATGATATTCCTTTAGATATGATAATAACCGAAGAATCCATCTACCGAGCGTGGTAACTGGCTATCAACGCCCGAATGTATCGCAGAGTGCTTTTTGATGTTTTGCGTTCATGTTTCGCGCCTAGACTTTCGTCAAGCCAGATTCGATTGCTTCAATCAAATCCTTTTCGTTCCAAGGCTTGCTCAAGCAGCGATGCAGGTTGGCGTTTACTTTGGCATTTTCTACTGCGCTTTCGTCCGCTTGTCCAGTCAGCATAACTTTGACAATGTGCGGATATTTCGCATGAATTTTCGTCAGAAGCTCATCGCCACGCATTTCGGGCATGAGCCAGTCGGAGACAATCACCAGTATTTTTGAGTCATTGGCAACAATCTCATCCACAAGAGTAAGTGCATCGGCGGGGTCTTCCGAAAATTCAAAATTGAAGCGGTTTCCGAAGTAGTTTTCCAACTGCATTTGTAGGCTTTCCAATATCATCTGTTCGTCATCAACACATAAAATCGTTATTTCGTTTGTCGGCATACAGAAAAGCAAAAAAGAGTGAATGAAAGCGACACGACGAGCAAAATAGGCAAAGACGAGCTTTTTTGCAAGTCTTGAGTACAGCGTGATTGCACGTGTTCGGCGGCTCATCAGGACTGCGCCGTCTGTGCTTCGAGCGGCATATCGGCTTTGGGAAGCTCTATAATGAAGGTCGCACCTTGCCCCAAGACGGATTCGCACCAGACATTTCCTTGCATTGCTTCGACCATTTTTTTGACAATCGAAAGCCCTAAGCCCGTAGAATGCTCGCCACCCGTGGGCTGCGCAGACAAGCGGGCAAATTTTCCGAAGAGCTTGCGTTTATCTGTCTCGGACAAACCCGGACCTTCGTCCTGCACCTCTAATCGCACCTTGCTTGAAACCTCCAAAAGGCGCACAAATACTTGCTTCTCTTGTGGTGAATACTTGACAGCATTTGAAATGAGATTATCAAGAACCTGCTCAACTGCGGCGTGGTCGGCGAGCGCGAAGGCTTGCGTTTCGCCAGAAAAGGTCAGCGTAATATTTTTACTGTTTGCACGAGATTGATAGTGGTCGGTCGTCAGAACAGCTATTTGTGCGATGTTCACGGGTTTTGCACTCGGCATAAAACCACCGCGCTCAATCGCATTCACATCCAGCAAATTTTTAATCAGTTCAAACATTCGCTCCGATGATTTTGTAACGTGCGTCAGCATCTCGCGGCGAATGGTGATAGGCAATTCATCATCCATGAGCAAAATTTCTGCAATATTCTGAATGCCGCTCAATGGATTTTTCAAGTCGTGGGCGGCAATTCCCATAAATTCATTTTTTTCTTCGTTTAATTCTTTCAGTTGTGTGTTTTGAATCTCTTGGCGCAAATTCATTTCCTGAAGCTCGGTGTTGGTAATTTGAATTGTGCGAGCTTGCTCCTCCAAAAGCCCCATTTGGCGCGTGATTTCGGCATTTGCCTCGCTTAGTTGCGCATTGGCGGTGCCGAGTGCTGCATTGGCTTGCAAAATTTTATCGTGGCTTTCGCGCACTTCTTTCAATGCCGTCCGCTTGATGTGATAGCGATTTATCACCAACCAGAGAATGACCACAATAACACACAACCCCGCCAACAAAGCATTGCGCTGCAAGGTCGAAAGCTCCTGCTCTTTTTGCAAGAGCTGAATTTCTTTGTCTTTGCGCTCGGTAACAAGGCGCATATGGACGGCATCCATGTTTTTGCGCACATCGGCAGAGAAGAGCGAATCTTGAAGCATCGTTGAGCGTTCCTGATATGCGAGGGCTTCTTTGTACTTGCCCTGCAAACGATACATCTCCACAAATGCGGCGAGGGCTTCCTTGACGCGCTCGGCAAACTTTGCTCTTTCGGCAATACGCAAACCCTCAGCAATATTGCGCTCGGCATCGGCAAAATTTCCTTGATAGGCATTAACTAAGCCAATTTGGTATCGCAGTTGCGAAAGATACTTTTCGTTGCGCAGTTCTTCTGCAAGGCGTAGTCCGCGCATATAAAAACTCAGCGCACTATCGTACTCGGTGTGAAAGGTATAGTACGAGCCAATATTCGTACAGGCAAAGACAATACCGTAGGTGTAGCCAATGCTTTCGCCGAGAGCCAATGCTTCGGTGCTATGCTGAAAGCCAGCAACGTGCCGACCTGCCATGCGCTCGGTTGCACCCATGTTGGCAAGAATCAGCACGGTGCCTTCTTTATTGAGAACAGCGCGAAAGCCCGCCAGAGCCTTGCTGTAATACTCTAAGGCTTCAGTGTAGCGATGCTGGCGTTTGTAGATATTCCCTAGTTCGTTCATCGTGTACGCTGTGCCGCTTGTGTCCTTAATCTGCTCGAATATCGGCGCAACATCGCTTAGTTTCTCCAGTGCGAGGTCGTATTTTCCCTGACTATACAACGCATAGCTTTGGTGATACAATGCCCATGCTTTTTCGCGCACATCGCCCACACTGCGGGCAATAGCAAAGGCTTCTTCGGCAAAAGCAAGGGCGGAATCGGTCGAGTGATAACGGTAGGCATCCGACAGAACATTCAGCAATCGTGCGTCTTCGGCAGTATTGCGCGGCATGGCGGCGCGAAGTTTCTGCAAAGAATCAATCACGCTTTCACGTTTGCGCAGAGGAACACCGCGCTCGTCGTACTGCGCATACAGACGATTAACTGTTCCGTGCAGAAGGCAGAACAGTCCAAAACACAGGCATACATGATACAATCTATGACGGGGTTTGAACATTGTGCCACTACTGATGGTGCATCTGGTCAGAGTCTTGCGCATAATCTCATAGATAATGTGTGGTGGTGGTGGTGATGACGGACAACGTGAAGAAAGCATCACAGGCAAAAACACCTGTACCGCTATAAGCGTGATAAATACTGGTTTCGGCGGCACAAGCATTTCTATACTAAAAATGAAGGCGTTGAGAAGTGGTTCACCTCAAAGGTGGACTACTTCTGAAGCAACCAACCTTTTTCAGTATATCTGTACTGTTGAGAAGTACATTGTGCCAAAACCCTAATAAAATATTGCCGAAACCTCACACTGCAATCTACAAAATAAAAATACTCTTGCGAAACAGAACCTTCTGGGCGCGGCGACGGTGAACATTTAGTGCTTTTTCGCGCCAGAGCGTAGCTGATTCCACTTGCGTTTCACGCGGTAGCCCAGCGACCAATTCAAAAGATGCTCCTGCACGTACTTTTCAAAGGATTTTTCAGTAATCATGTACGGCGGATGCCGCATCGGGAAAGGCATTTCCTCGACGGGGACGTTTGCCGTTGGGTGGTCTGCGTCGGTGATGTGCGTTGCTTCTGCGCCAAAGCCGATATTTGTTACTTGGTTGTAATTCGGTATAATGCCCACCATTCCTTGCATCCAAACAGCAAAGGTAAACTGATAATCCCACGTTGATTCGCGTCCGTCGTAGGCGGATTGAAAAATTTTTGTCCAATATTTTACGGAAAAGTCATCGCCCAGCATATCGGCAAGCAAGCCATTGTCGCGCACTTCAGGAAAAATACTCATGTTTAGGTCGTAATGCTTCCACACGCGCCGCCACGAAGCCCAGCCCGTGATAGGATGAATACGCGAGTAATAATAGCTATAGGGGGGTTCGCGTTTGATACGAAAATTTGCCGCCGAAATCAGCCCAATGCGCTCATCGTGGCGATACCGTTCCAAAAGTTCTTGCGCATAGCGAAAGAACCCAGGATGCGGCAAGCAGTCATCTTCCAAAATAATCGCTTCTTCTTCTTCCTGAAACACCCAATCCAAACCGCTCGACACACGCCCTCGGCAGCCTAAATTTTGCGGTGCAATGTTCGTTTTTACCTCGCATTCCCAATCAACTCCCTCCAAGACCAAGCGCCGTGCTTCTTCGCAGCGTTCTTGCTCGCCTTCGCGGTTTGTTCGTGCGCCATCGGCAACGACCAGCAACTTGCTCGGACGTGCTTTGCGAATTGCCTCAAAGACGGGTTGGGTTGTTTCAGGGCGATTGAAAATAATCATCGCAACGGGAGTTGTGAGCTTGAAATCGGTCATAGATATAGCACTCAGAGAATAGATATGATATAGATATAATGTTCCTCAATGTGAAAAATTACCATGATGTTATTGTCATCGCCTCGCCTCGCGCAAACCCTTTGTCCGTGCGCACAATGTTCGATGCCTGACGAAAGCCATCATGCTCAAACACCACTATCCATGCCTCGTCTGCGGCACGGGCGGTGAGTATTTTCTTTTCCTCAAGCGTCGTGAGCGGGAAATTATCATAGCCCATAATATACGGCAATGCCACGTGCGCTGAGGTTGGGAAAACATCCGCACCAAAAAACACCACGCCCGCTTCGGTGCTAATTTTCACGGCTTGCATGGCGGTGGTGTGTCCGAAAAGCGGCAGCACGTCTATTCCTTCAAAAAGCTGTCCTGCGCCGTCCAAAAGTTCAATCACGCCATGCGCCAGAAGCGGCTCGTAGTCTTGTTTTACAAAGGATGCGCGGTCTTTATCGCTGGGATTCTGCGCCCATTGCCACTGCTCTTTCTGCACGTAATATCGCGCATTGGGAAAGGTAGGAACAAGCTCCTGTGCGGCATTCAGCATTGTTGCGCCGCCGGCGTGGTCGAAATGCAAGTGCGTCAGCACAACATCCGTTACATCTGCCGCCGTTACGCCAAAACGCTGCAACGACCGCGAAAGCTCGTGTTCAGAGCTATCCATTTTGTAAATGTCGCGTAATTTTGCGGGCATTTTATCGCCATTGCCCGTGTCCACGAGAATAACACGATGTTTCCCGCCAATATCGCCGCGAACAAGCAAACACTGGGCTTTCATCGGAATACGATTTTGTGCGTCTGCCGCGTGGTAGGCGCGTTCCCAGAGGTTTTTTGGCACCACGCCAAACATTGCGCCGCCATCGAGCGCGAACGTTCCTGTTTCCAGGATTTCAATAGAGATATTTCCAAATTGCATAGTGTACAAGAAGTGTTGAGTTTTACGTGTTGAAGTTTTGAATGAAAAAACAGCTTTCAAAGCAAGGATTTGTCAGCTTTTCCGACCTTTTTCCTTTGTCTTATTTTCCTAAGCGCCTTATTTTCCTAAGCGATTGTGCCAGCCAAAATTTATTCGCACACCAGCCGCATACTGCCGCCACTCAATGTTTTGTACCAGTGGCTGCGTTGGAATGGTGCAATAGACTTCAGCGAGGAACGCAAACCCCGCTTGAATGTTCAACACCGAAAAATCGCCACTGACACCCCACCCAACGGCAACATCAATGTTGATGCGGCGTTCATTGAAGTTGGGCAGTGGCGCATTCCAACGGCGTGTCGTATCGCTGCGGCTGGTGAAGCGCACATCATTGTTTGGAGCGAGTATTTGTGCGTATTGGAGCGCGTTGTGCCATGTTGTGTAGCTTCCCAGTGCCGCCACCGACAGGTAGTAATACGATGCCAAACGTTGGTCCACGAAGTCAGCAAATACGCCATAAATGGGAATTTTTATGCCCGCCAAGCCCTCCAAACGTTGTTCTTCTACAAACAGATTGTTCACAAGCTGCACTGGAACTGGGGTTTCAGCCGCATTGTTTGGCAAAAATCGTCCTGCGGTGTTGTTGGAAAAGAGCGATGTTCCTTGCCAGACGTAGTGTGCGCCGAAGCGAAACATAATGGGAATGGGCAATGAAAGCTCGTACATTAGTCCAGCATCGCGTAGATAGTCTTCGGGAAATTCCGCCTCGCGCTCGGTCTTTGAGCCAACGCGAAAGGGTCTGCGTTGCTCGTTCTCGGTGTAGGGATTGGTGAAGGAATAGGGATGTGTCGTTGTGGGAAGCGTGGAAAAACGAATGTCGCTGCCAAAATTGAGCGGAAAAGCAATATCCGACCAAAAAAATATGCTATGCGCAGAAAACGGAATCGGAAACCACCCCCGCGAAGAATGGCGCAGGAACTCGTTTTCGAGAGGCTTTTCGGGGTCAAATTCCGTCGTATCTTGCGGCGTGTTCAAGACATCTTCGGCGGTGCGGTACTGTTTTTTCGGTACTTGCGAGGAATCACGCCCTGTGCGCGGTCGCCCAGTACGCGGAAGAGAAAACGGAATTTGCGCCTCGGCATACTCAGAGAACGCAAAGAGCGCACAAATACTGGCTGCGAGAAAATATACCCGTACCACTGGAGATTTCGCACAGACAAGAGTGGCTGTGCTAGCGAAGGCGGATGTGGCAGTTGTTGTGCGCATTGTGTCAAACAAAAAATAACAGTAGAGAGTGCGAAGAAACAAGGTGTTGTGCGGCTTTCGAGCTTGTATGGCAAGCATTGATATTCAAACATTGATATTCAAACATTGATATTACAACGCAATGAGCGACAACGCATCCGTATATTTATGGCTTTGGAGCTTGCCTTTTTGCTTGAAATACAACATGGCTGTTGGTCTCCAGCCAATGCGCATTCGCGTCATCAGCTCTTCCACGCTTGCGCCAGACTCCGCCATGAGAATCCCTGATGTGTGGCGCAACGAAAACGGTGTGAGCTTGCCCAGACGATTTTGCTGGACACCGCTTTCTTTCAAGTGTACGTTGATGGACTCGCGCACACCGCGCACGGTCATGCGCTGCCGAAACGAACGATTGCTGTAGCTCACAAATACGGGTTCGCTGGGGACAAACGGCACTGTTTTGTTTGTTGGGCGAGCGTTCATGCGGCATTCAATATATGCTTGAATTGCAGTAATTGTCGAAAGTGCTGCCGGAATACGCTCATCCTTGATAGACCGTCCCTTGCCTTGCACCAGCAAATACCAGTGTTCGCCGACTTGCTGCATATCGCCAACATCCAAATTTGCAAGCTCCACTTCCGAGCAAGAGCAGCCAATCATTGCCCGAACAAGTGCAGTATCGCGCAAACCCGCCTCTGTACTGGTGTCAATGCTCTTCAGAAGCGTTTCTACTTCATCCAAGCTCAAAAACGTGCGATTGTGCGCGGTCGGTCGTCGCCCGCCTTGGACGCGCTGTGCGGGGTTTTTCGTCAGCACACTAATTTCTACCAAATACTGGCAAAGACGGCGCAGCGAGGTCATGTACGTCGCAATCGAAGCATTTTTCATTTTTTTTTCTTCCGCCAAATGCTTGCGATACCACTCCACATCTTTCACGCGAAATTCAAAGTGTTGGTCGGTGGCAAAAAAAACAACAAATTCCTGCAAAGCGCGTGAATACGTCCCAACGGTCTCCTTGCGCTTGTGCTGAATGGATTTCAAAAAGCCCTCAACGTGCGCCTGTATTTGAGCATTTGTGAGCTTGACGGGCGGGAAAACATCTTCAATCATAGTGAGGAGTGCAATGAGGTAGAACAGATTTTTGCCGAAATTCACTAACGGAGATATTGCAAAGAATATCACCGCAAAACTACACATTATGCGGCGTTCAACAAAATTTGCCCATAAATATTCGTGAATATTTTAGGACTTTCGCAAATCTCACAGGCAAGAATGCCTGTGCCACTACAAAACTGATAGATACTGGCTTTGGTGGCACAGACATTCCTGTCTGTGAGCTTCAAAAGCAC
>RDXM01000101.1 GCA_004292595.1 Candidatus Kapaibacterium sp. | reverse complement strand
AACCGAGAGAATACAGGGCGTTGTAGTTCGCCCAGTACGCATTGAGCATGCACTCAACCGTACAAAGTAGCAGCTTGACGTATTTGTCTATGCTTTTACAAACTATAGTTACTCTTTTGTTGCTTTCCAATCGTTTAGCTCTTCTTCAATGAAAAAATTCAGTAAATCACGATACATTTTTTCGATAAGTTCTGCATCTAAGCCTTCTTCTAACGCCCATGCACGGCGGTCTTGCAAGAGACTACGCACACGCTCCACCGCACGAACACTGGCTTCGCTCGTTTTGAATTGCGAAGCCGCCCGAACATAGCTCAAGCGTTCTCCAAGCAAAGCAATAATTTGGCGGTCGCGGCGGTCAATTTCTGTGCGAATATCGCTGATGTTTTCGCATTGTTCAGGTGTTTTCATAGTGGTGTGTGTGAAAAAATACGTGAGTACTGAGAAGAATTTGTTGCTGCACCATTATACAAAAAACAGCGCACAAAAAAAAGCCGTATAGTAGCCCGAAAGCAACGATACAGCCTTTTTCATGGAGGAGCTTTTGTGGAACGTTATTCTTATCGTTTGTTCTTGTTATTCTTTTTTGTGAACCGAGCCTACACCAGAAATATCCTTATTAATAATTGTGGGATTGCCAGAATAGCGAATATCGCCTGCACCAGAAACGCTTACGTCGAGTTCATTTTTGGCGTGAACATTCACATCTCCCGCGCCAGAAACTACCACACGCACGTTGTCGGCAGTCAGTTCGCTGGCATCAATATCGGCAGCGCCGCTTGTTTCGATAGCGAGTGTTTTCGTTGTACCGCCCAGATGCACATCGCCAGCACCACTTGTTTCGATACGCAAATCCTTTGTTGTAATTGTGCCGCGTACGCTCCCAGCACCGCTTGTTTCTAGCGTAAATTGTTCATTATCAATACCACTGAGTGCCACATCGCTTGTGCCAGAACTGCTCAGGCTTGTGAGCATTTCCGCACTCACGCGCAAACGCAAATGCGCTTTCGGGAAAAGAAATTTTTTCGTGGTAATGCGCAGAACACCGCTCTCTACCTGCGTTTCGATATACTCAAGCACATTATCATCGCCAGAGATTTCAATACTATGCTTTTTCGCACCAGCAATAATTTCTACATCAAATGCTCCACCGACATCCACGCTCTTAAACGAGCGCAGTTCCCGCGTTTCTGTGCGCTCTACGCCGCTTCCGCGTACGCCAGAACCCCGCCAATTATCAAACGTGCTATTACCGCGAAAAGCGTATAAAATGACTGCTGAAATAAACAGTCCGAGAAAAAGTAAACGACGAATCATGATGCACCTGCCAAACAAATGAAGAAAATTGAGAGAGAGCAATTTCCTTCACATACGCCCCCGCTACGGAAAAGTTTCACACCACGCCGACAGAACTACTTTTGAACTTTAGCAATATTCACATTGCGATTATTCGCAGTCGCAATCAAGCTACCATCAGGGCTGAACGCTGCTGGGCTGCCCTCGCAGGACACACCCGGCGATCGCTGAATAGTATTGCCCGTTTCCGCATCCCAGATACGCACGGTTTTATCCTTGCTGCTGCTAATCACAAATTTGCTGTCAGGACTGAAAAAGACGGACGTAACGGAGTTTCCATGCCCGCGCAAGGACCGCAAAATCGTGCCTGTTGCCGCATCCCAAATTTTCACCGTTTTGTCCTCGCTACCGCTTACAATCAGCTTTCCATCGGGACTGAAAGAAACTGAGCGCACCGTGCCAACGTGTCCACGCAAAATCAGGTACGGCTCTGTGCCTTTTGCCTTGCGCGATGCACTTTCTAAGACTGTTGTGCTGGAGTCAATTTCATTCGTTACTTCAACGGGATTTTGCGCGGGCGTGTAGTTGTCCTCACGGTTGGTGCGTGCGCCGTGCGTCTTGCCTTGCGCCGTAGAATTTTGTGCAGGAGGATTTTGCGCATTGAGATTCTTTAGTGCAGTCGGGATGCTCTTGCCGCCGCTTTTTTCCTCTGTTTTGGCATCATTGACAGCGAGCTTCTGCGCTTCAGCAGTGCGTTTGGTTTTGTTCAAATGCGTTGCATATTTTTCTTTAATTTTCCTTCGTGCAGCCTCGCGCTCGGCATCCTGCGCCGCAGTATAGGCAGCAAGCGAACCGCTTTTCGATGATGCTTGGCTGGAAGAGTCTTTCGTCATTTTTTTCGAGACTTTTTTTGCTCTTTCCTTCGTGTCGGCAGTGTTATTGGCAGCATCGGTACTTGTTGGAGAAGATGCAAGCGTCGGTGTTTTTTCGGTGCGTTTTTCTGTACGTTTTTCGGCACGTTTCTCTGTTCTGCGCGGTGCTGGTCTACGTTCTTCGGGTAATGTTGGAGACGATGATACAGATGATGGTACATCGCTTGGCGCATCGGAACGTTTTTTATCGTTTCCACGTGAAGAGAGCGTAGATGCTGGCTTTTCAGGCAAAGATGCACTCTGCGAGCGTTGATTACTCACTTGTTGCTTGCTCGGTTGTTGCGCCGTTTGCTTCTCGGAAACAATATTTGGTGCGTCTTTGGAGGAAGAGCTTTTTGCAGCAGAAGCCTTCGGTGCATCCGTCAATGCCGATTTCACGCTTGATGTTTTTTCAGCCTGTGCTGGCTTGGGAGCGGGCGTGGAAGCACGTGGGGCAGCCTGTTCTTTTGTTTCTTTTGTTTCTTGGGATAATGCTGTGCTGGCGGGTTTTTCTTGCGCTACCGTGCCTGAGATTGCAGGAAGAGCCTCATCATTACTGGTGTTTGAAGCAGTGCTGCTCTCTGGAGTGCTATTATCCGCCGCATCCGCAGTGCCAGTATTTGAACTGCTGGTAGGGGGAGCGACTTGAGAAAGCGAGTCATATTGCCGCTCAAGCTCTTCTTTGCTCAAGGCTTGTTGCGATGAACTTCCCAGACCTTTTGCGAGACCTGCGCCAAGAGGTATTTTATTTTTCAGCGCAACGTAATACACCCCGCCGCCGAGTGCCAATGCGCCCACAACGAGCCACGGCACAACCGAGCGTTTCTTTTTTTCCTCAGGCGCGTACAATGGTGCTTGTGCGCTGGCAGCAGCAGCAACTGGTGCTGGAATGCTTGACGCAATCGGACGCGGCACAGTTTGCTGAATATTTGATTCTTGCAAAGAAGAATCCTGAGCAGCAGCAGGAGAAAACGTAGAGGAAAAAGCTGAAGCGGGTAGTGCTGAAGCCATTGTCGCGGTGCTGCCTTCAGCAGACGACGTATGTGCGCGAAGTGCTTGCATTCGGCGTTCTACTTCGAGTTCCGCCGCCGATTTTACGAGTGTTGGTGCGCCAGTGGCGGCTGGTGTGGTGATGTCGCCTGGATTGGTGAGAATATTCCACAGCGATTTTTCTTTTGCTCCTGCAGCCGTTGTCGAAGGATTCTCTGCCACTGACGGAGCTGACGGAGCTTGGGATGCCGCAGCCGCCGTTGCTCCTGCCGTTGAAGCCTCTCCACTGCTTGTGCTGGGCGCAGAAAGAGTTTGTTCCGAGGGCGTAAAACTACGAACTGGCTCCATGAGAGAAACTTGTTGCTCTATGGGCGTTGAGGGTGGCGGAAATTGTAGCACTGCACTGGCAAGCGCAGGAGTACCAGCAAGCGCACCAACAACCGCAGCACGAGACGATAACGACGACGACGAATCCTGTTGTTGTGTGGTGGTGGCTGTGATTGCTTGCGACGGAACTGTAGGAAATTCTCCGTGTAGTTTTTGTACAAGGCGCGAAAAATCTCGCATTGTTGGAATGCGTTCGCGTCGGTCTTTCGCTAAAGCCCGACGGACAATGGCTTGAAGTTGCGGAGAAACATTGCCCTCTGGCAAAAACTGCGCAATATCGGGCAACGGCTCATTCAAAATAGCATGGCGAATACGTACCTCTGCACCGCGCTCGGTGCTTGTGTAGGGAAGTTTTCCCGTCAGCATTCGATAGAGCATCATTCCTGCACTGTACACGTCGGTGCGCTCGTCGGCAATCTCGCCGCGCACCTGCTCTGGCGCGAGATACGGCAAGGTGTGAGTGCGCCCAGCAGCACGCAAGAGAGCGGTATTGCTGAAGTGCTGCGCCAGCCCAAAACCAGAGACTTTCACGCTTAGTTCTGCGCCACTTTGCTGAGAAAGGGATTGTTGAAAAAGAACATCACTTGGCTTGAGATTTCCATGCAATACGCCCTTGCTATGCGCGGCGACGGCAGCACGCAAAACTTGATTCAAAATCTGCACGGCAGTTTCTTGTGGCATCGGGCGAGATTTGCGCCCAAGCGAGCTTTCAAGCGACTTTCCGGGTGCATATTCCATCAAAATATGAAGCGTATCGCCCTGCTCGACAATATCCAGCACCCGCGCCAAGTTTTCCTGCGGCTGCACCGACTGAAGCTGCTTGCGCGAGGCGAGAAGCCGCTTGCGTGTTACGGGGTCGCGGGCAATATCGGGCTGCAAGGTTTTGATAGCAATTTCGCCTTTTGGCGCGGTCATCCTCTCCAAAGCTGATTTCTCTTTTGCGAGCTTTTCCTTTGCGAGTTTCTCTTTTGCTGAGATTTTTTCTGGTTGTTTTTTTACATCCTGTTTTTTTACATCCTGTTTTTTGCTATCAGGTGCGCTTTTTTCGCGTTCTTGTTCGCGCTCCCCCGTGAAACGGGCGCGGCGCACCGTACCTGTGCCGCCAGTTCCGATGCGTTCTCCGAGGGTGTAATGTTGTACTTTATCTGCCATAGTTGAGTTGCTGAAAAATATATCGTGAATGTGGTGCGTCGTTGTTATTCAAACTTCATATCGCTCGTTGGATGCTGATGGTGTGCTGGTCTGCGTATTTTATATCTGCTTGCCGAGACCAAGCGCACCCGAAAATACGCTTATCTTGGGATTATTGTGAAGAATTTCGCTTCATTGCTCCAAGCCGCATCAAACCTTGCTTCGCCAAACATCGCTTTCCAGAGCAGCCTTGCATAATGCACTACTTGTAGGTAATGTTAATCGGTACGATGCAGGGCGGAGATGCCGACTTTGCCGCTGCACCAGCGAGTCTGTTCACAATTTTCGCCGAGGCATTTATGGCGACCGTGCCGCGTAAGATGCGCGTTTCGGCGGGCGGCTTGGGCGGTAAATTACTCACCAAAATTGTGATGGGAAACGTACCAGTTTTCGGGTCGAACGCGCCATTGATGACTTTGAAATTTGTTGCATTTGCGTCCCATGTTACTTTGGGGTCGGGTTCTTCGCCGTTGTAAATACTGAGTTTTGTCTCTGGTGCAGTAAAATCAATGCTCGCGGGCGTTTCTGCTTCAATATCATTCAGCGTTGCTTTCACTGCTTTACTCTTTTTCGGGTCTTTATTGTCTGCATCCATCGGCACTTCAAAATCAACACCGATGCCTTTGAGTTCGATATTAAAATTCGGTGGCGGTATTGCTTTTTTGCTGCTTGGCGTTTTGCGGAGCTTCTCTGCGTCGTCAGATTCGGCACGGGCTTCGGTGCAGAGAATGTCGGGTGGCGTTTGTTCTGGAATAACTTCGCGGGTAAACAGCGGAATAGAATAATTGCTCAGAGTATCCACCCAAACCACTTCCAGATTCATTTTTTTTGCAAATGCAGGAATAAACGGACCCGTCCATGTATTGGGCGTAAAGCCCGTAGAATGCGGACTTTCTACACCAAACTGATAGCGCACACGGAAATTATTTGTGCCGCTTGTGTAGAAGTCCAGCAACTCCGGAACGAGCTTTGCTCTGAGCGATAATGGCTTTCCGTAATAAAATTTCGTGGACTGCATTGACTTCAAGGATGGCTTTGTGAAGGGGCTTTCAATCACACGCCACTCGCAAAGAGAGGTGTCGGGCTGTCCTTTTTCGATGTGATAGAGCTTCACAATGTAGCGACCAATCGGCAATGGCTTATCGAACAAAATGCCATAGCGTGTTACTTGCTGGACTTGGGGCGGTTTCGGCATTGTGCTTTTCGGGACGGCAGCTTCTTTGGAAGCAAGTTGTTTGTTCGCAAGCAACGGTGCGCCTCCTGAGCTATCTTTTCCGTATTGAGTTTCTTTGCTGTCCTTCAGACCACGACCATTATTTCGCCCGAAATTCTGCGTCGCAGTGGTCGCTTGGGGCTGTTTGTCAATGCGAAAAAGCCCCTCGAAGGGTGATTTTTTCAAGGTTGGTAGTTTTGCTATCGCAGCGTTTTTCAGTGCAATATTTTTTATATTCTTTGCAGCAATCGCAGTATTCATCGCGGTATTGTTTGCAGAAGCAAGTTGTGGAGGGGCTTTTGAAGAAGTTGGTGTTGTTGCCAAGGCAAGTGCTGCCACAGAGTAGGGCAGCACTTCCACTCGAATATTTTCCGCCCGAAAGAGGCTAGAGCGAATAAGTGCAATCGGAATAAATGTGGTTTGTTGCGCAGCAAAGCTGATAAATCGCCCAGGAAATTCTTTCACCACAAACGGAACTTCCTTGAAACCGCCACGCAGAAGCGTTTCTCGATTTCGACGGTAAAAATCCTCATTGAACCACACTTCTTTGCCCGTCGGCGGTGTCATACTTGGTTTCAAGCCAAGCGTATCGGCGGCGGACAAAGGATTAGCAAGGCTTGCGGTGTCGAGCAGCGAAGCGTCGTTGGTAGGTGTATTCTCTGGCAAGCCCGTATTTTCTTGGTTTTCTGCTTGTCGTCTGCGCTCTTCTTCTTCAAATGCGGCGCGGTCGCGCTGTGGCGCATGGTATCGGTCATAGATTGCTTTCACTACTGCTGCACCAGCTATGATTGCGCCTACCAGCATCAATCCCGCAATGACTTTGCCCGTAAACCCAACTGTTCCTTTGGCGTAATTGGAAGCCATTTTCGCGCCTTTTACTCCCTTGCCGACCTGCGAGGCACGACGAGCATTTTTCACTGCCTTCACAATTTCGTCTAAGTCTGGCGTGTCGAGTTCCTGCGGAAGAACATCCACCACCATGACGCTGCCACGCGGTCGCTGTCCAATAATACCAAAGGCTTGGCGTGTTTCTTCGCAGACGTTTTTCCGAGATCCCGTTGCCTCGCTGCCTGCCCGCACGAGCGTTTCTACTTCGTTGGGCAGCCAAATATCGCTTGCCAAGCCCAAACAGCGCGTAACACCTTGCAAAACGGTCTCTTCAAAACGGCACGAAATCTGGTGTTCGCCCGTCGTCCACGACCACTGCTGGCGCGTAAAGAGTTCTTTGCCGGTTATTCTTTTCTGCAAGCGAGCTTTGATGCGGTCTTGGAAAAACTCTCGTGCGCCATCAATCGAAACAACGTTTTTCAAGCGCAAGCGATTCAAGGAAATCCGCATTTGTGCCTGCCCGAACTCTAGCACCTGCACGGCATCGCGGCGCAATAACGTTACGATGACGTTAAAATGCTCTACATCTTCCTCCGACCATTCCTGCGCATTGAACCACTCTTTGATGCTTTCATACCACAGGCGAAGCGTTGTGTCGGAGTCGTATTCATGCTGCATCTCGAAGGAATGAATAAGTGCTTTCAATTCCTCGCCGCGCGAAAAACGCTCATCCACCAAGCACAGGCGCCGCCCCAGCGCACCAAGAATGTGATTATTCGTTTCGGGTGGCATCCAGTGGTCAAAGAACCGTGCTTCTTTCCCGTTCGATACATCCATCGCTGCAACATGGCAGACTAATACTTGCGGCATAGAGATTTTTTCTGCTGCCGCAAAGACCGCATTTTTACTCGCAGAGCGAGTGCCAGTCTGGTCGTGTGTGGTATTGCCAGAAGCGATGTGTACGTCGCTTGGGGACTGTTGTTCGGAGTTCATAAACGGAAAGTTTGCGATGTTGTGTAGCTCTTGAGTTCAAGGCTGTTATTACGGGAGACTTTTCAGGAAAGACTCTTGAATGGAAGTCTTCAAAAGAGCGTCAATTTACGGAATTTCTCGCAGAGTGCGACCAGAGAAATTGCGGGAATAGCAGACGTTTTTTCGTGGCGTATCATCTGCATCCAAATTTTTCCTTGCCTTCGGCAATAATTATCTTGACAATAGCAAATAAATTTCCTATTCTTACGGGCTTGTGAAAATGAAAAAATGTTCATCATAATTCATTCATGTTTAATTGTCTGAGCATTCTTGAAAGCACGACAAACGACCATTTGCTAGTTAATCTTCTGTTCATCTCACTTTAACCTTTGTTGTCTATGACTCCAACAGATATTCCTTCGCGCCACGCGATTCAGGACGTGGAAAAGCCAGCTTTTTCGCTCGGCATCGAGGAAGAGTACATGGTGCTTGACCCCAAAACCTTTGAACTCAAGTCGCATATTGACATTGAGTTGCTCTCGAAAGGTCAAATGATTCTGCATGAGCATATCAAGCCAGAAATGATTGGCTCGATGCTGGAAATCGGGACGGGCGTGTGCAAAAATATCCAACAAGCACGCTCGGAAATCACCAAAATCCGCTCGGTGGTCAATCACATTTCCAAGCAAAACGGTTTGCTCTTGGGCGCAGCAAGTACGCACCCCTTCTCGCACTGGAAAGACCAAGAAATTTTCCCCGATGAACGCTACAAAATTCTCGTGGAAGATATGCAGATGCTGGCGCGGTCGCTGCTTATTTTCGGGATGCACATTCACATCGGCATCGAAAACCGCGAGCTGCAAATCCAGATTATGAACGAGATTCGCTATTTGCTGCCGCATATTCTCGCGCTCACGACCAATTCTCCCTTCTGGACGGGCATCAAAACGGGCTTGAAATCCTATCGCTCAAAAGTATTTGAACGCTTCCCGCGCACGAACTTGCCAGACTACTACACCTCATGGGGCGAGTATCAAGGCTACGTGGATTTGCTTGTGAAAACGGGCTGTATTGACAACGCAAAAAAAATATGGTGGGACATCCGGCCTCATCCGAATTTTCCAACGCTCGAAATCCGCATTTGCGACCTTCCGATGCGCATTGACGAAACCATTGCCATTGCGGCTCTTTGCCAAGCCATTGCAGCGAAATTGTACAAGCTCTACACGCGCAATCTCAGCTACCGCCTGTATCACAGAGCATTGCTCATGGAAAACAAATGGCGTGCCGTGCGCTACGGCTTGGATGGAAAATTGATTGATTTCGGCAAGCAACGCGAAATCCCCACGCGCCAACTTATCCATGAATTGCTGTATTTCATTGACGATGTTGTGGATGATTTAGGCTCGCGCAATGAAATCAATTACATTCACACTATCCTTGAAAACGGCACTGGTGCTGACCGTCAGCTTCGCGTTTACGAGCAAACGGGCAGCATGGAAGCAGTGGTGGAATACATCAACAAAGAGACGTGTGTGGGCTTAATTGACGACGTAACGCCGTTCCTCAACGAGTTCCGTCCGCCCTCGAAAGATTCTATCGTAGAAAAAGCCTCGTCGCTCACAACAGTATCAGAGTAATCAGAGTAAAGCGTTGCATACGGTTGAGGTTGTATTTTTTTTCGCATCATTCCCGCAAAAGCTGCTTTTCCACAACTGCACACAAGGAAAAGCAGCTTTTGTATTTTGAACTGGGGACTTCGGAAATACCGTTGTATGCTCTACAACGCCTTACTGCAAGCCTCGCCGTATTATCATCACAAGCAGTGAAGTTTTTTTGGGAAAAAAGATAGGTAGTTCGTAATTTCTTGTCCGTATTTCTTATCTGTGTAATTTGCGACTGAATATTTCAGTACTTTTCACTGTCAATCACTTTTGCTGGAGCAAACATTTATGACTGATGAACAAGCGATGCGGCATACTCTTCAAATTGCCGAGCGAGGCACAGGTTACGTTAGCCCGAATCCTCGTGTTGGTGCGCTTTTGGTGCAGCAAGGGGAAATTATCGGTGAGGGCTGGCATCGCCAGCATGGCGACATTCATGCAGAAGTAGATGCTGTGCGGCGTGCCTCGCGCTCGGTCGAAGGCGCGACGCTGTATGTGAATCTCGAACCGTGTAGCCATCACGGCAAGCAGCCGCCCTGTGTAGATTTTTTGATTGAGAAAAAAATTGGGCGTGTTGTTATTGGCATGATTGACCCAAATCCTGAAGTTTCTGGCAGAGGGCTTGCACGTTTACAGGAGGCTGGAATCGAAGTAACGGTTGGCGTTCTGGCGGAAGAATGCCAGTGGTTAAATCGGTTTTTCACGAAGTATATCACCACTGGTCAGCCGTATATTATTGCCAAGATAGCGCAATCGCTCGACGGTTGTATTGCAACCGTTTATGGGCAATCGAAGTGGATTACTGGTGAAGAAAGTCGCAAAACGACCCATGCTCTTCGTGCCGAAGTAGATGCTGTGCTGATTGGCGCGGTAACAGTCAGCAAAGACGACCCCGAGCTGAATGTACGCCACGTGCGCGGACGCGACCCCAAGCGAATTATCCTTGATTCTGACCTCTCTACGTCGTTAAAATCGAAAGTATTTGCCGCCGAAGACCGACAAAATACGTTTGTTTTTTGCTCGCCCTCAGCAATGGCAAAGCAGAAAGCTACTGCGCTGAAAATAAGCGGCGTGAATGTGTTTCCAGCAGGTGCAGGCAATGGTGATTACTTGAATCTTCGTGCAATTTTGGAGCAGCTTGCTTCAAAAAATATTTCTTCGGTCATGGTCGAAGGCGGAGCGCGTATTTTTTCGAGCTTTGCGCAAGAAAACTTGATTGACGAATTGCATATTTTTATTGCACCGATGCTGGTCGGAAGCGGCTTACACTCGTTTTCATCGCTTTCTACGCCGTCGTTGCAACTGTCAAAAAAATTCACGTTCAAAAGCATCACGCCCTGCGGAATTGATATGCACGCAATCGCAGTGCGCCGTCATGATGGAAAATAACGTTTTAAGTGTTGAGTGCTGAGTTTTAAGTGCTGTATAGCTCATAAAAACTAGCTTCAAGATATACGTTCACTTAAAATTTATCACTTAAAATTTATTACTCAAAACTTAACACTTTTTACTAAAACACTATGTGTAGATTTCTCGCATACAGCGGACCACCAGTCTTGGCAGAAGATTTATTGTACAACCCTCGATTTTCCTTGATTGTTGCTCAAAGTATGCAAGCGGAGGAAATGTCTGTTGCCGTGAACGGTGATGGTTTTGGTGTTGCGTGGTACGAACCCAGACTCGACGAGTATCCATGCGTGTTTCGGAGCGTCAAGCCCGCATGGAGCGATATGAATTTGAAAAATCTTTCTAAGAAAATTCATTCGCCCTTATTTATTGCGCACGTCCGTGCCGCATCGCCTGGTTCGTCGGTGGAGGAAGTGAATTCGCACCCGTTCCAATGCGGAAAACTCGTATTCATGCACAACGGCATGGTGGGGGAATTCAACAAGCTCCGCCGCCCGCTTCTGCGCCGTTTGAACGACGTTGCGTATGAATCTATCATGGGTTCGACGGATTCTGAGCATATGTTTGGTTTGTTTTTGAATCACATCGAAGACCCAAATGGTGAGATTACAACCGATGATATGGTCTATGCGATGAACAAAATGCTGGATGATTACTGCGCATTGTACATAGAATTAGGCTTGAAAAAGCATTCATACTTAAATTTCTGTGTCACCAATGGTAAATCCTTCGTCGCAACACGCTACACCACAAACCCGCTCGTACAGCCCTCGACGCTGTATTATATGTACGGCAGCGAGTATCATTGCCGCGATGGGAATTGCCAAATGGAGCCAGGCGCAGGTCGTCCGCAGGCGGTAATTCTCGCCTCCGAGCCATTTACCTTGCGCCGCTCGGATTGGATGAAAGTTGAGCGCAATGTGATGATGATTGTGGATGAAAATAAAAACATCAAGTTTCAAAGTATTCGCTTGCCGATTGAAGAATTAGAGCAGGAAGCAGCCTATACGCCGTAATTTCCTGAATATTATGGATGAACTTTTGGAATACGAGCTTGAAGCGATAACGCTTCAAGAACAAGGAACTATGCGCCCTCGCACGGCGCAAGAGTACTTGACTATGCCCGAAGGTGCGCCGTATTTTCAGTTTATTAACGGAGAGGTTGTTGATATGCCCGCACCAATACTGATTCATCAGCAAGTCATCAGTAATCTGAACTTTTATTTCAAGTTATTTTTGAAGCAACACCAGATAGCAGGAACTGTTTTTCCAGCTCCTGTTGATGTTTATTTTACGGATACAGACTATTTTCAGCCAGACCTTGCCTTTGTTTCAAACGAGCGCAGCAGCATTTTACAAAATCGTAAGAATATCAAAGGCGCACCAGACCTTGTTGTAGAAGTTCTGTCGCCAAGCACAGGCTACTACGACCTTACGCACAAAAAGTTTGTCTATGAGCAAGAAGGTGTGCGCGAATACTGGCTTGTCTATCCCGAAGAACGCCGCGTGGAGGTGTATGTCAATTCCGCCAACGGGTTTATATTGCACTCGCAAGCGGTGAAGCAAGGCACACTACAATCATCTGTTTTGAGTGGCTTTGAAACGAGCATTGATGCTGTGTTTGAGTGATTGAATGTTTTTAGAACAAGATTTCTGAAAAATAGATAAAATTAGGCTTCAGTGGCACAGACATTCCTGTCTGTGTTATTCACCGAAAACCCGCACCAATACTCACAGACAAGAATGTCTGTGCCACTATTGAAAACATTTTGCACCATAAAAATAATTCTTTCAAAATTCCTTCCAACCCCGCATGAATACACTTGTTTACTTGATTCCCGGATTGCCGCTTCTTGGCTTTGTGCTGCTTGGGCTCTTCGGTTCGCGTTTGGCGTATTTTGAAAAATCAAAATATGCTGTTGGTGCATTCGCCTCCGCAATGGTGGGCATCCCGTTTTTGCTGGCGTGTAGCCTCTTTGCGCAAATGCACGGCGGCAGTCTTGCTCCGCAAACCGTGAAACTTTTTACGTGGTTTCAAGCAGGACAATTTTCGATAGATATGGCGTACAAGCTCGACCAACTCTCGCTGCTCTTTACGCTCATCATCACGGGCGTTGGCTTTTTGATTCACGTGTATTCCATCGGCTACATGGAACACGACACAGGTTTTACGCGGTTTTTCACGTATTTGAATCTGTTTATTTTCATGATGCTGAATCTTGTGTTGGCAGATAATTACGTCGTAACATTTCTGGGCTGGGAAGGCGTAGGACTAGCTTCATTCCTCCTTATCGGCTTTTGGTACGACCGCAAATTTGCTGGCACAAACATCGTCTGGACAGGCGACGCAGCAAAAAAAGCCTTCATCGTCAATCGCATCGGCGACTTCGGAATGCTGATTGCAATGTTCATCCTCTATGTTTTATGCGGTTCGCTGCGCTACGACGACGTAAATACGCTTACCGTTGCTGCATCCGTGAAAGGCGTGTTTGCCAATGGAACTGCCTACAACGCAGGTATTATCACGCTTGCGGCATTATTGCTGTTTTTGGGTTGCACGGGTAAATCTGCCCAAATGCCGCTTTTCGTCTGGCTTCCCGACGCTATGGCGGGTCCAACGCCTGTTTCCGCACTCATCCACGCCGCGACGATGGTTACTTCTGGCATTTTCCTTATTGCCCGCACCGCGCCTATTTTCGCGCTCTCGCCCGATGCCATGAACGTTGTGCTTGTCATTGGCGTACTTACGGCGATTCTTGCCGCAACGATGGGCTTGGTACAAAATGATATTAAAAAAGTTCTCGCGTATTCCACCGTCAGTCAGCTTGGATTTATGTTCGCTGCACTCGGCGTGGGAGCTTACACGGCGGCTGTTTTTCACGTAATGACACACGCATTTTTCAAAGCCTGTTTGTTCTTGGGTTCGGGTTCGGTAATTCACGGAATGCACGAAGAGCAGGACATTCAGAAAATGGGCGGTTTGTCGAAATATATGCCGATTACGCACCGCACCTTCCTCATTGCTTCGATTGCGATTGCAGGAATTGTGCCGTTTGCAGGCTTTTTCTCGAAAGATGAAATTATGTGGAATGTGTTCCATCATGGCAGCCCCGTTGCGTGGTTTGTGCTGCTTTTGGCGGCATTCTGCACGGCGTTTTATATGTTCCGCCTTGTGCATCTCACCTTTAGCGGCGCGGAGCGTTTCGACCATCACCACGTTCATCCGCACGAATCGCCCGCAACGATGACGATTCCGCTTGTTGTGCTGGCTGCGCTTTCGATTGTGGGCGGCTTCTTGGGCATTCCTCACGCGCTCGGCGCACCCTTGCACATCGGAAACTGGATTGAACACTGGCTCGCACCCGTTTTCGCAACCGCGAACGAGGTGCTGAAGCGTGGCGAAGCACACGAAATTCATTCCATTGAATACGTGCTGATGCTGGCTTCATTGCTCATTGCGCTGGCGGGAATTTTCATTGCAACGAGCTTTTACAAAAACGCGAGCGAGAAAGCAGATGGCATTGCAAATCGCTTGAAAGGCGCGTACAATCTGCTTTGGAACAAGTATTTTATTGATGAAATTTACTACGGTTTAATTGTCAATCCCTTGCACAAAATTTCTGATTTGTTTGTTGCCAAGGGCTTGGAAACGTACTTCATTGACCGCACTGTGAACCGCTTAGGCACAAGCACGATGACCATTGCCGAGATTTTGCGCCGCCTCCAATCAGGCGTGGTGCAGAACTACGCATTGGTGCTGGTTGTAGGCATTGTGGCGGTTATGGCGTGGTTGATGTTTTTGTAGATTGCTGTTGTGCGCACGGCAATATCTGCATCCCAGCTCTTGAGGACGGACAAGACACGTAGATGTTTGATGACTGGAACGTAGAGACAAGGCAAGCCTTGTCTCTACTACGACGGAATGTCTCGCACAAAAGAGAATGGCTGTGCCGCGCAATAAACATGAAACATATTGTGAACGCCCTCCTTTTGATGACACGAACCTCCTTGAACGCACGATTGATATTGGTGCGAGATACGTCTCCTGTGGTAGCATAAGCAGCGCATTCACTTCGACACCCAACCACACCGAACGCAATGCACGTCTCCCACAGTGCGCAGAGGTTCTTGAAGGTATTTTTCATGGCACATACGGCAGACATACTTCCAACGGAAATACGAAAACAGATGCAGCAATCGCTGGGGCGATATGCCCGAAAACGCTCATGGCTGCTGACCTTCCAATCCAGCATACTGATTCTCCTTGCTTCTTTTTTCTTGCGCACGTCTCTTCATGGACAGAATCAAACTGAACACGTATCCTTGCCCAACAATACAACAACAACTCGCCAAAGGCAAGTAACAACGAGGCTTGGCGGGGATTTGTCCTTTCAGCATATTTCCGTTGAGCAGGGACTATCGCAACCAAATGTGTATTCGATTGCGCAGGACCGCGCGGGTTTTCTTTGGGTGGCAACTGCCGACGGACTCAATCGCTACGACGGCTCTACGTTCAAGATTTTTCGACGTATTGCTGGCGATAGAACGTCCTTGTCTGATAATTTTGTTATTAAACTCTTTTCCGACAGCCAAGGCACACTTTGGATTGGTACACGCGATGGCGGATTGAATCGCTACAACCCCATACAAAGCACCTTCACACACTTCAAGCACAAAGCAGATAACGCGCAGAGTTTGAGCCATAATTTTGTTACCTCCTTTGCCGAAGACACTGAAAAAAGGCTCTGGGTTGGCACCGAAGACGGCTTGAATCTGCTGAATGCGCAAACGGGCGTGTGTACGCGCTTTCTCGCTGGCACAAACATTACCGCACTCATCAACGACGCAAGCGGATTGCTCTGGATCGGCACTGATAAAGGCTTGCTCTTGTGGAATCCGCGTACAGCAAGCATTGTGCAAGCATTCCGCCACAACCCGCTTGATTCCTCGACCTTGAGCGGGAACGATGTTATTTCTCTCTACCAAGAAGCCGACCGAACCTTGTGGATTGCCACCAGTGCGCACGGACTGAACCGCCTCCAAGCGCAATCCCGCATCATGGAACGCTTTGAGGAAAAACACTCCCGCAAACACGGCATGGTGGATAATAATCTTCGCGTCGTTACCGCCGATGGCATGGGCAATATTTGGGTGGGAACGCAGGGCAATGGCGCGTTGGTTTTCGACAAAGCGCAAGGAAGATTCCGCGCTTATCGCTACGAAGGCGCGAACCCACGCAGCGTGAGCGGGAATATTGTCTTTGCTTTTTTTCAAGACCGCTCGGGTGCGTTTTGGGTTGGCACATTTGGTAATGGCTTGAATGTTTGCTCCGATGCCTCTCGCGCCTTTCGCGCTTATCTCTGCGACGCGCTCAATCCCAGCAATATCACCCTCAACGGCGTGTACGCACTCTCGGAGGACAAACAAGGCATTCTCTGGATTGGCACAGAAAGCGGTCTGGTGCGCATGAACCGCACAAATGGCGCGGTGGAACGCTTCCCGCGACTTGGGCAAGCGGCAAGCCCAGAAAACAACGATAATTTCTTCATCTATGCCATTCGCCAAACCCGCGACGGAATGCTCTGGATTGGCTCGGCAAAAGGTTTGTTCAAGCTCAACCCAGCAACAATGCGCTTTACAAGCTATGCCACTGCCGAAAGTGAAACCGCGCCAACGGCTTTTCCAGCGAATATTCGCACCAACGAAAACCGCATTTTTACACTGCACGAAAGCGCACAAGGCGACCTTTGGCTGGGAACGCTCGGCGGCGGACTACGACGATTTAACCCGCAAAAGGGCATATTTACTGGGCATTTCACCACATACAATTCTGGCTTGTCGCATAATACCGTGCGAGCAATCGCCGAAGACAGCGTAGGAAATCTTTGGCTGGGAACGCGCGGCGGCGGCTTGTGCCGATTCCATCCCTCAGAATCAAACAATAGCAAGGCGTGGCGAGTGTTCCGCCACGACGATGAACGCCCAAAAACCTTGAGTTATGATGCAATTTTTAGCCTCCACTGCGACCGCAATCACGTCTTGTGGATTGGCACACAAGGCGGCGGTTTGTGCAAACTCAATACACGTACTCTCGATGCAAACACACGCGGTAAAGCTGATTCTGTCGAATTTTACACGTGGAAAGAAGAGCAGGGTTTGGCAAATAATGTTGTCTATGGAATCGTCGAGGATGAGCGTGGTGCGCTCTGGATGAGTACGCATCAAGGTTTATCGCGCTTTATGCCGAACAGCACGGCATTGACAAAGTTCAAAAACTACGATTGGCGCGACGGTTTGCAAAACAACGAGTTCAATGCAGGCGCGTACACACGCGGTGCAGATGGGCGTGTGTATTTTGGCGGCATTCAAGGCGTGAACGAGTTTTATCCCGATAGCATCAAGGAAAATAGCTTTATTCCGCCAGTTGTGATAACCTCCTTCAAACGATTTGGCGAAGAAGTGCGCTTGGAGCGCGATATTTCCTTGCTCGACACGCTGTGTATTTCCTACAAAGATAATTTTTTCTCGCTCGAATTTTCCGCACTCAGTTTTGTGCAAAGCGACAAAAACCGCTTCAAATATATGCTCGAAGGCTTTGATACGAAGTGGATTCAGGCTGGTTCGCGCCACGAAGTGCGTTATACGAATTTAGAAGGCGGCGACTACGTTTTTCGCGTGAAAGCCAGCAATAACGATGGCGTGTGGAACACCGAAGGGCGGGCATTACGTGTTATCGTTACGCCACCTTTTTGGCAACGATGGTGGTTTCGGCTTGGCGTGGGTGTCATGGGTGCATTGCTGATTGTGGCGGGATACCGAGCGCGGGTGCGCCTCCTGAAACTTCGCACACAAACACTCGAAGAACAAGTAAATAAGCGCACCGTAGAGCTGCGCGAAAGCTATGCGCAATTACAGACGGCGAATGAAGAAATCCAGCGTCAGGTGGAATTGCTCGACGAACAAAGCCGCGAAACCGAACTGGCAAATGCTACGTTGCAGGAAAAGAATTTGGAAATTGAGAAAGAACGCGAAAAAACCGATGCGTTGCTTTTGAACGTCTTGCCGCCGAAAATTGCCGAGCGCTTGAAAGCAGGCGAAAGCACGATTGCCGAGCGGTTTGAGAACGTCAGCGTTTTGTTTGCCGATATTGTTGGATTCACCGAACTAGCAGCAGAGCGGTCTCCAGAAGAAGTTGTTGATATTTTGAATACGATTTTTTCCGCGTTTGATATTTTCTCGGAACGCTACAAACTCGAAAAAATCAAGACCATTGGCGATGCGTACATGATTGTCGGCGGCGTTCCCAATCCGCACGAACACCACGCCGAAGCCGTTGCTGATATGGCACTCGAAATGCTCCAAACGCTCGAAATTCTGCGCTACACAATGAAAGCAAACGTGCGGGTGCGCATCGGCATAAGTACTGGTCCGGTTGTGGCAGGAATTATCGGGCAGAAGAAATTTTCCTACGACCTTTGGGGCGATACTGTAAACACTGCAAGCCGCATGGAATCTCACGGCGAGGCAAATAAAATTCATTGCACCGCCGAAGTGTATGCGCTGTTGAAAGAGACATTTCTCTTTGAAGAGCGCGGAGGCATAGAGATAAAAGGCAAAGGCGTAATGCCGACATATTTTCTTTTGGAACGGAAGAAATAAGAACTATGCAAAATACATCCTCTTTGAAGTGCTTCTACGCAAGATTTTATCAGGTGTACAGACGTGTTTTTTGATTTTTACACTTTGACGTATATTCCCTTGAAAGCACGGTAATATCTCGTGTTCAGGCTTTTTTACCTGCAAGGATGCTGCACCCCTCTTCGTTACAAGTTTTCCTCTTGCCTGAGACAAAATATTCACGTAAGAATTATTTTTCTTTTGCATTTATGCAAAGATGTTGTAATTTGGTATTAAGAGTAATTTATCTTAAAACTTTCGCTGAATTACCATGTTACCAATACAAAACATCTTGATTCCGATTGACTTTTCGGAGCATTCGGACTACGCTTTGCAATACGCAAAAGAGCTTGGAAGCCCGATAAAAGCTCACTTGCACTTGGTTCATGTTTTAGAACCAATGACGCAATACGGTGCGTGGGAAGGCTTGCCAATGACGGACTTGACGAGTAAAGCGATGGAAGAATCGGAAAAGAAATTGCAAAAAATGGCGGGAGAACTTGCAAATACGGATTGCGTAACGCATATTAGTGTCTTGCAAGGACATCCCGATTTGATGCTGAATGAGTATGCCGCACACCACGACATCAACATTATCTGCATGGGAACGCACGGACGGCGCGGCTTGGAGTATATTCTCTTCGGCAGCACCACCGAAAAAGTCTTGCGAACAGCACCATGTTCGGTTCTCGCGGTGCGTTTGCCGCGCAAAAGTTCTTGACGAGCGTAAACCTTTTCAGAAAGATTGATGCTCTAAAAAGTGATGCATCACGAAGGACGAACTCACGAACAACATCATGTTTCACCGCATTTTTATTCACTTTTCACTACACATACTCACTATGAACACCAACAGACAAACACCCGCAAACCCGCTTTGTAGCGTGCTTACGACGTTATTTGCTCTTGCAATGATATTCGCCACAATGCCCGCAATGGCGCAAGACAAAGCGGCACTGATGAAAAAAGGCGAAACCGTCTATAAAGGCTATTGCCAAACCTGCCACCAAGCCAATGGTCAGGGTTTATCCACCGTGTATCCGCCGCTGGCTGGCTCGGATTACATCAAAAGCAAACCCAAAAAAGAAATTATCAGCAGCGTGGTCAATGGCTTGAAAGGCGAAATTACTGTGAATGGCAAAAAATTCAATGGCGTAATGGTGGCACTTCCAAAAAATTACACCGATGAAGATGCAGCAGCAGCAATTACTTATGTGCTGAATAGCTGGGGCAATCCGGGCGGTGTGGTCAGTGCTGCAGAAGTAAAAGCGGCACGGAAGAAGTAAGCAGAAGTTCCAACTTATTCGTAATTTGCAAAAGCATTTATCGTGAAAAGCGCGTCCAATCTCGCTTTCGTGGTAAATGCTTTTGCTGTTTTTCTCTACGTTTTGCTTTGTGAATATGAACATCGTTTTTATGGGAACGCCCGATTTTGCCGTTGCTTCGCTTCGCGCCATTCATGCGCAATTCCCTATCGCGGCGGTCGTAACTGTCCCCGACAAGCCCAAAGGACGCGGCTTAGAGGTGCAAGCCTCCGCCGTGAAAAAAGTCGCATTGGAACTCGGAATTTCCACCATTTTGCAGCCAGAATCCCTCCGCGACCCAGATTTTATCAGAGCTTTGGACGAAATCGCGCCTGACATTATAGCCGTCGTCGCGTTTCGGATTTTACCCCGCGACGTCTATACGCTGGCGCGACTTGGCGCGTTCAACATTCACGGAAGTTTGTTACCAAAATATCGCGGTGCTGCGCCGATAAACTGGGCAATCGTGAGTGGTGATGCGGTTTCTGGCGTTACGTCGTTCTTGCTCGCGGAAAGCGTTGATACGGGCGCAATGCTCGGAACGCGCACCATTGCTATTGCGGACGGCATGACGGCTGGCGAACTCCACGACGCACTCATGCCGCTTGGCGCGGAACTTGCCGTAGAAACCTGTTCAATGCTTGCTTCTGGGGCAATTACGCCGCTTCCGCAAAACGATACCGAAGCGACAAAAGCTCCGAAAATTTTCCGCGAAACCTGCCGCATTGATTGGTCGAAAGCCGCAATGCCGCTTCGGAACTTCATTCATGGGATGTCGCCGCATCCGGGCGCGTGGACGCAAATGCCTGATGGTAAGACAATGAAAATTCTGCGCTGTGCAATCGCTCCCTCACAGAAGCACGATTTTACGCCACCTTTGGAGCAAGGCGCGTTCCGCATTCAGCACGGAGAATGGTTTGTCGGCTGTGAAGATGCTGGAGTGCTGCAATTAACCAGTATTCAAGCAGAAGGCAAGCGCGTGATGGATGTACACGAGTATTTGCGCGGGTATCGGGGCGAAAGCGCAGGAAAATTTGGTGGAGAATAGACTTTCTGCGTAGTAGCTTGTTTTGGCTTCATTAGTGCCACAGACCTGATGGCTTTCCTCAGCTTGTCTGTGAGTCTTTATGCGGGCTTCAGGCTAGAAACACAGACAAGAATGTCTGTGCCACTAATACAGAGTTTTTTAGATACTTTGATTTCCTCTTACGTCCGCACAGGAATTTCCGTTGCTCCAAAATGCTCAATAATTGCGCGGTCAAGTTCGTACAGTTCTGCGGCGGAAGGTGTTGTTACCAGCGAAGGAGAAATGTGCTTTTGTTCCTGCACAGCAAGTTCTGGTGCGCTTTCTGGGGGTGTGCTTTCTTCGTCGTTCTTCTGCACAAAATCTTGGAAAGCAGATGCTGCGCCGCCTCCGTCCGAAGCACCCAGCACACGAATACGCACCTCGCCTCCCAGCACCGCGCTCAGAATCTCGCTCAAGTGCTGCTTGCATTCTACAAATTTATCGGCAATAAGGTATGACTTTACCGAAAAAATAAGTTCGCCGTCGTTGCACTGAACCCCGACCATTGCTGGTGTTTGAAGGTAGGTTCGTATTGCAGCATCCAACTTTTCGTGTTCTTCCAGTGCCTCGCGCCATTCTGCTTGCAGGATTGCTGCGGTGATGCGTCGCGGAGCGGCTTTTGGTGCTTGCGGCAGCGGAATTTTTCCTGCTAATTCCACCAGATTTTCTGATGAAATGTGTTTCGTAGAAAGCTCTTCCCGCCCATCATTTGGCGCAACATCCACAAGCGAAGAATCAAGTATTGACGAGCTTTCTACGTTATCCTTTTCTTTCTGCTCTTCCCCCTTTATCCCTTTGCCCTTTTCCTTTATCCCTTCCCTCAGTTCAGGGAGTTTTTTTTTTAGCTCGGCAAGTTCAGCGAGAAGTTCTGAGAGAAGCACGGCGGAATCAAGTTTTGCCATCTGCACGAGCGCAAACTCGAAGCGCAGACGCGGCTGCGGGGCATAGCGAAGCTGCTGCTCGGTGTTCATGATGATGGTCATGTATTGCAGCACGTCGGCTTGGGTGAAGTAGGTGGATTCGCTCATGTACTGCTCGCGGTGCAGCTTGGAAGCCTCAATCAGGCTCGCGCTTTGGGTTGCCAGCACGGTGAGCAAATTGCGAAAATGCTCGGCAAGCCCATGCAGACACTCTTGCAGGTCGTAGCCGCGCATGAATACTTCGCGGGCAATTTCCAAAATTTTCGCCACATCATGCTCACGAATAGCCCGCCCCAGCGTGAAGTAAAATTCCGTATCAATGAGGTTTAATGCCTCGTTCACGCGAGCATATTCCACATTTTTTCCGCAAAATGCCAGCACTTGGTCGAAAATACTTTGTGCGTCGCGCATGGAGCCGTCGCCCTTTTTGCCAATAATAGCAAGCGTTTCATCGTCAATCGAAACACCTTCTTGCTGCGAGATGTGGCGCAGTTGTGCGGCAATTTCGTCTATCTGCATTCGGCGAAAATCGAATCGCTGACAACGGCTTAAAATCGTGGCGGGGATTTTATGCGGCTCGGTCGTGGCAAAGACGAACAGCAAGTGGCGAGGCGGTTCTTCGAGCGTTTTCAAGAGCGCGTTGAACGCCGAACTCGACAACATATGGATTTCATCAATGATGTACATTTTATACTGCCCCTTGACGGGCGGATACTTCGCATTTTCGCGGAGCTTGCGGATGTCGTCCACGCTGTTGTTGGACGCGCCGTCAATTTCAATCACATCCATTGACCGCCCGGTGTTGATGTCCGTGCAGGACGCACACACGTTGCACGGCTCAAATTCCGCACTCGGATTTTCGCAATTCACCGCTTTCGCCAGAATCCGCGCCGTTGTCGTCTTGCCCACGCCACGCGGACCATTGAAAATATACGCATGGTGAATCCGCTTCGATTCTACCGCATTGCGCAGCGTCCGCGAAACGTGTTCCTGCCCGACTACATCGGCAAAACGCTGTGGTCGCCATTTGCGGGCGGTAACGATGTATTGCTCGGAGTCAGTATTTGTAAGATGTTCAGCCATAGTCGTGGATGGTGTTGAGCGAGAATTTGGGGCAATTGACCATAAAAAATGCGACGCAAAATACAGAATTTTCCGCGCAGAACATGGAAAAAAGGGCGAGAATGCTGAGTGCAAATGCTATATTGCAGATGGTACTTGTGCAAGGACTCGCCCGCGCAGCACCACAATTCCCTTTCTTTACCAGTATTTTCGCGCCTTCCATGAATGTTCGTCGTTGTTTTTTGTTGGTTGCCGTGTTGTATTGTAGCGTCTTCAACGCCGCATCGTTGCTTGCTTTGGTGAATAATCCCGCGCCGCTTTTGTATGAAATCAATCTGAACGACCGCTCGGATGATACCTTCAAGGTGCGCCTTTCGGTGCGCGACTTGAAAGCGGAAAACGCCGTGTATCAGTTCGCGGCGACGGCTCCTGGCACGTACCAAGTCATGGATATTGGGCGATTTGTGCGGAAATTCCAAGCTCTCGACCAAAGCGGAAAAGAAATTCCCACCAAGCAAATCTCTACCAACCAATGGCGTATTTCCAAGCCAGAGAAGGTTGCGGAAATTCGTTACGCGATTGCGGAAACCTTCGATACGCCCGTTACGCGGGATGAAATCTATCGTATGTGCGGCTCGTCCATTGAAAATGACCACGCGCTTTTTAATCCGCACACCGCTATCGGTTTTCCAACGGGAATGCAGTCCAGACCGCTTCGGCTCTCGTTTTTGCATCCAAAAGAATGGAGCATTGGTACGCCATTGGAGCAAGATAGCGCGGGCGCGTTTTTTGCAAAAACCTACGATTTCGCGGTGGATTCGCCCATCTTGCTGGGAAATATCACCAAAGCAGCAACGACGGTACGCGGGGCGCAAATTGAAATTTACACGTACTCGGTTTCGGGCGCAATCCAGTCCGAGCAGCTTTTGGGTGCGATGAGCAAAATGCTGACCGCCGCAGGAGAATTTCTCGTGGAATTGCCTGTGAAACGCTATACGTTTTTGTTTCATTTGGAGGACATTGGCGCGGGCGCGTGGGAGCATTCCTACAGTTCAGGCTATGTGCTGGAGGAGCGTCCGTACTCGGAGGAATATGGGCAATACATCACGGATATTGCCGCGCATGAGTTTTTTCACGTCGTTACGCCGCTCAATATTCACAGCGAACTCATTGAAAAATTTAACTTCGTCAAACCAACCGCCTCCGAGCATCTCTGGCTCTACGAAGGCACGACGGAATGGGCTTCCCACGCCATGCAACTGCGCGGCGGCATCAAATCTTTACCGCAATATTGCGCCGACCTTTCCAATAAAGTGCTGGTGGACAATTCCTATTTCGACAAAGATTACAGCCTCAGCAAGCTCAGTCTGACCTGCTTTTCCGACTCAGGACAAAAGCAATATTCCAACATTTACTATCGGGGCGCACTCGTGGCGGGCTTGCTGGATATTCGCCTCCTTGAGTTGTCCGACGGCAAGCGCGGTTTGCGCGAACTTGTCCGCCAGCTTGCAACGCTCTACGGACCGAATAAATCTTTTTCCGAAAAAGAGTTTTTCCAAACGGTGGTGAAGCTGACCTATCCCGAAATTGCTGATTTTATCGAACTCTACATCAAAAAAGCAACGCCCTTGCCGCTGAAAGATTACTACGCAAAAATTGGCATCAACTACCACGAAAAGCGGCTTTCCGACACGCTTTCAGCAGACATCGGCATACGAACACGTGCTGAAAATGGAAAACTTATCGTGCATGATTTCCGTGAAAACCTCACCAGCACTGGGCTGCGCTTTGGTGATGTGATTGTGGCGGTAAACAAGCAACGCCTTGGAGCGCAGGAATCACGCGCTTTTCTGGCAATGGTCAGCAAAATGGCGGCGGGCAGCACCTACACGCTCACGGTATTCCGCGAGGGCAGCGAAGTAGAGCTTTCGGTGCCAATTCTCTCGCAGCAAAAAGAGCAGCAATACATCTTCGAGGTGAATCCGAATGCGTATCGCAGACAAGTGATGCTGCGCGAGGTGTGGTTGAAAAATTTGTGATTTTTCTCAGTCTTGATATACAAATTAATAGTGGCTTGAGACTTCTTGTCTGTGTTTGTCGCCTGAATCCCGCACTAACACTCACAGGCAAGAATGCCTGTGCCACTGTTTGGTTGTATTGATTTCATTTAGAACATTTAGAAACAGTTTCTCAAAAATTATGGAAGCAAAAAATAAAATGATTTTACGCAACGTTGCTATTTTACTCTTCGACGACGTAGAAGTGCTGGACTTCGCTGGACCATTTGAAGTATTCTCCGTTGCCTCCGAACTCAATGAATACAAGCCGTTTCGCGTGATGACCGTCGCGCCAGAAAAGCGCGTGGTGGTGGCAAAAAATGGCTTGTCGCTGAATCCAGAACACGCTTTAAATAGCAATCCAACGGCAGAAATTGTCGTGATTCCGGGCGGAATCGGCTCGAAACAAGCCATGCAGGACGAGCGCGTTATTCAGTGGGTACAGAAAATGGCGGTGGAAGCGGAGTACGTGCTGTCGGTCTGCACGGGCGCACGGATTCTCGCCAAAGCGGGCTTGCTGGACGGCTTGCCCGCAACTACGCACCACGAGGCACTGGAGAGCGTCCGCGAACTCACACCGCAGGTAGAATGGCGTGCCGACGGCGATTGGCGGGAAACACGCTTTGTAGATACAGGAAAAATCATCACGGCGGGCGGTATTTCGGCAGGAATTGATATGTCGCTGTATCTTGTTGGCAAGCTCTTAGGGCGCGACAAGGCTCGCGCAACGGCGGAATATATGGAATACGACGCACAAGGTTTGTGATTCAAGTCCTCATTCTTTGTCCTCATTCTTTGTACTTATTCTTTCTCACTCTTTTTAGAACTGACTATGCGCTGCATTTTGTTCTTCTGTTTGATTGCTGCAAGTTTTGTACGCAGCAACAATATTGCTCTTGCCCAGCAATCAAGCGGCATGGAGCGTATTTTTTATATGATTGATTCCGAAGATTCCTACCGAAGTTTCGAGCGCAATGCCGATAATATCGACATGATTGGACCGCAATGCTTGAAGGTGGATGAAAACGGTATCGTCTGGGGAGCAGTAGATAAGCGGGTTTTGGCGGTGGCGGCAAAGAAAAAAATCAAGGTCATTGCGCTGATTGTCAATCCAGGATTTAATCAGGAAACCTTGCACAAACTGTTGCTCTCGCCCGCAGCGCAAGAACGCGCCGTTGCTGGGATGCTGGACGTATGCCGCGTGAATGCTCTGCACGGCATTCAGTTCGATTTTGAAAATATCCACATCGCCGACCGCGACTTGTTTACAGGCTTTTTCAAAAAAGCGGCAGATAGCTTGCGGAAATACGGTTACGGCATCAGCATTGCCGTTGTGCCGCGCTCCAGCGAATCTGCTGGCGCGGGCGATTACCAAAAATATATGTACGAGTATTGGCGCGGTGGCTACGACTACAAAGCTCTCGGAAAAATTGCGGATTTCGTCTCCTTTATGAGTTACGACCAGCATACACGCCGCACGACACCCGGTCCAACGGCAGGTTTTACGTGGGTCGAAGACTGTTTGAAATATGTTTTGCAGTACGTTCCGCGTGAGAAAATTTCGCTTGGCATCGCTTTGTACTCGTATTATTGGCAGCAAACTTTCCAAAGCCCGCAGCAAATCTCAGCAGCAGGGCGTTCCTTGACCTACCCCGACGCGCTTGCTATCATGGAAGCAAACGGCGGAACGCTGCAATGGTACGAGCGCGACAAGGTGCATTTCACGATGTTCGAGCGCGATACTTTGTACGAATATATGTTTTTTGAAAATGCACAATCCTTCCAAGCCCGATTGGAACTTGCAAAGAAGTATAATTTGCGCGGCATCTGCGCATGGCGTTTGGGACAGGAAGACCCCGAAATTTTCAAGCTCATTGCTGGTGCGCGAAAATAAGCGGGTCGTGTCGAACAGAGAGCAGTGTTCATGGAAGCAAATCGTTGATGCTGTTCACGTCCAAGACTTCAGCATGATGAGGTTGTGCCACTAGTTTCAGAGCCGTTTGTGCGTAAAAAAACCGCCGCCCACAAAGAAAAAGCCGCCATCAGCACCCCAAGCCGCCTCCAGCACTTAGCCGGAGCAACAGGTATTCTGCTTGCTGCGCAAATACTCGGCGCAGTTTTGCAACTCTTCTCGCTGCGCACCGTCCAAGATGCACTCTCGAAGTCCGCCAATGGTGAGTTTTTCTGGGTGCAGCAAGTCAGTATGTTCGTTTATTTTATTTTTGTGGAAATCGGCATGAATGCCGTCGCCACGCGCCTCGTCGTGGTGGCGCACGAGGCAGATAATCGCCGCGAGCGCATTATCACGAGTTTTTTCAAGCTGCGTTTTCTGCTGTTCTGCGCCGCAACGCTGCTGCTTCTCGGCTATACCGCACTGTTTGTGCCAATGGCAGTGCAGCAAATGTTCGTGTACGCGCTTTCGTCCTTGTTTTCGGCGCGTTCTTTGATGCTGCGCTCGGTGTTGGAATTGCAGCACCGAGCGCAAAATTTTCAGCTTTTGCCCGCCTTTACCACCGTCCTTGATACCGTTCTTTTTGCGGCGTTTGTTGCTGCCGACCGTGCGTCGCTCACGCCGCTTCGCGTGATGTTTTGGCTCTTTTGTTCCTCGCTTCCGGGCTTTCTGGTGATGCTGCTTGCGCGGCAGCAATGGAAAATGCTCTGGAATATCCCGTTTGAATGGGCGATTGCCCGCGAGCTTGTCCGCGAAGCATTACCAATTTTTTCAACGGCACTTCTGCTGCAAATCCAAGATAAAGCCGATACATTTATGCTGGATTTTTTTTATGGCAAGGAAGCCGTGGGCATCTATGGCGCATCGGTGCGGGTTGCAGCGCAAAGTGCGACGCTGCTAATGATTCTCCCCACCGTGATTGCACCCGTCGCAAGTGCGCTTCAAACCTCGAATCTGGCGCAATGCAAACGCTATGTGCTGGAAGGATTTTCGCTGACGATTCTTGTGGCGACGCTGATTGCAAGCGGCATTACGGTGCTGATACCATTTGTTATTTTTATGACAGCAGGGGCAAAATATACGCACAACGTCCTTGAGTTCACGCTCTCTGCGTGGTCAATTCCCCTGAGCATGATTGTTGCCTACACGCTCGCGCTCGGTATTGCACTGGGTGAGCAGCGTAAACTCTTGGGAATGTTTTGGGGACTCTGCATCACTTCTCTTCTCTGCAACCTCGCAATTACGCCACACTGGGGAACATCAGGTGCGCTTGCCTGTAAAATTCTTGCCAATGCTATGGGTGCTATCTTAGGCATTCGCGTTCTGCATCGGTTTATGGGCGAAAAGGCTTTTGGGCAAGCACTTACGCGCCTGAGCGTTGTTTTCTGCGTCATGCTTTCTTTATCTCTGCTTATGCAATATTGTACCGAACGCGCTTCTTTTCTGCTTTCCCTGCCCAGAGCATTCCACGTATTTTTGTTAGGAATAAGTATTTCTGCGGCATTTGTCGTCGTGTGCTTTATGCTCGGCATTCTTTCCAAAGAGCGCATCCACTTTCTTCGTTCCTTGCTCCAAAAAAATGCGTAAAAATATCTTCGTTGTGTGACTTTTTTCCTGCGTACGTTTCTTCTCTCGTAGATGCAGCAACATACTTACTTGATGCGCAATATTTTGTCCGACAGCAAATGAAACCCGAACAGACCGATAAACAACAGCGTTTTTGCGCCTTGCTTGAGCCAAACCATGAGCGTTTGGCGCGGTTTGCTCGTGCCATGACAAAAACCCGCGAGGACGCACAAGACCTCGTTGCCGATACGATTGAGCAAGCCTACAAGCACTTTGATAAATTACAGAGCGAAGAAGCATTTTTGAGTTGGCTGTTCACGATTGCTCGGCGCATTCAGAACCGCCGACGCTGGCGCATGAGCATTTTTGACCGCTTTGAAGCACGCGATGATAACGACCTCACCGACGCACACGCAGAGCTTTCGCCAGAAAACTACGTTGATACACAAATCCTCTACGACGCGCTTGAACACTTGCCGCACAAACAACGCGAAGCATTTGTCCTCTTTGAAATTTCAGGCTTTTCCTTGCAGGAAATTCAAGAGCAGCAAGGCGATTCGCTCTCTGCCGTGAAAATGCGCCTCGTGCGAGCCAGAGAAACCTTGCGCAGGATGCTCGAAGCGAAGGGCATTTCATCTGGCACTTCCGACGAGCAACCGAAAGCGAAAATTCATCATCTTACCAATCCGCCGTCTTCACCGCCGACAGGCGCGACGCAAGCAAGAATCAGCTCTCTGCGCCGCTTGTGATAGCGAATTGGTCAAAAAAATACAACGTTTCATTTCCTTTGCACACACTTCTCTTTTTTCAAAGGTTTCGCCATGAAGAAGAAAAACCACACTCTTGAAGAGCTTCTCCGCGCTGCCCGCGAGGAATCGCCTGTGGTTTCCTTTTCCGACACCGCCGAGCAGATTGCCCGCTTGGAAGCCAAACGCCAGGAACGGCGCGGCATTGCGTGGTTGTGGGAGCGAGCCTTTGCCTTCCCGAATGCAGCGTGGAAATCTGTTCATAACTCTGCGCAGAGCTTGGTGGGTAATTTTTTGGATAATGTGAACAATGCTGGTATCTTCATCTTCAGCCCTCTCTCCACGAACCTTCTGCGTGGTGCGTCGCTTGCCGTGCTTGCGCTGATGCTCTTTCCCGCGCTCACAGATGATATGCGTTTGGACGATATTCACCTTCGCAAACTTCTTCCTGACAATACTTCTCATCAAGCAACGGCGGCATTGGTGATAGAAAATGTACGCACAAAAAGCACCACGACCACAAGCCGCAAAGCAAGCAATTACGCGGCATACAGCGCATTTACTTCAAAGAATACGCCAAATAACGAACCCAGCACACAATCTACAAACGCAGCAACAGAGCCATTCGCATCCGAATCCAATACAAATCCATATCCGTCGCTCGCTGAGGAAACACGCCGCTTTCAAGAACGTTCAACCTCAGAAAAATCACCCTCAGAAAAATCGCTTGTGTTGAGAAATGATATTCACGAAAATGAATCAAAAGCACAACCACTAAGCAATCCCGCAAACACCAGCACCGAAGCCTCTTTCTGGCAACGCCTGAGCGTAGAAGCGCGTCTGGCAAGCCGCACCGACATTGCCACCAACACAGGAAATAACGGAGCTTCTACTCTTGCATCTGCTGGCACGGATGCTTCGCATCACACCATGTTGGATGCTGCTTCGCAACAGCAATTTGCCGCAGAGAGCGCATCACCACTACAAAATATCGCATTGGGCGTACAATTTGCAGTGGACGAACATCACAGCATCGGTCTGGAAGGCGGCACAGAGCCATTCTTGAGCGCACTTCGCCCAACAAGCACCTTCTCGCTTGCGCAACGAAACAACCCAAACAGCATAGAAATTATCAATGCACCACAGGAGCGACCTCAAGTAGGAATTACGAGTATAGACCCGCCATCAACGCAACCACGCGGACCAAGTAGTGGCGGCGGTGGCACTGACCCTGTTGCTGCTCCACCATTCAATGCCGCGCAGCGCACTATCTCCGCCGAAACAAGAAACCGTGCGTGGTTTGGAGCATCGTATCAGTACAGTTTCAGCATTATTCCTGTGCTTGGTGGTGTGCAGCCGCTCGCTCGCCTGAGCGTGGGCGGTGGCGAAATTGGCTTGGTTTCTCGTGGCATTATCGGTGTGCGCTTTTTGCCGCAAAGCCACGTATCGGTGCTGCTTGCAGGCGAAGGCACGGGCATTGCACGGCAAAGTATTTTGTCGGAAAATACTGCGAATGCTCCGTGGGAATTTGCTCCGCGACTAGGAATGACGCTGGGTATAGCCATAAAATTTTAAGAAATGTATTGGTATTTTTTCACACCCTGTTTTTTTTCACCATGTACAACACAACCATGAAAACCAGTATTCAAGCTATTCGCAAGTATAGCCTTGCTTCGACGCTCGTATCCTTCCTGCTCGTTTCGTGCAACGTCATTACGCCTCCCGACACCCCACCACGCGCCCTCACCAGCACGGAGGCGCGTGTGGCGGAGGCGAACACCAATTTTGCTATCGAAATGCTGAAGCAAAACGCACGTTTTGAGCCAAATACGAACTCCTTTTTGTCGCCCTTTTCGTATATGCAAGCACTCGCACTCACGAGCAACGGTGCGGCAAATGCGACCCGTGATTCCATGAACCGCGCTCTGCAACTCGCTGGCGTGCCGCAAAGCGAGATAAATAGCGGCATGAAGAGCCTCACCGAGTACGTGCTTGGTCTTGACCGCAAAATCGAACTTCGCACCGCAAATGGCATTTGGTACAACAAGCAATTCAGCATTGAACAGCCTTTCCTCACCACCGTCCGCGATGATTTCGGCGCGGAAGTGCGCGGAATGGACTTCGAGCGCGAGGACGTGAAAAGCGACATCAATCGCTGGGTGGAAGGCAAAACGAACAATCGCATTAAAGACCTTATCCGCGACAACTTCAGCGCAAATGATTTGATGTGCCTTGTGAATGCTGTCTATTTTAATGCGGAATGGAAAGCCAAGTTTGATGCGGCTTCCACGAAAGATGAACCCTTCAAAAATGAAGACGGCTCGCAGCAAACCGTAAAAATGATGAAGCTCACCAAAGCTACCGACATCCGCTTTGCCATGCTTCCCAACGCTGGAAACAGCTACATTGCTGAGATTCCGTACAGCAACGGGCAATTCAGCATGACGGTCATTGTGCCAGACAGCGCACGACGACTCGCTTCCGTCATTGCCGCGCTCACACCAAGCGCGTGGAAACAAGCCGTGAACGCCTTACAGGAACGTACCTTGCTCGTCGAAATGCCAAAATTCACCATGCAAACCCGCTACACAGAACGAGCAAATCAGCCCCGCGAACTGCACGCCTTAGGAATGGGACGCGCCTTCACGCCACAAGCAGATTTTTCGGGCATGGTAAAGCCGCCCCTGCAAGCAAACATCAGCTTTGTGATTCACCAAACCTTTTTGCAAGTAGATGAGCGTGGCACCGAAGCGGCGGCTGCAACGGCAGTCGGTGTTGGCGTTACAAGCGCACCGCCACCACCACAAGCACTCCGCCTCGATCGCCCTTTTGCCTTTATCATTCGTGAAAAAAGTACGGGTGTAATTTTGTTTGCCGGAACGCTGTACAAGCCGCAGGTGTAAAATAAACGTCTTGTGTTCTCACAAGCCTCAAGAACCTAATTCTCTTTGCAGGCGCAGTGTATGAGCCGTGAGGAAAGGATGAAATAAAGAAAGGATGAAATAAAGAAGGGATGAAATCTGAAATCTGAGGGATGAAATTATGAGCGCACCGCTCAAGGAAAACAGGAATATCGAATCTCTAGCAGCGAGGTGTGATGCGGCTCCTGACCGTATCGCACCAAAACATCACCACAAAGGAGCGGTTGCTTTCGGCAATCGCTCTTTGTATTTTTTAGAATTGTTGTTTGTTCGGCAAAATTACACCGCAGGAAATTCTAGGAAAAAGGTCGCGCCCTTGCCATGCACCGATTCGCACCACACCTTGCCGTTCATTGCCTCCACCAATTTTTTCACAATAAACAGCCCCAAGCCCGTTGATTGCTCGCCTCCGGTGGGCTGGGCAGAAAGCTGGGCAAATTTTCCGAAGAGTTTTTCTTTATCGGCATCGCTCAAACCTTGCCCTTCGTCTTGAATGGCGCAGCGCACCGTGCCGTTCTGCTTTGTGAGCGTAATACGCACTTCTGCATCGTGAGGCGAGTATTTAAGCGCATTAGAGAGGACATTATCCAAAATTTGCGTCATGCTATCCGTATTCGCGCTCACAAGTGCGCTACCGCCCTCAAGCGTAAAAGCAAAGCGAATTTTTTTCTGCGATGCTTGATACTCGTATTGCTGCATGAGGTCGCGGACAATCTCCTCCATATCCACCTGCGACGGCGTAAAATGGAAATTTCCTGATTCTATCGCATTGACATCCAGCAAATTCCGCACAATCGCAAACATTCGCTCGGACGATTTGATGATGTTCTCCAAAATAGCTTTCACGCTTTCGGGCGGAATATCGTTGTTTTGGCGCAGGAAATCCGCCAAGCCTTTGATAGTCGTGAGTGGATTTTTCAGGTCGTGCGCGGCGATGTCCATAAAATCATTCTTCTCGTGATTGAGGCGCGACAAGCCTGTACTCATCACTTCCAAGTAGCGGTTTTTCTCGGAGAGCAAGTCGCGTGATTTTTTCAAATCCAAGTGCGTTTGCACTCGCGCAAGCAGTTCCATTGTATTGAAGGGCTTGGTGATATAGTCCACCGCGCCTGTTTTGAAGCCATCAACAATATCATAGCTATCAGCTTTTGCGGTGAGAAAAATAACGGGAATAGCCGCAAAACGCGCATCGGCTTTCAGGATTCGACAGGCTTCGATACCGTTCATTTCTGGCATTTGAATATCCAGCAAAATAAGGTCGGGAACACGCTTCTCAAGCTGCTCCAAGACCTGTTTGCCATTTTTTGCTGTATCAACCTGATAGCCTTTGTAGCCAAGCACCGCCTTGACGATGTTGAGGTTGTCTTGCAAGTCGTCAGCAATGAGAATCACTGTTTCCGACGGTGTAATAAGCGAGGAAGTAGCAGTGAAAGCCGAATCCATGATGGTTACCCTTCTCAAGTAAAATATTATTGACTATGTCAGTGCGATAAAAAATAAGAATTGATGCGTGGTACGTTCAATGCTCTGAGCTATTACGTCAAAGATACGCATTTTGTGAATGACTTCACAAACTATGACGGGGTAAAAAACGAGAAAATTGCCAATAATCGCGCTGTTATCGCATTGTTATCGCACCATTATCGCGCAATCACAACGGGAACGGTTGTTTGTCGCGTCGAGGGCGAAACAAGCTGCAAGCGGCAATAATACACGCCCGAAGCCAAATTCGCACCATCAAATTTCACGCGATATTCGCCCGCCGCATGAACGCCTTTCGCAAGTGTTCGTAAAACCTGTCCTGTGGAAGAAACAATCTGCAACTCAAGGTTTGATGAGCTTTCCAGACGATAGCTGATGTCTGCTCCGTTGCCGCTTATCGGATTTGGCTGGACGCGGAGCGTGTTTTCTGCATTCGTTGCTCTGTTTTGAACGCTGGTATTCAGCGTGGTAAATTCCCCTTGAGCCGCAACCGTGCTGGTGTCGGAGTTCTCTGCCACGAAACGATACGCATAGCGCAGCGCAGGACGCAATCCGCTCAACGCCGCAGAAATGCTTGTTTCTGGTGCCGTCGCCGCCAAACGCTGCACCGAGCGACGGTTTGTAAAGCGTATTGGTGTTGCTGCGCTGCTTTCCGCCCATTCGATAAATACTTCGGTTTCCGAACCATTCGGCTGAACAAGGCAGGAAAGCTGCGCTTCGTCGCGCGAGGGCGCACCCTGCATGGCTTGGCTACGCATACTTGGTGGATTCATCAGCGCGAAGACGCGATTGCGCACGGTTGGAAGCAACGGATACAAGCTGCCACCTGGACATTCCGTGCTGCAACCGTCGCGGTGTCCAGAGATATTGTTGAGCGTCAGCTGAGAATTTGCGTGTGGGCTTGTTCCGCGAACATTGATATTGCTTGCGCTTGCGCGGTAGCCCAAAATCCGTACAAGGCTCTTCAATGCTGCATCGGTGGGGGTGATAGAGGTAAAATCACCAAGCATACACACGCCCATCGTGTTGCGGTTGAAGCCGCAGAAATGCGCTCCCTGCGTGTTGTCATCCTCCCCAACCCACGCGCGACCCTGATAGATATTGCCTTGCGGGTCAATCAGCCAGTTGTAGCCAATATCCGACCAACCGTTTGACATCACGTGAAACGTCCAGACGCTGCGCACGGCTGCGGACCAATCCGAGATGTTGTTGCCGGGCGAAAAGGAATGATGGACAATTAAATGCGTCGGAGGCGTGGGCGTAAGCGTGTTTGGACCGCTTGTTTGTCCCCAAGGGCAGCCCCAATCGGTGCGCGTAACAAAAGCAGGGCGTGGAAGCGCGGAACCATGCGCCTCCGACGTTATTTGCTTGGAAGGATTTCCAATAGCAACATTTCCAACAACACTAGTATTTACGCCACTTTGAAAGCGTTGTAAGGTTGCTGCATCGGTGGCTTTTGGATTATGGGCAAACACTTCCATCCCGCGCAATATCGGCTCAGAAAACTCCGCAGTCCGCATAAACTCTATGCGCAGATGCACAAAGCGTGTTTCTTTCGGGAGAAAGGCAAGATTGGTTGTGAGCGTTGTACCCGATGCCAAGCGAGATTTCATCGGCAATGCAGCCTGTTCGCTCTCGGACATATCCTCGCAATGATGGTCGAATTGTACTGCCAAGCGTTCTGAAAGTTCCGCGCCGTTCTCGTCCAGAGGGCGCACAAATACTTGCACGTTGGCAGCGTTTGCCTTTTCGCAATACAGTTTCACACTAAAACTCAAAAACGGCTCTACTTCGCGCAGTCCAACTGCTATGCTCGGAAATTCTAGCACACCACCGCGCCGCATCATTACTGCGTTTTGCGAAGTAATTTGCCCAAATGCTTCGTTGGATGAATTGCCTTGTTGAGCAGCTTGATTGGACGCAGAAGGCGTAAAAAGCGTGAAATCCTTCAATATCACTTCTTGTGTTTTCAGAGCATATTGCACCTTGATAGATTCGCTCAAATCCAAGCGCAAACGGCGTAGGTGCTGGGTTTCGAGGATGGGCGTAAACAAGGTGTTTTGCTGCACTTCGGGAGCAAGCGGCATTTGCGCGGCAAGACGCGCCGTAGAATTGCAAACAATAATGCTGAAGAAGAGTGTTGCCAAAACGCTTGATTGTATGCGGCGTGTGAGGGCGTTTTTCATGGTCGTCTCCAAAAACGAGAAAGAGGAAAAGAGGTCTGTTTTTTCTTCAACATAGCTGTTTTTTGCATGAAATCCAAGATTCTGCGCTGCTTGTGGCGAATTGATGGCGAATTGATTTTATGGAAATTCGCAGCGCACATTTTCCACCGTCCACCGCTTGCGCACTTGAATTTCCGTTGGATGCTGATGCCGACGCTCGGCTGGAGCGTAGGGAAAGACTGCACCGTAATCGTACACGCCATTGCCATTTGCATCGTAAAAAACGCTCAAATTGTAATTTCCAGCAGGAATATTCTCAAACGTCCATGCGAAAGAATCCTGCAATGATGCACTTTCGCGGGCAGAAAGGCGCACTTCAAAGCGACGCTCGGCAAAGCGCGATGGTGCTTGGGAAGCGGAGTTTTGTGCCGGCGGATTTTGCGCTGGTGAAGTTTGCGTATTAGAATTTTGCGGTGAAGAATTTTGCCCAGAAGCAAGACCTGATGCGGCTTCCAGAACAAGAATGTACTGCCCGTTTGTTGTTGGGCGAAAAGGTGCGCGTGGGAGAATGTTCTTTGTAAGGCGCGTATTTGCTTGCGTAGAGAGGTTTGTGGTTGTAGAGAGGTTTGTGGTTGTGGAAAAATTCGCGCCTGTCGAGCGCACCGTTGCTTGTGTGGAGCTTTGCACTTTCGCACTCAAAGCCCCATTGGTGCTTGCTTTCAAACTCGTATCGCGCAGCAAATCCTTCAGCGTTCCTGAAACCGCGCCAGCATCACGCGGGTCATCGGTTTGGAAATGGAGAATAACGACGGAATCCTTCAAGGGCGCATTATTCCATGCTTTGATGCTCCGAAGCGGTACACCAAGCGAATACCATGAGTTTGGTTGCAAGGGAGCGCGAGGCTCTACAAGCAGCATATTTGCTTGCGTTGAAGGCACAATGCGCACAGGAACGGCTTGCTGTTTGGCATTTTCGAGAATGATGTTTGCTTCTGCTTCGCGGAGAGCTTGTAGAATGCTGTTATTCTCTGTTCCTGCGCCAGAAGCCGCTTCAATACTTGCATTTGTGCTAGTCAAATTATGCAACAATGCCGACGAAAACACAAACTGCACACGCGGCAACAACGGCACAGCAAGCGTACTATCCAGCAATGGCGGTGCATTGGGGGAATATCGCCGCGCTTCGGGCGCATTGAGCAAAACCGTTTTGAGCAGCGTGGGCGCGGCGGTATCGCTCTCGGAAGGACGCTGATTCAACGAAAATGCTTTTGTGCGGGCAGAATCTGGCAAGGCGTTTCCTGCGGAATCCCGCACCATTGCTTGCACGGAAAGCACGTAGCGTTTTGCGTCTGCTCCGTCGTTATCTTTTTGCAATGATGTTTGCTCCCATCCTGGATTGAAGGGTTTATCAAGGTACAGCATCATTTGCGAGGCATTATTTGGATTTGCATGAAACGCCTGTATGTGCGGTAATTCCTCGCGTTTCAGCAGTTTCAAAGAATCGTTTATTTGAAAAATATCTTGCAAAATTTTTTGTGTAAGCTGTTGCGTAAATGATTGCGGTTCAATTTTCTTATTCCATCGAATGACCAAACGAAGCGGCGAAATTTGGCGCACGTCCGAAAGCTGCGGCGCGAGGAAATCCCGTGCAGGCGAGATAAATACTGGCACTTCCACCGTTCCGCCTTCTGGCACAACAACGTCGCTCGTCGGCGTACCGAATGCGTCCGTTGCTGTATCAATGCGCTCATTGCGAAACTCATCTTTCACCAAAAAGAGACGGTACGCGCCCTCTGCGAGTGCGGGAAACTCGAATGTGCCTCGTGAGCCAAGCGGAATGATGTATTTTGGTTTGGTGGTGGCAGGGTTCAAGGTATCAGGTTGTATGCCGCGTAGCGGGTAGAGAAAGGCGGCAATGGTTTCTGCTTGGAGTTTATTGCTCGCTGCGTCCGCGCTTGTGCGCTCCAGCGTTCCCTTAATTGTGCCGCTATCCAACTTGCTCCCTGTCGCAAAGACCAGTGTATATGCGGCTTCTGGCTTGTTGCCATCCCAGTTTGCATAGCCCGTGCCAATCGTGAGAGCGACGGTAATGTTGGAATCAAGTGGCTCTTTGAAGGTGAGGAAAAATTGCTTGCCGAACCAGGAATACTCCGTCTTTAAGGGCGGTGTGAGCGTGAGAGAACGGTAAAATTCATCGCGGCGGTCGATGTAGGTGTTGAAGAGCAGGGAAATCCCCGTCGGGTGGACATTGATTGAGCGTTGGAATGGCTCGGAAGCGAGGATTTGTGGGGGTGTTTTGTCTGGTGGTCCGCCTGAGGGAGCTACTTGATTTGCGCAGCTTTGGAGCAGGAACAGGCTTAGGAGCAATATTGTAAGAATTTCCCTCACCCCGCTCTGCGAGCGACCCTCTCCACGCGAAGCGCAAGGGAGAGGGTTAAGGAGAGCCGACTCTGAAGCCCTCTCCCTCTGGGAGAGGGTTGGGTGAGGGAATTGTATGTGCATTGAATTCAATGAGTTCCGTTGTTTAATTTTACCGCTCAATGCGCACAAGAGCTGATTCACTCTCGCCCTTCGGCGTTATCACGCGAAGGAAATATGTGCCGCTTGCAGCAATGCCCTTGAGGTCGAGAGGCAAGGAAAGACGCGCTTCCGAAGGTGTTCCGTTTTGTGAAAGATTCTGTGCGAGATTCTGTGCGAGATTCTGCGCATCATGCGTCCACGAGTAGCTTGCTACGCGCTGTCCGAGCGTATTGACGATATGCACAACGTATTCGCCTCCAGTTGTAGCGCGGAGTTCAAGGTGTATTTCATCGCGGGCGGGATTGGGTGTAATGCTCACAAGCACGATTTGGCGCGGCATTTGACCAATCACGGGTCCGCTCACGAGACGGGGCTGATTGCGCAAAAGCGGCACAAAGGTAGCAATGAAGCCATTTCTCAGACTGTCTATCGAATAGACGCTGTCGCGCCGCGCCCATACTGTTTCGGCGGGCAGCCATTCTACGTTTGCCCATGCGGTATCGGTCAAAATTGGTGTGCCTTGAATCTCTGCAATCACGCTTGGTGTTTCGCCGAGAGCAACGTTTGGCACATTGACAATCACGGCACGGTCGCGGTCGCGGACTTGCGAAATCTCAATACTTGCCGCGCCAAACGCCGAGCGCACTGCCTTCGGGAAAAACATACTGCGGCGCACCAGCACTGCTGCGCGGAGATTGTCGGTTCTGCCCTGTATGGCAGTTGCCACGCGCCCCCAAAGGCGAATCACGGTATCGCGGCGCATATCCACATTGCTGAGAGTGTCGAGCCAGAGTGTGGCTTGCATGGAAGCGGGACCGCGCGGAAGCAGCGTTACAACAAGCGGCGCGGGCGAAACAGGGCATTGCCCGCCCTCGCTCGGCATGGCAGTAAAGCGCACAACGCCGCGCACCAGCACGTTTTCTGGCAAAGTTTCTGTGGGAAATGCTTCAAGGCGGATTTGCTGGGTCTCGCCCGGAAGCAAGGAAATACGCGGCGGCTGGGGCGCAATGAGGCGAAACAGCGCAGGGAGCGCACTCGCGTCGAGCGTTACGGTCATGCTAACATTGCCGTTATTCGCCAAAACAATCGTGCGCTGTTGCCGCACAAAATAGCGCGTCGCACCAAAGGCAAGCGTATCGGACGGAATAAGACGCAGTGAGGGATTGAAGCTATTCAGCGTCAAACTCACAGGAATACGATACGGGTTCGTTGCTCCAAATCGCGCATCGTTGGTTTCGAGGAGGATTGTATCGCGCACGGTTTGTGTGGCGCGGGTTGTGGTCGGCGATTGATAGCGCAGCATGAAGGACTGGCTTCCACCAATGGGAATAACGAGATTGCTCGCCGTCGGCGTAAATGCTGGTGCTGCGCTTGCATTGGTGCCAGAAATTACACTCGAACTAAGGCGAATACTGCGCACTTCAACGGGGTCGTTGCCACTATTGAAAAGAGTAATCGGCAATGCGCTTGCGGTCGTCGAAGGCGCACAAACAGTGAATGTGCCGAAGTCGAGCGAGCGCGTTGAGCGCGTTGTGTCGAGTTGGGGCTGTACGCCAGTGCCGCGTAAAATCACGGTGTAGGTGGCGGAAAAAGGGCAGTTTCCGTCGGTGTTGCGTAGTTGCACAATCACGCGCTGCTCGGTAGCCGCACCAATCCTTATTGGTGAGAAGGTAATGGGAAAGGCAATGGTTCCCGTCGGGCTGACATCATCGGTGATTTCGGCAAATTGAAATGGCGTAGAAGCAAGTGCTTGTGCGCCGCGCACGGAATAGCGAAGAGGAGTGCGAAGAGTGGGCGTTTGTGCTATATTAAAAACTTGCAAGCGTTCCGTTACGCCAAGCCCGCCGACACCGACGCGCCCGAAATCCAGCACGGTGTCTCGCTGTGGTGCTACTTGGAGCAGCCCTGGTGTGTTACTTGTGAGGCTCATCTGGTAGCGCACCGTGTTCACCGGAGCGGTGAGCCGTATTGTCCAAGGAGCAGGACGCGCCGTGCCAGCGACAGTGGGAAAACCAATATCGGGAAAGGTGTCGTTGTGTGCAATGAGCATATCTGCTCTAAAAAAATTGATATTCGCTGGAAGCGACGGATTGCCCGTAAAGCTCACCGTTACTTGCCGCGACGCACCTTGCACAACCGCAAAGCTACTTGGCTCGGCACGCAGATACGGCGCAGCTTCGCCCCGAAAGGTGATATTGTTTACCTCCAATAATCCACCGCGATTATTGCGCACGGTAATCGTGATAGTGGTAGAACTCATATCGTTCTGGCAGCGCGTTAATGGTACAAACGAGGTATCGCGCATATCTGCGACCGAGACCGAAATAAGTGGTAAAGGCTGGACGCGAAGGATATTTGCGGCTGCTTGAGCGAGAATCCAGGGTGGATTGATGGTGTAAGGTGGATTATTAGCAGGGAAATTGGGAAATAATTCTTCTGCACCAACGATGAACAACAAGGAATCTTGCGCTGTTCCAGGCGTTCTATTGGTGGGTGGAAAAATACCACGATAGGCGACTGGTAAATTGGCATCAGCAGCAAACGATCCATCTTTCCCACCAATCGCCGTATCTTTTTGCTGCCACGTACCTGTTGTTGTGCGAGTGTAGAACCGAAGCGATTTTGAGGAAAAACCAGAAGAACCCCGCACAAAAAAAGGCGCAGAATAGGGACTGCGCACGGCTGCCATTGTGTCAAGCGTCATGCTGGAATGGTAACCCGTTTCGCCAAGTCGTTGTGGCTGCGGAGCAATAGCATTTGCGGGAATAGAATTCGGTGTGTCGAAGCGCATTATTCCCGACCCTGTGTTGTCGTCTGCGCCGCCGCGCACGTCAGCCGTGATGGTATCTGCACGGGTTTTTGATTGCACACTGACATGACCGCCAGAACCTTCGCCGCCGTCAGGACCTTGATAGGTAAGAAAAAGTATGCTGCTCATTGTGCCGCGCTCTCGTGCTGCGCCGCGAGCAAAGAGCGAGACATTGCGCACGGTCGCGCCCGCAATACGCAACGCGCCGCCGCCGCCGCCGCCGCCGCCACCGCAAATGTTAATACCTTGAGGATTACCGCTCGCACCGCCTGAGCCGCCTGCTATCGGAATCACCATGATATTTCCGTGTTCGCCGCCGCCGCCAGTGCCGCTTCCTTTTGAGCTAGAAAAACCACCGCGCCCATAGCCGCCAGCGTCGCCAGCGTCGCCTTCTTTGCGTCCGTGTCCGCCGCCTGCCGTTACTAGTGGGTCGTCGTTGCCGCCCCAACCCAACCCAGACCGTCCAAAAGGATGCCCCGTGCCGCCGCCTGTGGATTGCGGATGGTCGGAGCGATCATTTCTCGAAAGCCCACCATATACGCCGTTGAGACTCGCAGCACCATCGGTGGGCTGTGCTTGGCGACCTGTGGGCAGTTCTCCAGTGGCTTGGTTAGAAAAGCTGCCCGTGCCTCCGTCTGCCCAGAAAGACTGGCTATTAAACCCTGCATTATTCAAACCTCCGCCTGCGCCGCCGGTGAAACCCGCTCCACCACTACTGAGCCGAGAATTACCGCTTGTGCCGATACCTGCGTCGCAGACAGTGCCACCACCGCCACCACCGCCCGGTCCAGCATTTTTGCCAACGCCATTGACATTCACACTTGCGCCATTTCCATTAAACACGCCGCGCACAAGCCATACAAAGGGCAAATAACCTTGATTGCCGGGTACGCCCAATGGCGGAGGGTCGGTATCAACGGTCGAAACGCTATACTTTTTTCCCGCTTGCAGGCTCACACTTTCAGCGATAATCGCGCCGCGCCGTGAACGAAGGCTGCGTGTGGTGTCGGGTAGAGTTACGCCAATGACAATCGAATCTGCTGTAATTGCGCGAGAATAGCTTTCTACGCGGGTAAAAGGACGGACAATATAGACGGTATCGGTCATGCGGATGGAATCTTGCCGACCGCGCACAATCACGCGCAGAGGTATGCGAAATTCTGGTCGCAGATTTGACCAAATGCTATCATTGGGCTGCACATTCGGCAGGACGAAAATATGCGTGGAAATCATGCGCCCGTTCCATGCGACCGTGAGCGGACCCACCACCACGCGAGCAGAATCCTCGCGGCGTTCAAGTTCTACGCGGACGGAATCGCCTGGGTTGTTGGCATAGATGCTATCTTTGCCGAAACTGTCGAACACATCATGCTGCCCGATGATTTCAATGTACGTCGCCATGCCGGGAGCGCACACATCGGGGATGATGTAGGAACGCTGAAATTGCGCCTGTGCGGGAAGGTAAAGGTTCAAAAGGAGCATTGCACAAAGGCAGAACGCAAAGGCAAAGGAAATACCGCGAAACGCAAGAACAAAAGCGGCAGTCCGACGTAGAGGAGAAAAAAGAACGAGTTTCATGCTAAAGTTTTCCGGTTACTTGATACGTGTAGGACGTTCGCACACTTCGAAGCTCACAGACAGGAATGTCTGTGCCACCAAAGCCAGTATCTATCAGTTTTGTAGTGGCACAGGCATTCCTGCCTGTGAGGTTTGCGAAAGTCCTAATTCTTTTTGGGAATAATTTATTCCTGCTTCATGCTTTCGCGCCAGCGACGAAGCTGGTATTCCGCCTCTTCACGTGGCATTGCGCCATCGCGCGACCATTGATTGAAGTCTGCGAGCGTCTTGCCGTCGGTAATTTTCGCGGGGTCGTGTTTGTAGGGAGACACTTGGTGCTGCATGGCAATTTCTAAAAACTCTGCTTCGGTCAAACCAACAAATTCCAAGAATAAATCAAGGCTTGGCGGGCGTTTACCTTCGTATTTGTCAATGACATCCAGTGCGTGATAGCGTTCCATGCGGTTGTTGCGAATGTCAATCGAAGCCAAGTGCGTGGGGCGCGTGTAGCCGCGCTTGATGTATTTGATATAATCGCGTACGCCTTGCATATAGCATTCAATTTTTTCGTAATTGTAGTCTGGCGGCACGTTTTCTACTTCATCGCCTTGCCAGCCGAGTTCGTCATGGATAATTTTTGCTTGACGCTTCACATCCCAAGGAATGTACGAACCCAAGCACACAGAACGGTACTGCAACTGGCGTAATTGCTTGAGCGGCGGATAGGAGAAGGGCATCAAATCGCGCTTATCAACTTTGCCTTCCAAACGCACAAACATATCATCGGCGTTGATACCAAGATTTACGAAGCGATTGAAGCGTTTTTCATCCACTTCTTCGGGCTGGTCGTAGCTGTAATAGTTGGTGTATTCGGCAGACGGCTCGCCCCAGAAAATAAGCGGTACGTTGTAGCGAAGCGCGACCCACATTGGATAGGAAAAAATACCCGTGTGGCAATGCCAGCAGAAATCACCTTTTTCCAAAAACGTTTGCAACATGAGCTTTTGGACAACTTTCCAATTCGGCGTGAATTGGTGAACGTCCACGCCAAGTTTGCGCTGAATACGCTTCATATTTTCGTTGATATTTGGACGATAAAAACCATGGTCGAAGCGCACAACAAGCGGCTTCAAGCCATATTCTTTCACCAAATAGCGGAGCGTCCAGGTGCTATCTTTGCCGAAACTGCACGGAACAATACAATCGTAGTCGTATTTGCCGCGATATTGCTCAATGAGTGCGGAGAGTTCTTGTTTTTTTGCATCCCAATCAATTTGCTGTTGCTTAATGTCTTGCCCACGACAAATATTACAGACACCTTCTTCGTCGAAGGTTATAGTTTCGTGGGTTTCGGGAAGTGCGCAGCGTGTACAACGCTTGAGAGTTTGGTCAATCATGATTCAGGTAAAAATAGAGAAAAGTAGAAACCGTGAGAATGAGAGAGGTCGCGCTTGTTCATCGAACTCCAGAAATGAGTTTATTCAATGAGCCTCGTTTTTATGCTGCTTCTGACACCATCGTACAAAGCATTTCCGCCAATACTTTGGAAGGAGGAACAATATCGGAAGCATGATGCTGAAGAAAATGCGGTATGTCTAAGAGCGAAACGCAGCGCATCTCCGTATATTCGTCATTACCCTGAAATTGTTCCATCACTACCGTTTGCGATACTGACAGATTCAAGCGCACACAAATATCGTAAATGTTTGCTTGTTTATCAAAAATAAGCGCGGTCGGTGTTATCTGTTGAATAATCTGGGCATTAAATCCAGTTTCTTGCTCAAACTCTTCGAGAATTTGGCAGATATAATCAATCGTGTTGTGATTCACGCTTGCGCTATCACGAGAAATACTTCCCGACGGCATAAGTTCCCAGCAGTTTGGATACGTTGCAACCGTCCCGCTACGACGAGCAAAGACGACTGCTGATGCTGGTGATATGGTGCCGTTTTGCTCTTCCCCATGGCACAGCATCATTCCGCTCACTCCCAGAGGACGCACGATTTCACGCATGAGCGGAAGGGCGCGAGAGGCTACAAACATTTTATACGTTCCCCATGCAACCGAAAGCCTGAGAGTGCCTTCTGCATCACGTTTCCAGCCTTTGAGCAGTAAAATTTCACCATCAAATACCTCTGGATTGCGCTCTAATGCTCTCGCCCACTCTTTTTCCATTGCAGCGCGGAGGGAATCCTCCAAAACTATCGGCTCACCCAATTCAATAGAAATATTCTTCGCAAGAATAATCTCACAGTTACTTGCTGGCAAAGCATTTTCTCTCGTTTCCATACATTTTGCTTTATGATGCTGACTCTGCAATGATACCCAGAAGCGGGATAATTTCTTGAAGATGAGCGATGGTATGCTGCGCACCCGATTCGCGTAATTTTTCTGGCGTGTAGTGCTGGGCAAGTGCTATTGTGTGCAGCCCCGCCGCCGCCGCCGCTTTTACGCCGCTTGGAGAGTCTTCAACGGCAAATATTCGTGTTTGCGGCGAGCCAATCTTTTCTATTGCTCGCTGATAAATTTCAGGATTGGGCTTAGAATGCTGCACTTCATTACCAAACACAAATGCCGTGAAATAGCCTTCCCACTGCATTCGCTGAAGAAAACTTTTTGCTAATGGCTCTGGTGCCGATGTTACCAATACGACAACTGCCTTCTGTGCTGCGAAATGCTCCAGCACTTCTTGGGCAAAAGGCATCGGTGGAATCAGGGTTTTGTAGCCATCGGCGAGCTTTTCTTCATACATTTGATACAATTCTTCTTCGCTTGGCTCTAGCCCATATCGTTTCTTGAGAATACCGACAATTTCTCTAAGCGACGGTCCGTTCAAGCTATCAAATTCTGCTTTGGTTGCCTGAAGTGAAAACTCGGAGAGGAAATTAGCGTAAATCTGATACATAGCCGATAGATTATCTGCCAGAGTACCGTCAAGGTCGAAAAAAATATATGTGTTTATCATGCGTGAGTTCATGATGAAAGGACTGAATCGGAAAGATACCGAGCAAGCCTTATACAAAAAAGCAACGCACAGTTGCCTAGTGCTACATCTGTGCGTTGCGCTTAAAATATTATTTTTGTCCTGCGTTCTTACTTCTGGAAAATCCATAAGCGATTTTGACCAAAGATTCCGAACTGATTTTCGTATTGTTCTGGCAGCGCAACGCAAAGTTCTGTTGCTGCCTTTACGACAGGGTGGTCATAATCAACAACGCCGTTATTCAGCATCGGTGTAATGACATACAGCAGAATATCATGGAGTGTTCCAAAGTCGTCAATGCGGACAAGTTTCGTAGATTTTTCCGCATGAGCAATAAACGCTGGTTCATCAATGAAAAGATTAAACTCCATCACTGGACGCGGCTCTAAACCTACGGCAACGCGCAAATCATTTTGGCGAGCGTGGGTCTGGACGCTGTTTTCCAGAATCATAATATAGCCACCCTTATTTGTCTTTGCAACCATTTCATCGAATGATTTGAGCTGCATTTCGAGCGGATTGAGGTTAATTACGCAACGGTCTGTGAAGATTACGTCATAGCCTTCAGCAAGATTGGTATTCGACACCAAATCCAGTGCGTCGCCAACAAAAAAGGAAATATCTTTGTATTTGGGATTATTTTGCTGAATAATTTTGGCATTGTCAATCATCGCTGGCACGTAGTCAATGCCCGTAAAATGGCACTCTGGAAGGAATGTACTCATGGCAAATGAGTTATAGCCATTACCACAACCAACGTCGAGGATAGACAAATTTTTCTGGCTTGACCAGAGTTCTGTTTTTTTGATAGCACGTTGCAGAACATCAACTTCCAACTGCTTAATCGTTGGGGTTTTGGTTGTTGCACGGAGGTCTGTCCCAAATTCCGATGCCCAGTTTTCCCAGTGATTTCTAATTTCTGGTAAAGTCATTATACGAATAGAAAAGAGTAAAAGAATGTTAATTTAATCATCATAGACGAATTACAGCAGTTTTATTGTACGTCTAATTCTCGCCTTGTCTAAGATTCTCATCACTTCATTCCCTGAGTTGCCCATTTTTTGGACAGGTAGTGTAGATAAGAGCATTCAGGCATCAGCATTGCACGACAATCCGAACTCTTGGAGTTTTCTCGGTCAAGGTTCGGTCAAGGTATTACGATGAAGTATGCGCGGAAAGCGCAGATAATCTCGCTTTGATGCATTTGATAGAGCAGCAGTACCTTGAAATACCGTTCTACGGCTCACGGCGAATGGCGGCACATCTTCAGGCACAGGGACATCTCGTCAATCACAAACAGATTGCCCGTTTGATGCGCCTGATGGGTACATCTTATTACCCACGACCAAAAATTTGCCTCGCTGACCGATAAAGTGATTGAAATGCAGGATGGGCAGATTGTTTCGCATGGAAAGTGAGACATTTTTTTGACCCAAAAATATACCCAAAAAAAGACCATTTCAGACAAAATACTAAAAATTTTCTTGCCTCCTGTTGTGCTTTTGCGTAGTTTTGTGTTGGTCGGTTTGACTTGCAAAGCTAGATTTTACCTTTATTCTAGCTTTACGGAAGAGGTTTGTAGTCCACGTCTTGATTAGTACACGCTATTCGGCATTTTCACCATCCCACCACAAGTGCGCTCTTCTGCAAACTTGGAATGCCTTGTTTTTTTAACGAAATACATTGTTTTTTTCTCACGCATTATTGTTGAGAATACGTTTTATTTTTCAGATAAAGCACTCTGTTTCTGTTCAGTTTCCCGCCACGCACCGTGTTTCTTTGCGTGGGAGTAAGTTATGCCGTGAATTTTTTTTTCACACGTAACAGCTTTTCGGAGGAATTACTATGTCCTTTCCCAATAAACAGCATTTGGTAGAATACATTTTGAATTATTCTCCTCTTGCTATTGGTATTATTGACGTACAAAAATCAAACACACCATTTGTGTACGTCAATCCCGCTTTTCTTCTCCTTACGGAGTACGCCACGAACGAAATTTTAGGTCAGGATTTTCACCTCCTTCTTGCGCATGATACGCGGCAAGTCGGCGCGAAAATTCTTGTCGAGGCAATAGCGCGTGGCGAAGGCTGCCGCACGGTGATTCGCAATTACACCAAAACCAATAAAATGTTTTGGACAGAAGTAACGCTTGTACCCGTGAGAAACGAGGAGAGAATATTAACGCATTGTATCGCTATTCACGTTGATATGACGCTGCAAGAGCAATACAATGAACTTCAAAATGCGTATAATCTCATCAGCGAGCAGATTGCACAGCTTACCGAGCAGACCGTAGAAATTGAGCTTATCAATACCGAGCTTTCTCGGCGACACGAGGAGCTTCAAGACCTTCATCACTCGCGGAATGAGCTTATTCAAGTTGTTGCTCACGACCTGCAAAACCCACTGAGCGCAATTATGAGCTATGTGGAAGCAATGCGCAATCCCCATGACATGACCGAAGAAGACCGCCAGCTTTTTGGAGAAGTTGCATATGAAACCGCCGAGCGCATGACGGTGCTTCTGCGCCAACTGCTGGACACAGGACGCTTAAACGTCTATGAGCCTACGCCGTTTCATCTTGTTCCGATTGACATTTCCAACCTCGCCGAAACCTTAACAACAACCTATTTTTTTCGTGCTGAAGTCAAAGGCATTCGTATTGAGCAAACCGTCAGTAAGGGCTGTGTTGCGCTTGGCGATGAAATGGCAGTGTATGAAGTGCTGGATAATCTGCTCTCGAATGCCTTGAAATACTCGCCCTTGCATACAACGGTGCGCCTGTTTGTGGGCATTGTTGGAGAGAATGTGCGCGTACAAGTGCAGGACGAAGGACAAGGCTTAACAGACGACGACAAACAGCGTATCTTCAGCAAGTACGGGCGTTTGTCGGCACGTCCGACGGGCGGCGAGCATTCGGTGGGCTTAGGCTTGGCAATCGTCAAAAAGCTCGTCGAGCGAATGCGCGGGACTATTTGGGTAGAGTCCGAGTATGGCAAGGGCGCAACGTTTATTGTGGAATTGCCTTCGGTGAAATAAGAAGCGATAACGAGGAGAACTTTTGAACCATACTCTACTAAAAATGGGTAAAAATTGCACATCGAAAAGTGAAGGAGTTGAGATGTAGTCCACCTTTGAGGTGGACTACATCTGAAGCAACAAACCTTTTTTAGTATCATTTGTGCTATCGTTCCAACAGGAGTCGGAATGACCGCAAAAATGAGTATGTTGCGAACGCCGTAGATACGAAAATATCATGGCAGTCAAACACAAACAATATGGCAATTTTCAACTCAGTTTTCAACTCAATTTTCGACCCAGTTTTCGACTTTTTTTTCTCATAGTATGATGTGGTTTAAGCATTTAAGTATTCGCAAAAAAATTCTCGCTATCGCCGTATTAGCAACACTTGCTTTGATGGGCGTAACGGTATTTGGTATTTATCAAACGAATAAAGTTACTCTCAGCACCAATGAAATCGCCGAGAACTGGCTGCCGAGCATCAATAATCTTGCGGGCATGAAATACGCCCTTGCCGATGAGCGCGTTTATTTGTATCGGCACATCGGCACACCAGACTCCTCCGAAATGGCATTTACCGACTTTTTGATAGAGGTAGAACTGCGGCGTTTTGAGTTCTATCGTGTGCGCTACGAACCACTTATCACGCTGGAGCAGGAAAGAGAAAACTACGATGATTTCAAAAAAGTTCTGGCAGAATATCGGAGCATCAGCAAACAAATGATAGTGTATTCTCGTGCAGGTGTGAAAGAGAAAGCGTTTAATCTCCTGCGGAGCGACTCAAAGCAAGTCTATGATATGGCGCGACAACGCTTGGAAGTATTGTTGTCTCTGAACCTACAAGGTGCGACTGATGCAAAAAAACAAAGCCTCGACACCTACCGAAATACCATTGTTTTGCAAATGTTTATTGGTGTGTTTGCGATAATGGGCTTTGTGGGTGTGAGCGTGGCGATTGCCTTTGTCATTACGCGCCCCGTGCAAGACCTCGAAGCAGCTGCCCGTGCGGCTGCAGCAGGCAACTTGCAAGTCGTGGTGGAAAACTACAGCCGCGATGAAATTGGCTCGCTCACGCGCTCTTTTATGCAGATGCTACGCACTATTCACCAAATGTATGAAGAGACTGCCCAGCAAAACGACGAACTACGCCGACAAAGCACCATTCTCGATGAGCAAGCCCGCGAAACCGAACTTGCCAATAGCAAACTCATACAGGCATTAGACGACGCGGAAATGTCGAAATTACAGCTTGAAGAGCAAAAGTCCGAGCTTACCCGCCAAAGCCGCATTTTGGAAGAGCAGGGTGCCGAAATTGAGATTAAAAATACAGAATTGCAAGAAGCAGTCGAGCAAATGAGAGTTGTGCAAGAGCGTACCGAACTTCAGCGCAGCGAACTTGAGCAACAACGCAACGAACTCCAAAGCCAACGCGATGTGATTGAGCAACAATCAAGTAGTATTAGCTTTATGAACGAGCAGCTCCTTCAGAAAATGGCGGAAATGGAGACCACACAAGCAAAGCTCATTGAATCCGAAAAAATAGCCACGCTTGGGCAGCTTGTGGCTGGAATTGCGCACGAAATCAATACACCGCTTGGGGCAATCAACTCCGCCGCTGGAACGGTCGAGAACTCTTTGCGCTTTACCGTTGAGCAATTTCCGCAGCTTTTCAAGTTTCTCACCGATGACGAGCAAAAACTCTTCTTCATTATGGTTGATACCGCCCTCACCGCCGACCAAAAACTCTCCATGGCGGAAAAGCGCGACGTGCGAAATACGCTCATGAAATCGCTTGAGCAATACAGTGTGCCAAACGCACGAAAGGTTGCCGAAACAATGGTGAATATGGGTGTGTACCACAACGTAGAGATGTTCTTGCCGCTTCTCAAGCACGCCGAAGTCAGTATTATTTTCGATGCCGCTAATAAACTTTCCATGATGAAACGCTCCAGTCAGACCATTAGCACTGCTGTCGAGCGAGCTTCAAAAATTGTCTTTGCTTTGAAAAACTTTGCCCGCTTCGACCATTCGGGCGAAAAAATCCAAGCAAATATTACCGAAACCGTCGAAACTGTACTGACGATTTATCACAATCAAATCAAGAGAAATACTCTTCTGGTGCGCAAGTACGACGACGTGCCAAGCGTGTACTGCTTCCCCGATGAACTGAACCAAGTCTGGACAAATCTTGTCCACAACGCGCTTCAAGCAATGAATTACGAAGGAACACTCACCGTTGGCGTGAGGCAAGACAACGAGAGCAATGCTATTGTTGTCTCTGTCGGCGACACAGGCAAAGGCATTCCCGAAGAAATCCGTGAGAAAATTTTTCAGCCTTTTTTCACCACCAAAGCCGCCGGCGAAGGCTCTGGGCTTGGCTTAGATATTGTCAAAAAAATCGTTGAAAAGCACAGTGGGCAAATTTGGTTGGAATCTGAAGTTGGCAAAGGCACAACCTTTTTTGTTTCTGTTCCGATACTCCTAGAAAAACCCACACCACCAGTCGTACAGCCCATTGCAGAGGAAAATGCCGCATAATCTGATGTTCCAAGAAAACTTCACGAGAATTGGGGCAAGGAAGCCTACGTGCTTTAGCCGTAGGAGGAATTGCCCCTTCCCGTGTCCACCATGAGCTGGTCGCGTCTTCGCGGCGGCGATTAGTGGTGCGGGAGGATTTGTTTGAAATTGTGCGATAATTATTGTCATATATTTGAAAAATGTGTATTTTGGGGCTATGAAAATAACCGCAAAAATACTGCTTCAAACTACACCCGAACAAGCTAAAGCCTTGCGCCAAACACTTGAACTCGGCAACAAAATTTGCGATCACATTTCCGAAAAAGCGTGGAGTGAGCAAGTCTTTACGCCGTTCAAACTGCAAAAGATTGTCTATCATCCCGTCAAAACCTTGTTTCCGATAACGGCGCAAATGATTATTCGCCTCATTGCGAAGGTTGCCGATGCCTACACGCTTGACAAAAAAACTATGCGTACCTTTCGCAAACACGGTGCTATTGGCTACGATTCTCGCATTTTGCGCTACTACACCGAAAAGCACTTCGTTTCTATTTGGACAACTAAGGGGCGTATGAAAATTCCGTACATCGTCAATGAGCATAACGCCAAACTTATGGAAACGCAACAAGGCGAAAGCGACTTGGTGTACCGCAACGGCAATTTCTTTTTGTTTGCCACCTGCAACGTCGAAGAGCCACCACCACACGAGTTTAACGATATTCTTGGCGTAGATTTCGGCATTGTGAACATTGCTTCTGATTCCGATGGCAACACGTTTTCGGGCGAGCGCCTTGAAACAAACCGTCAGTGGTACGCCGAAAGACGTGCTGCGCTGCAAAGCGTCGGTACGAAGTCTGCGAAACGCCGTTTGAAACAACTTTCGGGCAGACAAAAACGATTCCAGCAAAACGAAAATCATATCATTGCCAAAACGCTGGTTGCAAAAGCTAAAGGCACGAAGCGAGCGCTTGCCCTCGAAGATTTGACGGGCATTCGCAAGCGGACTACGGAAACAATACGGCATGAGCAACGAGCGAAACATTCTAATTGGGCGTTCTTTCAGTTGAAGCAATTTGTGGCATACAAGGCAAAACGCGCCTGAGTGCCATTGATAACTATTGACCCACGTAATACCAGCCGCACGTGTAACGATTGCGGGCATTGCGATAAAGCAAGCCGTAAAAGTCAGAGTCAGTTTGTATGTGTAGCCTGTGGTCATTCGGATTAAAGGGCTTCCTCAAAGCGCCCATAGTTGCGGACAGTGCATACGCCACTGCTATTGTCCAGTAACAAGCCCCATGACTTCAGTCATGGGGTATTTGACTACAAAATAATGCTCTTATTTTTATGCATACCATCCCAGCACACATCCACAGCACACTCGAACAGCACTACGGTGCATTTTTGAAGGCATTTCGGCAAAAAAGCACTGCCGAAATAGAAGGCGTTGTCATTAGCGGAAGCGGACTGAATCAGGCGTTGGAGCATTATCCAGCATCGGAAGTTGTTCATGCACACGACATTGCGGGTTTTCCTTCGCCAACGGTGCAGGGGCATTCTTCGTCTATTCGCATCATTACCATTGAAGGCAAGCACGTGGCGCATTTCACTGGACGCTGCCATTTATACGAAGGCTGGACAATGCAGGAATCGCTTGCGCAAATAGCATTGGGGCGGCTTCTGGGCGCACGGTTTGCGGTGATTACCAATTCAGCAGGCGGAATGTTCCACACCTACACGCCCGGCGATATTATGCTTATCGAAGATACGCTCAATCTCATGTCTCGTCCCGTGCAACGTGCTTGGCTGTCCGAAAATGCGCCCGAAAAGCACGATTATTCGCGCCGTGCATCTGGCGAAACGATTATCTCTCAATCATGGCGAAAGCGCATCATTCCTGAGCTTGCGGCGCGTTCTGTTCCCTTTCATCAAGGCACCTACGTTGCCGTTACGGGTCCAACCTTTGAAACGCCCGCCGAAGCGCGAATGTACCGATATTTGGGCGGTCAAGCCATTGGAATGTCCACTGCGCACGAAGCAGAATTTGCGAATCTCTGCGGAATGAGCGTGGCAGCCTGTTCGATGATTACCAATATGCTGCCCGAAAGTGCGGCGGTTACGGTCTCGCACGATACAGTGTTGTCGTCGGCATCTGTGGGCGCACCGCGTGTGGCGGAGTTTATTGCTGCTGCCTGCAAAACAGCGTGAAGAAAAAAGAAGCGGCGTTTGGGCTGGTGTGATTGTGATATTCTACAATCGTACCAGCCCAAACGCCGCGTTTCATCTGCGCTTCATTCCTCACACTTCCGATTTCATGCTCTCTTTTTTACGCAACTTCTTTTACGCAAAATTCATCGAACATATTTTTGATAGCATCGGCGATAGTTTCGGGCATACGTCCTTCGATGTGATGACGATGAATCATTGCCACTGGCTTTCCATCGCGGAAGAGAGCCATTGCGGGCGAAGAAGGTGGGATATTTGCCAAAAACTTTGAGCGCAAATGTTGCGTTGCTTCGGTGTCTTGTCCTGCAAACACCGTTGCTACGCGGTCGGGAAGTGCTTCATTTTTCATTGCCATTGCAACGGCGGGGCGAGCAGAGCCAGCCGCGCAGCCGCACACAGAGTTAATCACAACAAATGTTGTTCCGTCTTGACCGATGGTAGCGTCCACATCGGCGGGGGTCGTCATTTCTGCAACACCAATGCGGGTGAGTTCTTCGCGCATTGGCTTGACAAGAAGCGGGTCGTAAGGCATGAGAATAATCCTTTGAATATGAAAAAAAATAATGCGGCAAAGCCTGCTTCAAAGGCAAGGTAATACGCCGCTTGGTAGAAATTGAGTATCGAATATTGAGTATTGAACATCAAGAGTAAAGACGAAGAAAAAGAGAGAAGATTATGTACTGTCAGCATTTCTCCCTACATTTTCTCCAATTTTTCTAAACGCTGCTGGGCTGTTTTTCCAAAATCATCGTCTGGACGACGCATCAGAACAAGGCGATACGTTTCTTTTGCCAAATCATTTTGCTTGAGTGCTTCATAGCAAGCACCTGCATTCAAAAGCGCGAGCGTGTGCCAGTCCTCTTGTCCAGCAAACGCGGTCGTGGTTTTGAGGAATGCTTCTATTGCTTCTCGGAAACGTTTGTCGCGTTGGAAAAGCTCGCCAGTGCGATATTGCGCCTCTGCGCCGAGTTCGTCATTGCGCGAGCTTGCCAGCACGAGAAATTGCGCCCGTGCGCTGTCGGTGAAGTTGTTTTGGCGGAAGTACATTCCCACGCGGAAGCGGCATCGGTCGCCGTAGTCGGTGCCAGCGTATTTGTCTGCAATGGTGCGATATTGCCGCAAGGCTTCGGTGGTGTCGCCGCGCGATTCCTGCATATTTGCTCGCTCGAAAGCGGCGCGGACTGCGGCATCGTCGGTCGGATAGGTGCGTTCAAGCGTGGCAAACAGCGTATCGGCTTCGGTGAATTTTTGCTGCGAAAGGCGGATTAATGCGGTTTCCAGCAGTGCAGGAGCAGCAAAATTTCCTTGCGCATAGTCCTCGCGCACCCGCCGAAACGCGCTCAGTGCCTTGCTGGTGTCGTTGATAGCGGCATAGCTGCGCCCAAGTTGGAATAAGGCTTCGGCAGAGCGTGGATTTTGGCGGTTCTTGGCAATAAAATCCTCGTATTCGCTTGCTGCATTCATAAATTTTCCCGCATTGAAGAGCATTTCTGCTTTTTTGAATTTCACTTCTTGCGAAAGACTCGAACCTGGATTTGCATTGATGTATCTATCCGCCGCAAGCGAGGCAGAATCGTCTTTTCCTTGCATCATGTAGGCATATTGCATCGCGCTCACGGCATCGGCGGCGTATTCGCTCAAGGGAAAAATATCCGCAACAGCGCGGTAGGACTTGATTGCTGCATCGTAATTCATCAGGTTAAAGTAGGAATCGCCCAGCGCGTAATAGGCTCGTGGAGATGCCGACGCAAGCGGATATGCCTCGACGAGCTTCGTAAATTCTTGCGCAGCTTGGTCGTATTTGCGCTCTTGAAAGAGCATCCATGCCGCACCGTAGAGCGCGTCGTCGGCGAGCGGCGAAGCGGCATAGCGCGTGGCAAAGTCCTTCATTGCCGCGATTGCCGCCTCAAATTCTTGCAAGCGATAGAGCGATTGCCCAAGCTGAAACGCCGCATATTCGCGCTGTTCGGCGTTTGTTTTGTCGGGCGCATTTTTACGAGATTTTGGGCTTCCTTCTTCGTCGTTATTTGCTGCAACATCAGTATTTGTCGGCATCTTCAAGGCTTGGCGATAGGCTTCGGCGGCGGCGCGATAATTTTTGCTCAAATACAAACCATCGCCCTTGCGCACCAGAACGTCTAGCGCAAAGCGGCTTTCGGGGAACTCGCGCAAGAGCCGCGTGAAGGTCATGGCAGATTCACCAAATTGCCGCAAGCGAAATTGCGACCACCCCAAGCCGTACATGGCTTCCTCGCTGCGTTCATGCGAGGCGTATTTGGCAAGAAATGCTTGATAATTTTGCGCGGCGTTTTGCAATAAATCTGCATGAAATTCTGCTTCCACCAGCCAGAATGCGGCTTCGGGAGCTTCGGTACGGTCGGGATTATCATTCAAAAAGCGCGTCAGTACGGCCATTGCCTCGCGGTATTCTTTCGCGCCAACAAGAGCCACACCGCGCTTCAATACTGCTTCTGCAAGAATATCTTCGCGGTTGCCAAGCTGAAATGCCGATGTTTGCTTGATGTTCTGCTCGGTGCGCTCGAAGGCACGAATGGCAAGCGCGTATTGGCGGTATTCCAGCGCATTTTCGCCCAAAAGCAGATTCACGCGGGCTTGTGTGGCGAGGTCGGGAGCTTCGCGGGCGGCGCGTTCCAGCGTTTTGCGGGCTTCGTCGGGTTTGCCGTCGGCGTAATACAGTTCGCCAAGTTCCAGCAAGGCTTGTGCAGAATAGGGGAAATCAGACTGCACCGCAAGTGCGCTTAATTCCTTGCGTGCCGCCTCGCGCTCGCCTTTGCGCTTCAGGGCAATCGTGCGGTAAAGACGCGCCATGCTTGCAAGGCGCGTATATTCTGGGTTTGCGGCGGAAAGTCCTTGTTGTGCATCTGCTGTCAGCACCGTATCGTATTCAGCAATCGCACTATCTATGCGGCTTCCAATGCTATTTCCTGCAACAACAGGCGTATTGAGCAACGCAAAACCTTTGCCCAAACGCGAGCGCAAAGCAAGCATTGGTGCGGTATTGCTGGGAAGTTGGATGATAGCGTTAAATGCTTTCAGGGCTGCGTCGTACTGCTTTGCTGCCAAATACGCTTCGCCGCGCAAGTAGAGCAGTTGCACGTCGGCATCTGGCACAAAATCTTGCGTTTCGTAGCGAGAGGTGCGAGATGGCGTTGTGTTCCCAAGGTCGGCAAGAATAGAACTTGCTTGCTCAAGCTCAGAAATGGCGCGGGTTGCACGGCGAAATTGCAAATGACACTGTGCCGAGCGCAAGTGTGCAGCTACGCGCGTATTGGCAAAAGGATAATTTTTGATAATGCGCTCGTAGGCAGAAAGAGCTTGCTCATAATTGCGGGAAAGCTCATCAAATCGAGCGTTCAGGAACAGCGCATCGTCAGCAAGGGCGTGTTTGGGAAAGCGGGCAGAAAGTCGCACAAAGTAGTATTGCGCACTGTCATAGCGGATTTCTTCGCCAAAAGCAATCGCTCGCCAAAAATAGGAATCGCCCACAAGGCGCATAAAATCTGCTTTTTCGGTAGAATCGTTGCTGAGAGCGGCACGCGCTTCGGCAAGCCAAGCCGCATTCTGAAAGGCTTTGCGGGCAGTGGCAAAACGGCGTTGCTCAATCGAACGCTTTGCCGAAAGCTCGTAGGCAAAGGGCAGAAGCGGCGATTGCGGGCGCGTCAGGGCGAAGCTATCGAGTGTGCGCCAGCCGTGCGTGTATTCATCGGGGTTTTGCCGTCCTGCGCGAAATTGCGATTCCGCAAGCAACAGCGTGGCATGGTCGGACGCGGGCGCATTTGGAAAGCGGTGCAGTGCCGAAAACAAGTGTCGCTGCGTTTCTTGCTGAAGGTCGCGTCGGAACTCGCTTGTAGCGGTTTCCAGCATTGCCGAGCCGTACTCAAAGGGTGCAGGAGTGATTTGCGCAAACACCCGCGTTTCGCTATACCCAAGCAATACAACAGCAGACACCGCAGCAAACATAGCTGCGCGGCGACGGTGCAAAACCTGAGGTAAAGAGAGAAAAAAACGCATATCAGTAAAAAATTCTCGGAAAAAGACGTTCACATTCAGGCATCAAAATATTCTTACTTCAGAACTTCCGCCACATTTACCGCCGCGCCCGCACGAATCCAGCGTCCGGGCGAAGGTAAGCCAGCGAAATCAAATTGCAACACATTAAAAACATTCGTTGCTTCGGCAAATACCTCAAAGCCCTTGTAATTCCAGCCCACACGAACATCGCTCACAAAAGCATCACTCGCAAAATTCACACGCTGTTCATAGCGGAAGCGTGTTTGGAGGCTGATTTGCTCCACAACGCGGAAATCCAACACCAGCGACACTTGCTGCAAAAGCTGGTCGAGCGCGTAGCGCGACTGCGAGCCGGGTTCGGTGGCAAACGTGGGATTGAGTGCGGTGTAGCTGCCTGTTACGCGCTCTAAAATCGGCATAATTTCTTTCGTAACAAGCGAAAAATGCACATCCGCGCCACTTGTAATTGCCGATGAAAGATTGGTTGCTTTCCAGAGTGCTGTTGGCGAGGTGCGCGTGTAATCAATCAAGTTCGAGGCAGCGCGGTAAAACAGCGTTCCGCGAATATCGGCAATGCCTTCGCGGTAGGTCAGTCCCACTTCGTAGGTTTCCGAGCGTTCGGGCTTGAGGCTGGAATCCCCGACCGTTGCTGCATCTTTGTAGTATAAATCGGTGTAGCTCGGTACGCGGAAGGAGCGTCCTATTGTGCCGTAGAGCGAAAATTGCTCATTGATTTGCCAGCCAATATTCATTCCTGTTGCGGTGTTCAAGCCCCAATCGGAATTGTACAGTATCGTGCCGCTTCCGCTTACTGTGAGTGCGTCGGAAACACGAGTACGCACCTCGCCAAAGCCAGAAATACGGGTGCGATTACGATAGCCAAGATTATTGCTTTCTAAATAATCGGCAGCCACTTCTGCGCCCAGAACCATGGTTGAGCGCGGCAAGGTAATTGTTGTTTGCGCTTCGACGCTGACGGTGTTCGACGTGTGCAAATTGCGATAGAATGCGGGATTTTCACGGCGAAGCAAGAAATAATCTTGGTTGCGCCGCCACGATGCAACAAGACGAAAGGGCAGCGTCATCGTTGGCAAGGTAAATTCGGTGTTCGCAATCAAGCTCACAAGCGAGGTTGTGGTTTCTTCGTACTGCGTGGGAAAGCGGTTCGAGTAAAAACTATTCGCGCCAAACTGCTTGCCTGTCCAGCTTCCTGCGAGTTCGAGCGAGGTTTTGTCGTTGGAAAACAACTCAATCGAACCACCAAACGTGGTAATATCGAAATCGGTGTTATTGACCGTATTTGTGGTGCTGATGGTGCGCACTTCGCCTGTCCAGCTTGGACGCGCCAAGTAGCCATCGGAGCGGCGGCGCATGAAGGAAAAGCGGTTGCGTAAGCGGAGATTTTCGCTGAGTTGCAAGGGCAGCGAACCCGAAAATGAGGCTTCCCACAAGCCGAAATCGCCCGCCATTCCTTGCACACGCGCAAAGGGGCGCGAATGCTTGCGCGTGATGATGTTGATTGCGCCGTTCATCGCATTTGGTCCAAACTGATGCGAAACGGGACCTTTCACAATTTCAATACGCTCAATATCGTCCAACGTAAGCGGAATGTTCATGGCGTGATGCCCTGTTTGCGGGTCGAGCATTTTTATGCCGTCAATCAAGACCAGCGTCTGCTCGAATGTTCCGCCGCGAATGCTGATGTCTGCTTGTACGCCGAGCGCACCGCGTTGGCGCACGTCCACGCCTGCGACGTTGCGCAAAAGCTCTTCCACGCTTCGTGCGGGCGATTGCTCAATATCAGTGCGCTGCACCGTTACGATAGTGTAGCGTGGTGTTCTGCCGTCGTCGCCCATGCGGCTACCCGTTACGGTGATTTGCTCGGAACGATATTTTTTCATGCGGGCTTGCTTGGCGGAATCAAGCACTGTGCTTGAGAGAACCGTAGAATCAGGGTTTTGGGCAAGAAGCACATTTGCCGATACCGTGAAAAACAAAGCACACAAAAGAGCGTGAAACCCAGAATATATGTAGAACGAAGGAAGTATGCGGTGTTTCATAGACAAGCGTGTAGAATGGATTCCTATTGGATGTAGTTATACTGACAAAGGGTTGTTGCTTCAGATGTAGTCCACCTTGAAGGTGGACTACATCTCACTCCTTCACTTTTTGATATGCAATTTTTACCCGTTTTTAGTATAGAGGTAAGGTATGACATTGGTAAAAAATATTTAGTGGCACAGACATTCTTGTCTGTGTTGTCTCCTGAAACCTGCACCAACACTCACAGACAACAATGAACTGTGCCACTATTGGGCAGACCTTTATCCTTTTACCTTTATTACTCTGGCTCGCGGGGAAGCTCGGCTTCGCTCTCAACGCTAGTATCGGTGCTGGATGCGGGCTGCTCTTCTTCAATCATTTCATCAATCGAAGATTCATCTACCTGCGAGTTTTGGGCGCGAAGCGAGATAATACGCTGGTCGCGGCGTTGTTTGGCGAGTTCGCGGAGATTATCTACTTGGTCGGCTTCGTCGAGAATCTGTACACCCAAGAGCGTCTCCATGACGTCTTCCATCGTGATTAAGCCTTCGACACCGCCGTATTCATCCACGACCACAAACAAGTGTTCGCGCCGTTCCAAGAAATTCTCAAGTGCGCGGTCGAGGTCGATGTTGTCGGGAATAAAATACACCTCGCGGGAAAGTTCGCGGAGCTTGATGTTTTCTTGCTTGTTCACGATTGCCCAGAGAATATCTTTCGTCAGCACGTAGCCAACAATGGAATCCAGCGAATCTTCCTCGAATAAAGGAAAGCGTGAATACTGCAAAAGTTCGGGAATCTGCACTGCCTCTTCGACGGTGAGGTGGCAGGGAGCGCAGAAAATCACGGTGCGTGGGGTCATCACGTCAGAAACGCGCACATCGCTGAAGCGGACGATATTTTTCAAACGATTGTATTCGCCAGCATCAAGCGAGCCGTCATCCCGGGCGGTTTCGAGGATTTCATCCAATTCTTCGCGCAATTCCTCGCGGACAGCTTCTTCTTCGTCGCGTGGCGTAGTCGGTGCAAACCAGCCAAAAAAGACATCAACAGTGCTGACAAAGGGCTTCATCAGCACGAGCAGTACATCCAGCGTACGGGCGGTGAAGTGGACGTTTGCTTTGGAAGTAGCAAAGCGTCGCCCCAGCGCACGAGGAATCATGCGCCCGAAGAGCGAAAGAATGAGCGTTGCGGCAAGGGAAATGACGAGTGCCGCTACACCGCCAAATTGCGCCATTGCGTAGCCACCAAGCACGATACAGCCGAATGTTCCGAACAGTGTATCCAAGAGGAACAAGGCGGAACGCGGCTCGTCGCTGTCGCGCTTCATGTCGAGCAGGGCGGCTGCAGGTGAACTACCTGCGTCGGCAAATTCCGTCAAGATATGGTGCGCCACGCTCGTAAAACTTGCGGATAAGTACGAGCCAAAGCCCGTAAGGACGAGCGTGAGAAAGAAGATAAAAAGAAGTTCAAACATGAGGTTTTATGCGGTTCTTTTTGCAGATGTTTACCGTACAAGATGTAGAGCCAAGGCATACCTTGTCCCCACGTCGCCAGAATATTTCATTTGTGCAGATATTTTGCTGTGCAAAGTGTAGAGATAAAGCATGCCTTGTCTCTACGTCGCCAGAATATTTTCATACGACAATCCACAGAAAATGGACAGCGCATACCTAACAAAAAAGCACTTGGCGGGAGAAATACTCACCGCACAAGTGCTTTCGTTATCATCATCTTCAACGCTTACAAGGTAATGTCGAGCTGTGAAAGTTTGCTGTTTACTTCATCTTGCGAAGCCTCGCCCTTCAAGGATTTCCCAAGAAGTTCGGTGAGTGCGTCCACGCGGCGTTGAGCAACACTGAGCGACGAGAGAAGTTTTACTTTTGCGATGAGGAGTTTATCTTCAATCGGCTTGGAAAGGAAGTCGTCCGCGCCAGATTCAATCGCTTTTACCTGATTAGAAACGTCGTTGAGCGCGGTTACAATCACGACGGGAATACGAGCAGTTTTTGGGTCGGCTTTGAGGCGTTTTACTGTTTCGTACCCGTCCAAGCGAGGCATCATCACATCAAGGACGATAGCATCGGGTATTTCTTCTTGAACTTTTTCCAAACATTCAATCCCGTCGTACGCTTCTTTGACGTTGTAACCCGCCGGCGTAAGATAGCGGTTCAAAAGTTTGGTGGTAATTTTATTATCATCCACGACGAGCGCAAGTGGCTTCATAACCTATCCGCAAAAAGTGTGAGAATTAAAGAATCATTTGCTGTGTTGAATTACTGCGGTGGTAATCTAGGAATACCCCCAGAAACGAGGCGCAATATACAAAAAAATTGGAATCGCACAGAGAAATTTTCATGGAAAGAACGGGGAATTATCCGAAAGGGTATTTTTCTTGCACGACCGTGCTCTTAGGTAATAATTTCCATGCACTTATCGGTAAGGGCTTCTGCTTCTGCTTCTGTTGCTGCTTCGGCAATCACGCGAATAATCGGCTCGGTATTCGAGGTGCGGAGGTGCAGCCAGCCCGTGCCAAAGGACAAACGCAAACCGTCGTCGGTATTTACTTCTGCCGCAGGGAAGAGCTTTTGTGCGGCTTTGAAGATTTTTTTTGTATCGCCGCTAAATTCTTTTTTTCGTTTTACCATTGCGTAGTGCGGCAAGGCAGCAACGGCATTGGAAAGCGTCATTTTTGGGCGTTCCTGACGCACTTGCGCCAAAAGCAAGAGAACAAGCGCAACGCCGACCATCGAATCGCGTCCAGCGTGGCAGGCAGGTAAAATCACGCCACCACTGCCTTCGCCGCCAATAATAGAGCCGAGTTCGAGCATTTTTTTTACAACGTTGATTTCGCCAACGGGTGTGCGCACTGTTTTGATGCCGTATTTGGCTGCCACGTCCTCCACTGCTTGTGTTGTGGAGAGATTGATGACGACAGGCGCATTTGCTTGTTCGCCAAAAAATTGTTTATTGCGCAGTGCCGATAGCGTTGCCAAAACAATCGTATTTTCTTCCATCACCACGTGTCCGCGCTCGTCCACCAAGACAAGGCGGTCTGCATCGGGGTCCACCGCAATACCGAAGTCTGCACGATGCTCCAGCACTGCTTTGGCGAGGTCGCCAAGATGCGCAGGAATAGGCTCTGGCGCGTGAGGGAAATTGCCCGAAGAATCGCAATAGAGAGGAATTACCTCGCATTCAAAGGATTTCAGCAAATACGGCAAAAAGGTCGAGCCAGAAGAATTAACCGCATCGACCACCACGCGAAACTTTTGTTTGCGCACGAGTTCGACGTTGCCAGAGTTCGAGAAAAGCGGCAAGAGCATGATAGATTCTGTGTGGTGCGCTGCTGGATTTTGGTGAAATGTCGCACTACCGCCATGCTGCTCGCGGACAAACGAAAACGCACGTTCATCGACAATTTTCCAGAAGGCTTCATTTTCCGTTGCATCAAGAAATACACCTTCGCCGTTCAAAAATTTCATACCGTTCCATTCGGCGGGATTGTGCGAGGCGGTAATCGAAATGCCGCCCGCGACGGCTTGATGCTCGGAAAAAAGCTGCACCGTTGGCGTGGGAACAACACCAAGCTCCAAAATATCGCGTCCGCAGGAGGAAAGCGTTGCCGAAACAATCTGCTCAATCCATTCCCCTGACGGGCGACCATCGCGCCCCACAGCAACAATGCCAGGCGGCAAATAGGCAGCAAACGCCGCAGCGTACTCAGCAACAATGAAAGGGGTCAGTGCATCGCCCAAGGTGGCGCGAACTCCCGAAATAGAACGGATAAAGGGCATAGTTTTCTGAAGTAATGTTGTCGTTGTCGTGGCTTCGACCCGAATAGATTTGAGCAATGTACAAACTTTCTGTGCAATGCCCAAACCTTCCATCAATAAAAAACTCACAAAACGGCGACGTTGTTCACAAAATGAAAATGCAAGCATTCTTAGCGTTGTTGCCAATCCAGCAACTTCGTTGCAAATTCTTCTGCCGTAAACTGTGCCTCAATGTACATTCCCGCCAAATCGCGCTGCCTATACGCCTCGAACAAACTCACCGCACACGCAACCGAGATATTCAGGCTTTGAATCATCCCAACTTGCGGAATAAGAAAATTTCCATCTGCCAACGCCAGTGCTTCATCGCTCACGCCGCTATGTTCGTTGCCAAAGACCAGCGCGACGGGCTGCGTGAGATTCAGCGCGTAGAGCGAAACGGCATCATTTGCCATATTGGTTGTGTAAATGGCGTAACCACGCGCCCTCAACGCCGCAAAACACTCGGTTGCGGTGCTGAATTGATGCAAGTCTATCCACTTTTTTGCGCTGCCAGAGCTTTTGCGCCCAAGTTCGGGAAATTCCTGCTTGCCGTTGTAAATCAAGAATGCTTCCACCACACCAACGGCATCGCAGGAGCGCAGCACAGCCGAGACGTTGTGCGGGTCGTGGACGTTTTCCAGCACAATTGTGAGCGACGGCTGTTTTTTTGCCAAGACGCGCTGCAATTTCTCGTTGCGCTCTGGCGTGATGAATACTGGTGGTGTGGGTTCAGGCATAGATGTAGATTTGACGCTCTTCCTACGAATTTTTTGTCGCAACTTCCTCGCTCGCATGAGAAACTGCTTTCCACGAAAGCCCAAGTGCCTGCTCGCGGAGAGCGAATATTGCTCCAACGATGATGTTCAGAAAATAGCCCACACCATGCGCAAGAAATGCAAACGCAAGTGCTTCTTCGCTCGGAACGCCGTAAAATCGTGTGAGCGTGATTTGCGCAAAGCTGTGGTAAATCCCCCACGCGCCCGGCGTTGGAGCAATGGTAATGCCAATCGTCGTCATCGTAAGTAACACATTGGCATCGAACCAGCTAAAACCGTAGCGAGTATCGAAGTTGAAAGCGAGAAACATCATGTACAATGGCACGAGGTACAAACCCCAAATCAGCGCAGTTTCCAAGAGAACGCGCCAATACAGCCCGGGCGACTTGAAAATGCTGAAACCATTGATAAATGCTTCTAGGTAACTGTGCAGCTTGGTGTAGAGCGGCTCCGAGTAGCGTTTTACCGTCATGCGCAAAAGCCATTCGCCAATGTTCGTGGTGATGAGCAAAACGATAAACGTCATAAAGCCCACAAGTGGCACCACGAGTGCTTTGATGAGGGCTTGCGCGTTAATTTGCGGAAAAACGCTTGCGATTTTTCCGTGCAGATAGTAGAACGTTATCAAAATAAAAACGCTGAGGCTGAGAATATCAATCACGCGCTCGACGAGGATGGTGGCAATCGCGGTAGAAAAGCGCACATTCTCGCGGCGGCTTAAAATAAAGGGTCGCGCTACTTCGCCCCCACGCGGTGTGAGATTGTTCATCATGTAGCCAATCATCACGCCCGAAAACGCATTGGTAATGTGAATGCCGTCTTGAATAGGCTTCATCATCGTTATCCACCGCAAAGCACGAAGATAGTGCGAGAGCAGCATCACGGGAATTGTCGCCAGCACCCAAGCGTAGTTTGCGTGTTGGAATGCGCCCCAGAGACTATCCAGATTTTTCACATCCTTCAGCGCAAACCACATCGAACCCACGAGCAAACCAACACTCAGGAACGTCCGCACAATGGTTTGGAGCGTGGTGTTTTTTTTCGGTGTTTCGTCTGAGGAAGGCTGCATTGCTGATGGTTGCTGCTCTCTTTGATGTTGTTGTGCCATTATTTTTTGTCGTTGTAAAGAAAATGTCTGTGTTGCTGCCCGTGCTTACAACAGCGTGTAAACGTGCGAGTGCAGCAGCACAGACATTAGCAAAGGATGAAACCAATTTTGTAACTCAGTACTTGGTAAAATTCCTGTAATCCTGATAAAATCAGGCTTCAGTGGCACAGACATTCCTGTCTGTGTTTGTCGCTTGCAACCTGCACTAACTTTCACAGACAAGAATGTCTGTGCCACTATGGAAGAACCAGGATGGAAGAAATTGAGCCTAGATTTTACGCAGATTTTTTAGCTTCTACCTGGAGGGCTGTTGCATCCTAAGCACTGGAACAATAGTCGAACAGTATGTCAATTTTGTTCGCTACCATTCGCTGTGCTTTGGTGATACTGTTTCCCTGTT
>RDXM01000100.1 GCA_004292595.1 Candidatus Kapaibacterium sp. | reverse complement strand
ATGCCTTACGGCTCTACTGGGACAATCCAAGACTCATTACTCGGCTCACAGCTTATTCATGGATACGAAAAGCACCAAAATACAATTAAAATGGTATTAGGAGCGTTGATTAACCTCAGAACTCACCTTAGGCAGAAAAACCCGATTATTCGTCCTCTTTCCTTGAGCCATACTAAATTGCATATCAAAATAAAAGAGTGAGATGTAGTCCACCTTGAAGGTGGACTACATCTTGGATTCCATATGTACATGGCGCAGACAGGACTATCTGCACTACCACCAGAAAAGTACACTCTTCCAAAAAAAGAGATGTGAACGTTAAGTACACACTTTCCAACGTACATTTGGTATTACTAGGACTTTCGCAGAATACTCGTTTTTGCTGTCATTCCAACATAGGTCGGAGTCTATTGGAAACGTAGAAGCGGCATGGATACCGACCTACGTCGGTATGAAAGCGATGAAAGAGCAGAACACAGTCAGCGTTCAGGTAGCATCTGCATCTGCCCTGTTTCTGCATTGTCAAGACGTGAGCCATTGTAGGCTCAAAACTTCACATCTACCTGCACCAAGAGCTGCGCATCGGTATTGCTATTGATTTGCGTCGCGCCGCTTCCCAGCGTGGAAACATCAAACCGCCGCGTAACTGCGCCGCGCAGCGACACAAGGCATTCAGGAATAATCGCCGCTTCCATGAGGCAATACGCCCGCACACCTTGACCGAAGAGCGCGGGATTGGAGAGCGTTCCAGCGATAGTGCGCTCGTATTGCCAGAGGGCAGAATCAAAACTTTGCGTGGAAAATCCTGCACAGCGCACAAAAACCGCAAGCTGCTCCAACGGCTTCCATTCCGCGCCCACAAACGCCAACACGCCTGTTTCTTGCGGCTCGGCATTTTCAAAATTGACCAAAACGCCTTCTAAGCGAGATTGCAAGCGGAGTTCGGGCGAAAGCGTGAAATCGCCGTGCAAGCGCAGCGACGACTTACCGCGAGCAAACACGATGCGTTGCCGATTGCGTCCCGTGCCTTGCGTGAGAGCATCCGTCTTGGTTTCGTGGCGAAGGCGGGCTGTAAGGCTGATTACATCGGACGCTTCCCAGACCGCTTCCGTGAAAAGGTCGATTCCACGCACTTCCACAGGCACGGTGGCTGTGCTGGTGATGGTTGTGTAGGCATCCAAATACGCCACGCAGCGAAGATTTTCGATGCCTTTCCACACCGCCCCTGCGTACAAGCCAGCTTCATTCGTGGGCTTGCTATTTTCGCCAAAATTTACCCCGAATGGCGCACGAAAGCTCGCGGGGAAGTACCGAGCAGAAGCGGCAAATTCCCAATCTTTTTTTCTCCCTTCGGTAATCGCAAACTCAGCATTGATGCGCCCTCCAAGGTTTTGTTGCCCGTCCATGCTCATTTCTGCATTCAGAAGCAACGTGCCTCGCCGCAACATCCCATAAACACTTGCGTTCACGCCACGCTGCCCGAAAAAGACTTGCGAAGAGCGCGAAACAATTTCTTTATCGTAGTCCAGCAAAAATGCCGTCGCGCCCAGCGACCACGCGCTTTCTACGAGTTCGTCTGGTGCAATTTCCGTTCCCGATAATTCCGCACCAAGCCCGCCAACACGCTCTTGCAAGCCACCAACGAGCGAAAGCTCGGAGCGTGTGCGAAAAAGCCCGTCGAAATTGAGCGACGTTGCTACGCCGAGCGCAGTATCTACGCGGGCTGCGCGGGATTGTGAGGAATACCAACCTTTGATGCTCAGTCCGAGTGAATCACGCTTGGTGTTTGCATTTGCAAGATTGTTGCTTTTTCGAGGAATTGCCAACGACGTTTGTGCCGCAACACCGCGAAAATACTGCTGTTCGGTCGAAGAGCGATAGGGAACAATGCGGAATTTTTGCTGCGTTGTCGGCGTCAGCACATCGGCACTTTTTCCATTGCCGTACATGCTCCACAAGGCAGTTCCCATGCCGCTTTCCACGAGAAAATCTCCCAAAATAATGTGCGTGTTTCCAAAACTTGTGCGCAAATACGCGCTCGTAAAGTCAGCAATACTACGCTCTCCAGCATCTTTCGCCAGTGTGATGTTTCCTTCAATGACCGCGTTTTTTTGTCCTGTGCTGGTGAACGTATCCAGCGAATCATTCGGCGCAAACAGCGTGGAAGGCGCATCGTATCTGATGCTGAGGCGTTGGTATGCTTCAAGCGGCGACCCCTGAAATTGCTGACTTGCCGTCGCGTCAGGTGTGAAGCCGCGTTGCGGCGTTGCGAGAAAGCGTGTTCTTGCGCGATACCAGAGGTGGAGCGGTGTTTGAGTGTTGTCGCTATTGCTTTTCTTTGGTGCTTTTCGTAAAGGCTTGTCGCGGGTACACGCCTGCAAGACCAGCACTTCAAGCGGCGAAAGCGCAAGGTCGTCGGCGAGTTGCGCAAGGCGTGATGCGGGATTTCGGCGAAAATATCCTACGATTCGCTCGGCAGTTTCACGCGAAAAAACGGCAAGCTCTTCCAAGTCCGACGCAGAAATCTTCTGCAACACAAGCGGGTATGCGGCGTAGTATTCCAAAGCGTCCAAATTTGGTACGCTGGCGGCATTGATGGCGAGAAATTCCAACAGCTGCTCCAAGCTGGTATTAGTGCGTTTTATGGGTAATTTCTCCTGTGGCTTTTCTTGTGCATTTCCTAGAACAGTGAATACACTCATAAAAAAAGGCACAAGCAGCACGTATTGTACACGTGAAATAAACGTTTTCATGCGCTCTGCGGTCAAAGAAGAGTTGGTAAATTAAGTAGTTGTGAGGTTGCGCAAACTTCTCCATATTGCATTTTCTTTGGTCTGATTCCGTGCAACAAGAATGCCCCATGCAAGCGCACAGAATCTAGCATAATTCCATAATCTTCCCAAACCAAACCCCTCAAAATTTGCATGAAATTGTTCTCTCGAAATCGCTTCATATTGTTGGTTGTTGTTGTGGCTACCAATCTTCTGCAACCCGCATCAAAACTCGCTGCACAGGAATTAAAAGCTACGGTAACGGTCAATCTCGACCAAATGGACGTGCCGAATGAGCGCGAAAATCTCTCGTCCTTGCAGTTTGAATTGCAGAATTACTTAAATTCGCAATCCTTCACGGGCAAGGAATACAAGAGCGAAGCCGATAAAATCAAGTGGAAAGACGAGCCAGTGGTGATGAATTTTAGCGTGTTTATTATGAGCGGCAGCCAGAACACGGGGCGGTACAATGCTCGTGTGATTGTTACGGCGCAGCGTCCGTTGTTTGGTTCGCAGCAAAAAAGTGTTACCTTTCAATACCTCGATAATAGCTGGTCGTTCCTGTATTCACGCGGTGCATCGCCGAATTTCCAGCCGCTTCGTTTCGATGAATTGGCAAGTTTTCTGGATTTCTTTGCCTACATTGCGATTGGGATGGATATGGATTCCTACGGCGAACTTGCTGGAACGCCCTATTTTCAACGTGCGCAGCAGATTGTGCAAATGGGCGCGAATTACAGCGACCCAAGCGGTCAGAATTTCTCATCTGCTGGATACCGCGTCAATACGGACAATCCAAGCATGATTACTCGTGCTGGTTTGGTCAATGAATTGCTTGATGTGCGTGTAGAGCCGTTTCGTCGCCTTCTTGCGGCATATTATTTGAGCGGAATGGATTATCTTGGCGATAAACCCGACGAAGCAAAAGCAAGCATTGACGCGCTCTTCACGAAGTTTGCTGATTTTAAAGATAAATTTCCATCGCGTAGTATGCTGATGCAAATTTTCTGCGATGCGAAATACCGCGAGTTTGCTGATTTGTTCAAAGGAACAAGCAAATATCCCAAAGTGTGGGAGAAATTGAAATATATCGACCCTTCGCATACCTTGCCATATGAGCAAGCGCAGAAGGGGCGGTAGGTTTCTTTGAAGGCATAGAGAATACCTTATTAGTGGCACAGACATTCCTGTCTGTGTTTGTCGCTCGAAACCTGTACTAACACTCACAGACAAGAAGTCTCAAGCCACTAAAGATGTAAAAGTTGGTCTCAAAAATATACTCTTTTTCCTTGATTTTCGGCGTTTATTACTTGGAAAAGCGCATGAAATCTTGCTTTACGATGTTGTGCTGGTTGCTCATGTTCGGGAGCGGCTCGTTGAGCGGCTTCATTCCTCGTATTCAGGCACAAACCTCGAAAGACCTACCAATACTTGCTTCACCTGCTTCTTCCTCAAAATCGTCGTCAAAATCGTCGTCAAAACTTGATAGCTTGAAAGCACTTGTCCAAGACTATGCTTCTGCTAACGCACCAGATTCTACGCGAGTTCTGGCACTGATAGACCTTGCTCGTGAACTCTGGGCAACTGCACCCAAAGAAGCTCGCACATATGCTTTTGAGGCGTTAGGAATTGCCGAGCGAGCAGATTTTAAGCGCGGTATTGCCAATGCGTTGAACACGATTGGTGTGGCATATTTTTATCAAGGCTGGTACGATATTGCGTTGGAATATTACCAAAAATCGCTGGCATTGCGCCGTGAAATTCAGGATACACGCGGGGTTGGGAGTTCCTTGAACAATATCGGCTTGATTTATTCCACCCAAAAAAAGTACGACGACGCGCTTAAATACTTGCACCAAGCCTTGTCGGTGTATCAGCGTATTCCTGCCAAAAGCAGTATGGCTGCGGCATACAACAATATCGGGATTGTCTATCGCAATCAAAAACGATACGATTCCGCCCAAGCCATGCACCAAGCGGCACTCAGGCTTTTGGAAGGCTCGAATAATACAAATGGTTTTGCGCTGACCTACACGTCGCTCGGAACGCTTTTGCAGGAAACAGGCGACCATGAAGGCGCACTCAATTTGCAAAAGCAAGCAATCGCATTGTACAGCACAAATAATAATCATAAAGGCTTAGTGGATGCGCACTTTGGCGCGGCAAAGGCTCTTGTTGCCTTGAAGCGCAATGAGGAGGCACTGCGGTCGCTCGACGCAGCAATGGTACTGGCACAGAGCTTGAATGCTCGCAAGGAATTGCGCGATTGTTACGAACTTCTGGCGCAGATTGAAGAGCGTATCGGCAATTTTTCTGGTGCGTACTACAACATCCGCCGCTATGAGGCATTGAAGGATTCGCTCTTTTCCGAAGAAGCAGATACGAAGTCTGCACAGTTCAATGCCAAGTACGATGCGGAACTGCGCGGGAAAGAAATTGCCTTGCTGACCGCCGAGAAACAGCGTCAATCCTTGCTGCGCAATAGTTTGATGGCAACAGTGGCACTGAGTTTGCTTGGTGTGCTGCTGCTCTATAATCGCTTTCGCCTGAAGCAACGCTCGGAAGCGGCTCTGCAAGAGGCGAATGGAGAATTAAGCATGAAAAATGCGCTTATCGAACAGCTCTTGCAAAACGTCCTTCCTGCGCCGATTGCACGGCGGATGCAAGCAGGCGAACAGCGCATAGCAGAACGCTTTAGCGAAGTTACGGTGCTATTTGCTGATATTGTTGGTTTTACGTCGCTTGCGTCGCAGATTTCCCCCGAAGAGCTTGTTACCTTGCTCGATGCGGTCTTCAGCGATTTCGATGCTCTGGCAGAGCGCAACGGTTTGGAGAAAATTAAAACCATTGGCGATGCGTATTTAGCAGTGGCGGGCGCACCTGTGCCGTGCAGCGACCATGCAGAGCGCGTTGCGCGGTTTGCTCTTGATATTCAGCGTATTGTCGGAAATTATAGTGTTGATGCGCCCTCTGGCGAGATTTTGCCGATACATTTGCGCATCGGCATTCACACCGGCGCAGTGGTGGCGGGTGTGATTGGCAAAAAAAAGTTTTCGTTTGACCTCTGGGGCGAAACCGTGAACATCGCATCGCGCTTGCAATCACACGCCAAAGCGGGGGAAATACAATGCTCGGAAGCAAGCTATGAAATACTGCATAAAAAATGTATTTTTGAAGAGCGTGGCGAGCTTCATTTGAAGGGCAATCTTCGCACCCGCGCTTATTTGTTGAAAGAAATACTTCACGCACCAGAAGAGCGCACCAATTCTTGATTTGTTCTCATTTTTTGTTCTCATTCTCTGCAATGCAGGTATTCACATCATGGATATACACATACCATCGCCTTCACGGAATCAATTTTCGTTACGCTACTCTATGGGCGCACAGATAGGTGCTGCAATGGCAGTGCTGGTTCTTTTTTCGTCGCTTCTGGCATTTTTTTTTAGTTCGTGGTGGCAGCAAACAAGCGGACGCGAGCTGATGCTTGCGCAAGCCCGTTCTATCGGGCTTTTGGTAGCGGCGGGCAGCAGCGACGGCGTTACCTTTGCCGATAAAAAGCTCCTTGCTCGCGCAGCGCATGGTGTGGAGGGGTTGCAAGATTTCTCGTGGCTGATTATTCGCAATAACAATGGCGATACGCTCTACACGCATAATTTCGCATTTGCACCAGAGGCATTGCAGGCGGGCGCACAGCTTATGCCGCTTGATTCGGTGCGCACGTTCATTGAACGTACTGGTGAGGTTACGGTGGCTGCGCCTATCCGAACACTGTTGGGAAATGACCGTATCGGCGAGGTGTTGATTGGCTTAAAACCAACAGTTATGAATGCAAATATTGCTCGTTCTCGCATTGTTTCGCTGGTCTGGGGGGTGATATTAGCGTTGTTTGCGGGGGGAATATCGGTTGTGATTGCACAAATGCTGACAAAGCCGCTTCGGAGGCTGTACCACGTAACAGACCGCGTTTCGGAGGGAGACTTGCACATCCGCGCACCAGAAGTACACGGCATTATGGCACAAAGCGAGCCAGGCGTTCTGACCCAAGCCTTTAATGCCATGATGAATCGCCTCGAAGATGCTCAGGAAGAGATTTTAACGGCAAATAAGCAATTAGAACTCACCAACGATTTTGTTGAAGCGGCAAACGCACAACTCGAATTGCGCACGATGGAGCTTTCTCGCGCCAACGACCAGATTCAGGCGCAAAATTTTACCTTGCAAGAACTTAGCAAAGAAAAAGACGAATTTTTAGGCATTGCTGCGCACGACCTCAAAAACCCACTCACAGGGATTCAAGGGCTTTCTGAGCTGCTGATGAGCAATCTTGCTGCTCCAGAAAACATCCCCGTCATTGCGAAGACAATTTTCCAAAGCTCGCAAAAAATGTTTGAACTTATTCGTAACTTATTGGATGTAAATGCTTTAGAGAGTGGCGGACAACAGTTTTCTTTGCACCGATTCAGTGTTCATGTTATTCTTGATAATGTAGTGAATATGTATGATGGGCGCGGCAAAGAAAAGGAAATTAGCGTCCATCTTGAGGCATTACCCGAACCAGCCATGGTCTATGCTGATACGCTGGCATTTGGGCAAATCATGGATAATATCGTTTCTAATGCGGTAAAGTATTCGCCACGTGGCAAAAATGTCTGGGTGGGAGCGGAATACCGCACGTCGTACATCAATGCACCAGAGGGCAAACAAGAACTGGTTCTGTACGTCCGCGACGAAGGACCAGGATTATCGGCGGAGGACCAAGCAAAGCTCTTCGGGAAGTTTATGCGGCTCTCGGCGCGTCCGACGGGCGGCGAGCATTCGACGGGTTTGGGGCTTTCGATTGTGAAAAAAATGGCAGAAGCCATGCAGGGGCGCGTGTGGTGTGAATCCGAATTAGGGAAAGGCGCGACGTTCCTTGTCGCATTGCCTTCGGAGGCGTAGGGATACGTTTTCTCGTCGTATTGCTTCAGAGCGATTGCTTCAGAGCGATTGCTTCAGAGCGATATACTAAAAACGGGTAAAAATTGCATCAAAAAGTGAAGGAAATGAGATGTAGTCCACCTTTGAGGTGGACTACATCTAAAGCACCAAACCTTTTTTAGTATAGAACGGTTTTCACGGTAATGTCTGAAAGAGCGTTGTGGGAAACCCGTTCTACGGTTACAAAACCGTAGGACGGGAAGAGCGTTGTTCAGTGTTGGAATTATTTTCAAAAACTTCTTTAGACCGCATCACTTCTCATGGAATTTACCTTTTTATGCAATTCTTGTTAAAGCAATATTCTCTGCAAGCCGCACTAATGCTTGTCTCTACATTTTTACCCATATTTGCTCAAGACCAAAAAGCGAAAAGTTCTACCGATAGTTTGCAACGTGCGCTTTTGGCTGCAACCGACGATTCTGCGCGGGTGCGGCTTTTGAATGCGCTGGCGTGGGAGTTTCGTGGTGTGCAGACGCTGCGGGCATTGGAATACGGGCAGCAAGCCGCAAAACTGGCAGAAAAGCTGGGCTGGGAAGCAGAACGTATTCGCTCGTATAATTACATTGGTGTAATTTACCGCAACACGAGCAATTATCCACAAGCAATGTCCTACTACCTGAAAGCGTTGGAATTGGCAGAGAAAAACCACAACGAAAAAGAAATTGCCTACGCCTACAATAACATTGGAAATTTGTATCAAATCCAAAAGCAATATCCGCTGTCGCTCGAAAATACACTGAGGTCGCTTGCGTCGTTCCAACGCTTGGGAGATAGGCGCGGTGCGGGATATGCGCATCTACGCATGGGCGAGGTCTATGAAAAACAGGGAATGCGCGAGCAGGCAATCGAAAATTATCAAGAGTCCCTGCGCTTGCGCACCGAACTTGGCGATAAAGAAGGTCTCATCACGCCTTTGAACGGTTTAGCGAATATTTTGCGCCAGATGAAGCAATACGACAAATCGCTGGAAAATTACCAAAAATCCATTACCATTGAACGAGAATTATCGCATAAAAAAGGCTTGGCAGCGAGCTTGATTGGCGCAGCAACGGTCTATGCGGAGATTGGCAATGGCAAAACAGCACTGGAATATGCGAAGGAAGCCTTGAGCGCGGCAGAGGGCGCAGGAGCGATGCGCGAGGTGAAAGATGCGCTAAAAATTCTCTACGACGCACACGCCAAAACGGGTAATTTTCAAGAAGCATTTTCTTGGCAAACACGCTTTTTGCGCCTCAAGGATTCGCTGGATAACGACGAAACAAACAAGCAATTAAGCCTTTTGCGCACCGAATACGAAGCCGAAAAACGCGAGGCAGAAATTCAATCTCTCAACGATGCCAGCCGAATGCAGTCGTTTGTTCTCTATGGTTTGCTGGCGGGAGTATTACTGCTTGTGGGCTTACTAGCCATGCTCATTCGCTTTAATAAACAACGCCTTCAAGCAAATACGGCATTGAAAGAGCAAAATCGCAAAGTAGAACAAGAGCGCGAACGCTCCGATAAATTACTGCTGAACGTGCTGCCGTCGGTTATTGCTGAGCGCATGAAACGTGGCGAAACTACCATTGCCGAGAGCTTCAACGAAGCAACGGTGCTGTTTGCGGATATTGTCGGCTTTACCGATATTTCCTCGCGCAGCAGTGCCGCCGATATTGTCAATCTCTTGGATGCTATTTTTTCTGATTTCGACGCGCTTGCAGAAAAGTATGATTTGGAAAAAATTAAAACCATTGGCGATGCGTATATGGTTGTCAGTGGCGTACCGATACACACTTCCGACCACGCCGAGCGCATCGCCCGCTTTGCCTTGGATATGATGACGGTGATGAAAAAATATGGCTCGTTTTCTGCTAACGCCGATGACCCGCATAAAACGGCAAACATCCTGCAAATCCGCATTGGTATTCATGTTGGGGCGGTGGTGGCGGGCGTGATTGGCAAAAAGAAATTCACCTACGACCTCTGGGGCGATACCGTGAACACAGCATCGCGTATGGAATCGCACGGAGAAGCGGGAAAAATTCATCTTAGCCATGCCGTTTATCATCTGTTGCACGAACTTCCCCTTGCCAATGAGCAAACACCCCGTTTTCTTTTTGAAGAACGTGGCGAAATCAAGGTCAAAGGCAAGGGCGATATGAAAACGTATTATCTGATTGGAACGAATATCCGTGCGCTGGGGTGATATTGCCGCAATTCTGCTCATACTGATAGACACAAAAAAGCCCTGTATTCATGCTGAATACAGGGCTTTTTGCATACATTCACCTTCTCGTGCAATTATTGTCCGCCGCCAGTGGGAAGCATTGCTGGAGAGCTTGCTGGAGCGGGCGTTGGTGCGGGTTTGATGTCGCCGTAGGCGCGAATTTCCAAGAGCGGATAGGCTTTGCTATCGGTTTTCGCCAAGACCGTACCGTAGAACGGACCTGCTTGCGCAGGACCAACGACTTTAATCGGAATTTCTACCTCGCTGTTTGCTGGTATCGTGAAGGGAGCTTTTTTACCAATAGTTAAGCCGTTATTCACCGTAAATTCAAGCACTTTCACGGGGTCTTTACCGTTATTTTTAATTTTCGCCATTGTTGTTGATTCTTTGCCAATCCACAACGGATAAAAGCTGATAAATTGTGGATCTACCGACAAAAGACGTTGGATATTTGCTTTCAAGAACACAACTTTTACCGAATCTGGCGCAGCATTCGTGGTAACGGTGATGGATTTCAGGAGTTGCCCTGTTGTCGAACCAACATTCACCGAAAATCGCAGCATCGTGCTTTCGCCCGGCTTGAGTGTGCCTTTGTCAAGCGCGTCGCTTGTGCAGCCGCAAGCGGGCTTTGTTTGATAAATCAGCAAATCCTTATCGCCAATGTTTTTAATTTCTACTTGCCCTGCAAGCGGCTTGGATACGTCGTTTACCGTTCCCCAATCAAATGTGTCGCCACCTTTGATTTCGATTTTCGGTTGAGCAAATGCGCTCGTCGCTGCTACGACGGAAACAAGAAGCGCAGAAGCCAGTGTTTGTGCGAAGTTTTTCATAGTTTGTTGAAATAAAGTGAAAAAAAATGAAGTGTCGAGGGAATTGAAAGGATGACGGATGAAATCTGAGGGCTGAAGTACGGCGTAGTAGTCCGTCAAACAAGTTTTTAGCGTCTCGTGGCGCAGACAAGAGTGTCTGCGCTACCGTCAATACTGGCTTCGATAGAGCAGACACTCTTGTCTGCTGCTCTTAAAACTCATTTGACCGAACAGTAGGCTTATTACAAACTTCATATTTCATACTTCAGATTTCATATTTCAGATTTCATCCTTTTTTTATTGCATCGCGCTTTCTCGCAAGACGCTTGAAACCTCGCAGAGCGCGTCATCGGTGCGGGCTTGAAGCTCACGAATTTGTGTGGCATTGCAGGATGCGGGCTGCACGTCGGCTAATTCGGCAAGCGCAGACTCAATCTCCCCCATCACGTGCGCCATGCGCTGACGCTCGGCAGGCGTGAAACGCGCTTGTACGCTGGAAGAACGCGCCAACAGCTCCACACATCGCTCACGCTGCGAGGCGAGTGTATGCGGGTTTGCCAAGCCGCATTCGGCGTTCATTGCCATAACACCAAGCATCAGCAAATGCGCATCTTTCAAGTACATACGCATTTCTGCTCGCTCATTCGTTTTTTGTGCAGACGCATTTTGTGCAGAAGCCAGCAAAAACGCCTGATGTTGTGCGGCATTTGAGCCATTGTGCCATAATGGCATAAAGCGTCCAACAGCAATACCAACCAAAAACACCGCCGCTATGCGCAGCATCGTTCCAAAGGATATTACTCCAAAGGAAGCATTGGTACTGCTTTTGAGGCGTTGGATAAGCGTGAGATTATGCGATTTGGTAACATTGTTCAGAGTAGTATTTTTTTCTTCAACGCGAGCAACGATGCGGTTTTCAAGCAAATGCCAGTCTTGCTCAGAATGCAAAGAAGCCGAATCACGCAACGTATTCATGCGGCGCACTGTCTCTTGCATTGCGTCGTATTCGTGCTTGAGGTCAGGAAAAATACTCCAAAGTTCAGCAAGGCGACGTTGGTCTTGTGCGAGCAAATTGACCAAACCATCGGTGAATGCTTGCCCGGTGAGGCGTTGTGCTTCAGCATACATTCTCATTCCTTCCGATGGTTCTTGATGTGATGCGGTATTCATGGTATCTACTCTACAATAATAACTGGGTCTATGTACCCAATAAAAAATCAATAAGTGGCACAGACATTCTTGTCTGTGAGTATTGGTGCGGTTTTCAGGCGAAAACACAGACAAGAATGTCTGTGCAACTGAAGCCTGATTTTAGTAACGATATACCGCTAAATGTTCGCGCAATTCTCGCACAGCGCGGAAAAGCAAGGTTTTCACCGTCCCAACGGTAACGTGCAATTCTTCGGCAACCTCTTCCAGCGACAAATCTTGATAATGCCGTAAAACAAAAACTGCGCGTTGCTGCGCCGTCAATTTCTGCAAGGCATTTTCGATGTGTTCTTGCTGCAATACCGCTTGGAAACTGGCTTCTGGTGTTGTCGGCGGTGTGTGCCATTGCGCGGCATCGGCGTTGTCGTCGCGGGTGTCGTCCCATTGCTGAATGGCGCGATAGCGTCCACTGCGCGTGTAATCAATGTACAAATTCACTGCGATTCGGTGTAGCCACGTGTACAACGACGACGCGCCTTGAAACTGCGCCAGTGCACCATGCGCCTTGATAAATGCTTCTTGCACAAGGTCTTCCGCATCTTCGCGGTTGCCCAAAAGCTGAAAGGCGAGCGTGAATAAACGGCGTTGGTACAAGCGCACAAATTCCCGAAATGCCGCATTATCACTTGCTTTCAAGCGTTGCAACAAATGCGCTTCTGTGCTGAGAACGGCTGTTTTTTCAAATGATGTTTCGGGCAAATGTGATGCAAGCATGAGCAATGACAGCGTTTTTCGTTGGGCAATACTTCTTTGACGGTGGAAGGGCGAGAAAGGTTGACAAAAGCTGGGTAAAGAAATTGAGCAAAAAAACTCACGGCAAGAAACCCAGCATGAAAGCAACTTGCAGACCAAAACTGAGACGTGTCCAGGAGGCACTTCCCGTAATTAAATTGCCAAACGGATACGCGATAAACAGCGACGGAGAGGCATACATACTGGTTGCAAGTGGAATATCTGCACCAATAAAGGCTTTCGCGCTGAAATTCACAGGATTGAATGTAATAAAATTGGTGGGCAAGCCTTCCTTCACCGTACCGTTGGCATCTTCGACCAAACGCAAAGACCTCGCACTATCAACAAGCGTATATGCGCCCTGTACGGCTGCGCCAACAAAAAACGGCAAAGGAGCAAATTTTCCCCGAAAACCCGCTTCAATACTCGTATTCCAGACCTGTGTTGTTAAGGTATAACGTGAAACAAAATTTGTGGGATACAGATTGGGATTACGGGCAAATACAACGGAATCGGATTGAAAAACCGCATTGCGCTGCTCGGCAAGAAGCGCGACATACACAGCGATATTCGACTCAGGAAGCCAGTATTCACCGACAATTCCAGCCGACCAATCAATGCTTCGGGCGGTACTGAATGCGCACCCACAATCCAGTACACGCGGCAAGCTCTCGCTCACGCGCATTGTAGTCGTGTGCAGGCTTTGCGCAGCGTTGCCCAGAACGCCCACAAACAGCACAGGATAGCCCGTTGGAAGGCGCGAAGAGTATTGCCAATCGAATCCCTGCGCAGCAAGCCGCTCGCTGCCGAGAGAGAGCAGCAACGCAAGCAATAATGCAGGAAGTATGGATTGACGAAGTTTCATAGATGAAAGGAAATATTGAATTACCTTCTCTTAGTGGCACAGACATTCTTGTCTGTGAGTATTGGTGCTGGTTTCAAGCAGCGAACACAGGCAAGAATGCCTGTGCCACTACTAAAAAATTTGAAAAAACTGTCATTATTCCTTACGCTGCACAAGCTCAAACGCGGCTGCGCCGAGTGCGGGTTCGGAATGCGAGAAGGCGCATAAATAGGCGTTTGCAGGGAATGTTTCGCGTAAGTATGGATTACCAAACAGCACTGCAACGCTTGGTTTTTCACCAGCAAGCATTCGTGCAATTTCGTGAAATCGCTCCGAAAGGCTGATAGAACCTTGCTCGGCGACGGGACGCACGAAAATTGCAAAAACAATCGCCTCTGCTTCGTGCGTTGCCAAAATAAGCTCGGAAAGCTCATCATTGCTGATGTTTTCATCAATGAAGGCAAAATCGCAATCTTTGGGATAATTCTGACCAAGATACCGAAAAAAGTTGGTTGCCGCAGAAACACTGAGATTTCCTTGCACGGTTTCCACATCGGGCAAGAGCGCGAACCCTGCAATTTGGGTAAATTTGAGCAAGGGCTGAAGTTCGTCGCGCTCGCCGAACCAGCGCAGCGCGTTTTTCATGGCATCCAGCGCGAGTAGGCTTTGATCTTGCTTGCTTATTTGTGGCACATCTTCGGCGCGGCGGCGTATGCGCTCAATCGCTTCTTTTTCCAATGTTTCAAACGTCCATTCTGCGGGCAGTTTCAGCAATTCGCACCACTGTTTTGCCTCCAAGACCGCACGAGCAGACGCATTCACCTTCGTTTCTGTAATTTCTCCGCGCAGCACCGCTTGTTCCAACGCATCCAGCGCAGCGAGCGGATTCGGCGGAAGCAGCACCACATCTGCGCCAGAGCGGTACGCACCCACCGAAGCCGCTTCATTGCTGAAGTTTCGCGTAATGGCGTGCATATCCAAAGCATCCGTTACGATGATTCCCGTAAAACCAAGTTCCTCGCGCAAACACCGCGTCATTACTTGCTCCGAGAGCGAAGCGGGTTTGCCAGAGTCATCCAAACTCGGCACGGCAAGATGCCCCACCATGACCGAGCGCACACCTTCGGCGACGGCGGCGCGAAACGGGATAAATTCGAGGTGTTCAAGGCGAGTGCGCTCGAAAGGAAGACTTGGCAAAGCGAGGTGGGAATCGGTTGCGGTGTCGCCGTGTCCAGGAAAATGCTTGACCGAAGCGAGGATGTGTGCGCGTTGTGTGCCGCGAATGTACGCGCTCACGTGCCGCGCAGCGAGGTCGGGCGTTTCGCCAAAGGAGCGAATATTGATGATGGGATTGCTGGGATTGCAGTTTACATCGCCGACAGGAGCGAAATTCCAATGCACACCGATCGCTTTTGCTTCGAGCGCAATGGCGTGGGCAACACGCTCGGTCATGGCAACGTCATCGGCAGAACCCAGTGCCATTGCGTGTGGGAAGGCTGTTCCGCCCGTCAGGCGCATTGCTACGCCATGCTCGAAGTCAGCACTCACAAGCAAAGGCGGTCGAAAGCTCCGCGCTGCGACGTGCTGCAATTCTGTCAGCATTTGTGCGGTTTTCAGAGCATCGCCCCCAAAGACGCACACGCCGCCAATTCCCTCCTCACGGATGAGCGTGTGCAAGCTCTTTCGCACATTTTCATTCGTAAAATATTCTTCCTCCGCAAGGCGCGGCATAATGCTTTGGGCGAGACGTTCTCGAAGGCTAAAGGGCATAACAAAGGAGAAAAAAAGAAAGAAGAACAATGGACACAAGCGGAGCAACATCTTGAACACCGCTTCATCCCTCATATTTCAGACTTCATCCTTCCTTTAGTCCACGTAGGAAAGAATGCGGAAGGGCATGGTAAAATCAACGGAAAAGGCTTTGCCGATTTCTAGCATATCGTCGTCGTCGGCTTCGTAATGCCATTCAATGGAAATACTCTTTTCTCGGGCATGATATTTTTGCAGGAGCGTCATAAAATTGAGCATACATTTCGCAGAACTGGTATTAAAATAATTCAAGCGAAAAATAGCTTTCATCTGGTCTGCGCCCGTAGCAAAATAGCCGTCTATCCAATCAAAAATTTGCTGATAAAATTCAAACGCATTTTCGGGATACGAATTGCCTTCGAGTTCAACAATTCCTGTTTTCATGTCCATATGGACAGATGGGGTTTCTGTTGTTTTGAGGAGATGTAAAGGTTCCATAGTAGAATACAAATTGAGATTAAAGTTTGTTAATAAACGCAGAAATGGTGAAAAAAGTTACGTCGTCGTTGATGGGTGTAAATTCAAAATCTACTTGCCCTCCCGTTTTTATCGCAATATCAATAAAGCCTAAGCCCGCACCTTTGCTGCCTTCAGGGGGCGGCTCTCTCAGCTGTGCATTGTAGAGAGCGCGTAATTCCTGCACCGTCTGCCCACGCACCTTTGCACAATGCGCTTTAATGCGCTCTACTTGGTCCGTTTTTACAAGATTGCCCGAAACACTGATAAACTCATCATCATTGGAATACACACCTGCAAAGCCGACTCCAGCAGGAGAATTTCCCGCGAGGTCAATCATCTCAGCAGAATAATTTTTAATATTTTGAATCAGCTCAATCGTTGTAATGAAGAGCTTTTTGGGCTTTTCACCGCCTAAGACTGCCGCCAGTTCTTGGGTGAACTGCACGACCACTTCATGCGTAAAGACTCCCTCGTAGGACAAAAGTTCATACGCTTGAAAGGGCGGTAAATACTGTTGATATTGGAGAGCAAACTTAGTCATTGGTACTCACGTCGTTATTACTGGATGTTGTAGAGAAAGATACCTTTACACTCGCACACCAATAACGAGCATATCGTCAAGCTGCTTGTGGGTTGTTCCCATCCATGTGTCCATTGCGGTGGCAAACATCACTTTTTGCTCTGAACATGGCTTAGAATAGGCATTTCCAATAATTTCTACAAAGCGTTTCGAGCTGAATTTCTTCCCTTTTTCGCCGCCAAATTGGTCTTTGAAACCGTCGGAACTCAAATAAAGCATCACCGAGCCAACGGGCGCGTCGGAGACATCAATAGTGTGATTTGTAAAAATACGCTCATCGGTTTCGATACCGCCAATCGGCTTTTTATCTGCTTTCATTTCGACAAATTCCCCTTGCTTCATAACGTACAACGAGTTCATTGCGCCCGCAAATTCAATCGTCCGTGTGGATTTATCAATCATGCAGAGCGTAATGTCCATGCCGTCGCGGTTGTTGGTTTCGGTTTGGCGCAAAGAACGCTGTACGCCTTTATGCAGCTCGGAAAGTAGCGTTCCGGGTTCGGGTTTATGCTGATTATTCAGTGCTTCGTTCAAGAGCGAATTGCCAATCAAGCTCATAAATGCGCCCGGTACGCCGTGTCCAGTACAATCCACCGCCGCAATGTAGATTCTATCGCCCTTCTCGGAATACCAATAAAAATCACCAGAAACAACATCGCGCGGGCGGAAAAGAATGAAGTAATCTGAAAGCGTTTGCGAAATGTGACCTTCGTCCGGAAGCATCGCTGTTTGAATGCGCTTTGCGTAGTTGATACTATCGGTGATATGCTTGTTAAACTCAGCAATGATGCGCTGTTTGCGCTGTAATTCTTCAAACTGCTCGGAGTTCGACATCGCAATCGCCACGTAATTCGAGAGCGTTCGCGCAATTTCGATGTGGTTCTGCGTATAGGCACCGCGCTTGAAACTTTGCACCGACAGCACACCAATCACCTCATTGCGCACTTTGAGCGGCATCAAAATAAGCGATTTCGGATATTCGCTATCAATCTCTGGCATCAAGCCTTCAAGCGGGTTGATGGTCTTTCGGAAATCGGGAATATAGTTTTTTCCATCGCGGTCAATATCCTGAATGATAACCTCTTCGCCACGCTCAATACACCAGACGGGAAGCTGATTTTTATCATCCATAGGAATTTCATACGTCGGCAAACGCATTCCTTTGTCAATTGACATTTTATATTCAAGCGTATTGTTCCAAGGGCGGATAATACCGATGCTGAACATTGTCGTATCCATAACCTCATAAAAACGCTGATATACCGTTGTTACGATGGTTTCAAAGGTGAGCGACGACGTTAGCTCGCGTCCAATGCCGCTTAATACCTTCAAGCGTTCATTTTTTTCTTTCAATTCGCCGTTTGCCCGCTCGATTTCTTTTGATTGCTTGCGCACTTCTTCTGTGCGCTCAGCAACGATGCGCTCCAATTCACGATTTTTCTTCTCGACATGACGCACCCGCAAGATGTATGCTGCCACGCCACCGACAATCACCATAAGACCACACAAGCCCAAAAACCACGGCGTTTCGTAGAAGTATGGCTTTAAGTAAAAACTCGTACTTGCGCCGACCTCGTTCCATACGCCATCGTTGTTGGAAGCAATCACCTGAAAGCGATATTCTTTGCCGCGCGGAAGGTTTGTATAAAAAGCCGTGCGGCGCGTTCCAGCATTCACCCAGTCCTCATCAAATCCTTCGAGCTTAAATTTGAACTGCACACGCTCTGGCATGAGCAAACTCGTTGCGGTGTATTGAAACTCGAATTTTTCAATGCCAGGAGCGAGTTCTATCACTTTATTCGCATTGCTGTTATCGAATTTTTCCGAGTTAATATCCGTAAATTCATCTTGCGTGGAAGCATCTTTTGTTTGAAGAAGTGATACACCAGGCAAGCGCAGAAATTTCCCATCAGCAACGACGCGCTCCAAAATAACAGGCGGCGGCAGTGGATTATACGGAATCGTCAGCGGCTCAACAATAGACAAACCCTTAATGGTCGGGTAGTAAAACTGCCCACGCTTCGATTTCCAGACCGACGGCTGCGAACCACCATTGCAGACTGCCGTTTTCATGCCATCAATCACGCCATAGACAATGCAGTTCACCGTCTTGCGCTCTTTGCGGTCGAGAACCTCATTCACTTCGCTTTTGCGCACACGAAAAATGCCTTTATTAGAACTCAGCCAAAACCAGCCTGCTTCGTCTTCTTGCACCGAGAAAATAATATCCGAAAAAAGCCCGTTGTGTGTGCTGACAGTCGTAAACTTACCGTCTTTCCAGCGCGACAAGCCGCCACCTGTAGCAATCCATAGATCGCCGATAGCATCTTCGTAGATCGACCAGATAAAATTACTTGCCAAGCCATCGCGCAAGGTGTAGTTCGTAAACGCGCCATTCGCCATTGCCGACAAGCCACCACCGCGTGTTCCCACCCACAGTGTGCCTTTGTTGTCCTCCAGCAAAACGCGGATATTATTATTCGACAAGCCGTTTTTTGTGGTAAACGTTGTCCATTGGTTATTGACAAATTTTGCCAAGCCGCCTTCGGTACCAACCCAGACCGAACCTTGCTTGTCTTCCATTACCACTTGCACAGAATTATCGGGCAAGCCTTCATTTTTCGTAAAATTTGTAAATGTTGTGCCGTTATATTTTTGTAATCCCAAGCGCGAACCAACCCAAAGACTGCCCGCACGGTCGGTCCAGAGCGCAGTTACGATGTTATTCAGCAAGCCATTTTGCGTAGAAAAACTCGACCACGTGCCAAAAGAAAACTTGTTCAGACCGCCGTTTGTTCCCATCCAAATGCTGCCATCTGCGCCTTCGGTTACGACCGAAACATTATTGTTTGTCAAGCCATCTTTTGAGGTGTAGGACGTAAAGCGGCGGTCTTTGAAACGCGCCAGCCCGCCAGCATCAGTGCCGACCCAGAGCGCACCTTCGCGGTCTTCCAAGAGCGAGAGAATTTCGTCAGCTACCAAGCCTTGCTGCGAAGTAAACGAAGAAATAGTGCCATCAGCAGTAATGCGACTGACACCGCCGCCATTGACACCAATCCACAAACTTTTTTCGCGGTCAAGCACAAGGGCGCGAATATCGTTTTTTACTAAACCCGTTGCGGCATTGTAAAATGCCACAAGCGCATTATTTTCAATGCGAAACAAGCCTTCCGACGAACCAACCCAAAGCGTACCATTTTTTGTGGCGACAAGTGCATTAACATTATCGCCAATCAAGCCATCATCGGGTGTATAGGGACGATATTGACCATCAATCGTCATAAAACTTTGAATTTGCCCATTGACAACATGATTTACACCGCCGCCAGATGTGCCAACCCACATCCCGCCTTCGCTTGCGTCCGCTGCAAGCGACAAAACGACATTACTCGTCAAGCCATTGCTTGTTGTGAATACAGTAAATTTGCCATTGCTTTCTTTTGCCAAGCCCGCTTCTGTGCCAATCCACAAATTTCCTTTCGCATCATAGGCAAGTGCAAGAATCACATTATCTGGCAAGCCATCCTTCACCGTAAAAAGCTGAAATGTGCCATTGCTAATGCGGAGTATGCCATACTCTGTGCCAACCCAAAGTTCGCCATTCTTGCCTTCAGCAAGCGCAGTAATGGACGTGCTTTTGAGAGGCAAATTCGATTTGTCAAAGACCACAAACCGCGCACCATCGAAGCGAACCAAGCCTTCAGAACTTGCCAGCCACAAGTAACCGTCTTTGGTTTGGCACATCGCCCGAACACCGCTTTGCTGAAAGCCTTCCGAGCTTTGCCATTTATCAAAAACATATTGCGTAATAGGCTTAATCGGATTCAAGCCACGCACACGCTCTTGAAGCTCAGGCGCAGCAGGACTTTGCGCAAAAACGCTGGTAAAAAGGGCGTTGGCAAAAAAATCTGTGTGAAAATAAAAAAAATCGCCCGCAATACATAGCATGAGAAATAATGCAACTCCCGACACAATACGCCGACGAAAGTGCGTACATATGCGGTGTGCAAACAGCGATAACAACGGAAAAAACTTCATAGCAACAGTAATGAAGGTAAAAAATACGAGAATAAATGCAATGAGACAATTTTGCACAAACGATACCGATAATCAATACGGATGATGAGTACGGAATCAAGAGAGATAATTTTGTGTGGTGTGTGTGTGGTCAAAAGTCGCTTAAAATAGCATTGTTTCAGGAATTTTCATGGAGTTTTTTTGGAGTTTTTACAGAAAGAAGTGAAATGATTGTTGAATTGCTCACAGCTTGTTGGTAAATAAAAAGCAAAGTTCCGCACGGCATAAGAGCAGAGAAAAAATGTGCAACTGTACAGCAGTAAAAAAGCCTCCAGCACTGATACATACTTGTTTTTAGCACCATGTTCTCTCAATATTTTGTAAAAACATGACACATTCGTAAAATTTAGTGATAAGTGTAATTTCCTACGATATGAAAATGTCATATATTCGCACCGTGTAAATCAAGCACCCTCTATTGTATTCGTTGCAAGAGCAAAAATAACCGAGAAAAAACACGTATATTACTTAATAGTTTTTTTCTCATCTGAAAAAAAGTCTTTGAAATTCGTTGAATAGTCGTATATTTGTGTTCGTCTGAAAATATGAAGATGTTCTATCAAGAAAGTGTTTAAGAAAAACAACAGAAACTTGATATAAGGGGAAAAGGTATCTCTAGCAGGAAGAGATACTAACCACAAATGGTGCGTTTCAGCAACAAGCTGGGGCGCACTATTTTTTTGTGCCTTCTCCATTTTTCTCTGTCAATTTTTCTGGATAATTTTTCTGTACAAATCCCAGCAATTATCGTATTTTCCGCCCGATTTCAATTTCATTCCTACCTTTTGCAGGTGGTTTGTTGTGTTTTTCTGAGATTCTCCATCTTTCACTCCAAAGGTATTTTCATGGAACGTTTTACTGGGCTACTTGGCATCGTTGTTATTCTTGGCATCGCTTTTTTGCTTTCTAATAACCGCAAAGCTATCAACAAACGGCTTGTTTTCACGGGGTTAGGCTTGCAGCTTGTGCTGGCAATTTTCATTTTGAAAGTGCCGATTGGTCAGCAGATTTTCGCCGCCGTCGGCGCAGGAGTCGAGCATTTACTGGGCGCGGCGAACAAGGGTGCGGAGTTTGTTTTCGGCATCCTCGTCAAACCTGAGGTTTTGGATAAAATCTTTGGTGCGGGGTCGAGTTTTATTTTCGCGCTCAAAGTTACGCCGACGATTATTTTCGTGTCCGTTCTTGTGAGCATTGCCTACCACATCGGTCTCATGCAGCGCGTGGTTGCGGTGATTGCGCGGGGCGTATATTACCTCATGGGTGTAAGCGGCTCGGAGGCTCTTTCCAACGTCGCAAGCGCGTTTGTAGGGCAGGTAGAAGCACAGATTATGATAAAACCTTACGTTACAGGCATGACGAATTCTGAACTTTTGGCTTCGATGGCTGGCTCAATGGCGTGTATTGCGGGTGGCGTAATGGCGGTGTATATTTCGATGGGTGTTCCTGCGCCGTACCTCATTGCAGCGAGTCTTATGGCGGCTCCGGCGGCATTGGTGATTTCAAAAATTGTCTATCCCGAAACCGAAGAATCGGAAACAAAAGGCGAAGTAAAACTGGAAATCAAAAAGCAAAATGCGAATCTCGTGGATGCAATCGCACACGGTGCTTCGGACGGTATGAAAGTTTCTATCAACGTAATTGCGATGCTGATTGGCTTTATTGCGGTAATTGCGCTCGTGGATATGTTTCTCTCAAGCATTGGTGCGTTTTGTGCAAGTACGTTTGGATGGTCGTGGCAGGCGGTCGGCATCAATCTTGCGACGCTGAGTTTGAAGGATTTGCTTGGGCTAATTTTTGCAGGATTTGCGTTTGTGATGGGCGTTCCCACGCAAGATGTGATGCGGGTTGGCTCGCTTTTGGGAACAAAATTCGTTATCAATGAATTTGTTGCGTACTCGGATATGTCGGGAATGCTGGCAAAATCGGTTCTCACGCCGAAAGCCGTTGCTATTGCGAGCTTCGCGCTGTGTGGCTTTGCAAATTTAAGTTCGATTGCGATTCAAATTGGTGGCATCGGCGAACTTGCCCCGTCGCGCCGCACCGACCTTGCGAAACTTGGTGTCCGTGCGCTTGTCTGCGGGACACTGGCTTCGTATCTTTCGGCGACATTGGCGGGAATACTGATGTAATCAGGGAATGGCAGAAGGATGAAGGCAAAGGGATAAAGGTCGCAGGTTAAGCAAAATTGCATCAAATCAAATTGCTTTTACAATCGTATTTATGGAAGATTTCAAGCTCAAAAATGTTTACAACCCAGAATTAGTAAGCTCTTTGGCGAGGCTACTTCACGAGCAAATTCCTACGTTTCCTACGCAAAATTTCGTCAAAAGCGTACTTGATTCCGATTGGGAAACCCGTGAACTCAAGGAGCGAATGCGGCATATTGCGGTCTGTTTGCGAGATTTTTTGCCAAGCGACTACGGAGAAGCCTTGCGCATCCTTCGTATGATTGCGCCATCCTGCGTCGGTTTTCCGTATTTATTTTTCCCTGATTTTGTTGAGCAGTACGGCGTGGAGCAAGAAGAAATCTCACTTTCAGCTTTAGAACTCTTCACGCAGTTTTCTTCCTCAGAGTTTGCTATTCGCCCATTTATTATGCGGAATCCAGAGCGCATCATGGTACAAATGCTGGACTGGGCAGCAGATCCAAACTACCACGTGCGCAGATTAGCAAGCGAAGGCTGCCGCCCGCGCTTGCCTTGGGGAATGGCACTCAAAGCCTTCCAACGCGACCCCGCGCCAATTCTCCCCATTTTAGAACGCCTCAAAGCCGATGAAAGCGAATATGTACGCCGCAGCGTCGCCAATAATTTGAATGATATTGCCAAAGACCATCCTGACCTTGTTTTAGAAATTGCATCACGCTGGAAAGGCGTAAACACTGACACCGACCGCATTATCAAACACGCACTCCGCACCTTACTCAAGCGCGGCAATCCTGAAGCTCTCGCACTCTTTGGATTTTTTGGAAATATTGCTATTCATGTCTCTCATCTCAGATTTTATACGGCTTCCGTAGCGATTGGCGCAAGCACAATGTTTTCGTTTGATATTGTTTCGGAAAAAGGCGGGGATATTCGTGTAGAATATGGCGTGTATTACGTGAAAGCAAGTGGCGAGACGGTTCGCAAGATTTTTTTTATTCACGAGAAGCCGTACAACGCAGGAGAGACACTTTCTATCACGCGCAAAATCTCCTTTCAACAACGCACTACGCGTAAACACTACGCTGGCGAGCATCGCCTTGTTGTGATTGTAAATGGAAAAGAATTGGCGGAGACGAATATTCAGGTCTTACCATCGAACAACTAAGGAATATCAAGACGAGATAATCTGACAGGATTGGTTGCCAGCACGATACCTGCCTGACGGCTACTGCTCTTATGGCAGCAGCCGCCCAACGGAATAATTCTGGCTTATTTTCCAACAAATTTATTTTTCAACGCCAAAACCAATTTCTCTATTTCCACGACAACAATAATGGAAAACGAAACGGCTAGAATCCGCGTCCAGTCTTGCATGGAAAGCGAGTATGGTGTATCCAAAAGCCCATCAATCCAAGGAATTTCCACTGCGCCAATTTGCATGACCATTGCAAAGACCATCACGCCCAAAAGCGGCAAATTGTCGGAGAATTTGATTTTTTCGACATCCTCACCTGTTTGACGTCCTGGCAAATTCCAGAACAGGGAGCGTTCGAGCGAGCGCGAGTTTTGAACGTTCCAGATTTGGAACAGTGCGAGCGTACAGAATGCGGCTGTTTGCGCCTTCACAAGCGGATATTGCAAAATGTTGAGATTGTAATAAAACAAAGCGAGCGTTCCCAACATCATACAAACACCACAAAAAATAATGTGTCCAATCATGCGCGGCGAAAGCAAGGCTTCATCACGCTTGCGGGGTTTGTACTTCATAACGTTGCCGTGTTCTTTCTCAAAGGCGAGCGGGAACGTGGATGTGCCGTCGGTAACGAGATTTATCCACAGAAGCTGCGCAGGCAAGACAGGAAGCGGGATTCCAAGAAAGACCGAACTTGCTACCGTCAAAACGCCGCCCAAACTTGTGGTCAAAATGTAAATCAAAATATGCCGCAAGTTCGAGAAAATCACGCGCCCACGCCGCACGGCGGCTGCAATGCTCACAAAATTATCATCCATTATCACCATACCCGAAACATCCTTCGCAACGTCCGTCCCCGAACCCATTGCAATGCCGATGTCTGCTTGTTTCAGTGCTGGTGCGTCGTTCACGCCGTCGCCCGTCATGGCAACAACAAGATTGTATTTTTGTAATTGCTTCACAATGCGCAGTTTGTCCGTCGGTGAGACGCGGGCGTACACGTCGGTTGTTTCCACGCGCTTGTAGAGTTCTTCGTCGCTCATGGCTTCGAGTTCACGTCCTGCCAACACGTCGGGCTTTTCGTCGCCCGCCAAACGGAGGTCGTAGGCGATTGCCTGTGCGGTTTTTGCATGGTCGCCCGTAATCATTTTCACGCGGATTCCAGCGTTGCGGCATTCGGCAATCGCGTCGCGGGCTTCGGCACGGGCTGGATCTACAATCGCCGCAAGCCCGACAAAGACTAAATCTTGGGCATTTTCAAATTCTTCTTCTGTTGGTGCGTGTGATACTTCTTTCATTGCCAAAAATAAGACGCGAAGCCCTTCGGAGGCAAATTTTTCTGTTTGATGTTGCAAAAGCTCCGCATCTATCGGCTGTAACGAGCCATCTGCCGCCATCATCTTCGGCGAGCGTGCCAAGAGACGTTCCATCGAACCTTTGAGGAGAATGTAGTGTTTATCGCCTTTTTGTGCCGTTACGCCCATAAATTGCCGCTCGGATTCAAACGGCAAATCCACCGACACGCGCCAAGCATCGCGCTCACTTTCTGAATCCGCACCCGCTTTATGTGCCAATACGAGCAAGGCGGCTTCGGTTGGGTCGCCAACGATTTCAAAGGCGGGAGCATCGTTTCCAGCATCTTTCAAGCGCGTTTCAGTACACAGCAGTCCTGTGCGCAAAAACCATTGCAAGGCAAGATTTTGTGCGGTGTTTGCGGCATTTCCATTGCTATCCTTAATTTCCCCTTTTTTGTCGTAGCCTGTACCCGAAACGCTCCACTCTGCACCACCTGTGAAGAGTTTTACGGTGGTCATTTGATTGCGCGTCAGCGTTCCGGTTTTGTCCGAACAAATAACATTCGTACTTCCCAATGTTTCCACGGCAACCAACTTCCGAATGACCGCATTGCGCTTTGCCATGAGGCGCATACCAATCGAAAGCGTGATGGTGACGGACATCGGCAAGCCTTCAGGAATAGCGGAAACGGCAAGACCAATCGCAGTCAGAGCCATCGTAAGGGGCGAATTTCCACGCAGCCAGCCAACAACAAAAATCAGCACAACAATAGCAACAATGCCGATGCTGAGGTATTTTCCAAATCCCTCCAAGCGCTCTTGCAAGGGCGAATCATTCTCATCCGCGTTTTGAATTTCCGTCGAAATTTTACTAAACTCCGTCATCAGCCCCGTACCTGTAACAATCGCTTTCCCGCGCCCGCGCTGCACGATTGTTCCTGCGAAGAGCATATTGATGCGGTCGCCGATGGGAGCGTGTTCGTCCAGCACAGCATCAGGCTTTTTGGTAACAGCAAGCGATTCGCCCGTCAGCATAGATTCATCCACTTGCAGCGTAGAAACCTCATAGACTCTCGCATCTGCGGCTATGCGTGTTCCGCTTTCCACCAGCAAAATATCCCCGCAGACCAGTTCCCGTGCGGGAATTTCCACCATTTGCCCATTGCGAACAACCCGCGCCGTTGGAGCAGTCAGCTTCTTCAAGGATTGGAGCGCACTTTCGGCGCGGCGCTCTTGAATAAATCCCACGACCGTATTCAAAATCACCACGAAGGCAATCACAAGCGCGTCCTTCGGCTCTGCTACGAGTGCGTTCACAATGCCCGCCACAATCAGGATGTACATGATTGGGTCGTTAAATTCCTGCAAAAATTGCAGCCAAATCGGCGTTTCTTTCGGTGGCGGTAATTCGTTAAAACCGTAGCTTTCACGGGCTTTCTGGACTTCTACTTCTGTTAATCCCCGTGTCGTGTTTGCGCTCAAGTCTTGCACGACGTTGTTAAGCGGTTTTGCATGGATATTCATGGTAGTAATAAATTGGTGAGAAAAACACCGACCCCAGTAATGACGAACATTGTAGGCATTTAATGTTATTCAAAAAACGTAGGACTTTCGCAAATGAGTATACTGGAGTGCGGAATTTATTCCGCAATCACACCAGAAGCCAGCAAATATGCGGAATAAATTCCGCACTCCACATATTTTGCGCAAGTCCTAAAACTATTTTTTCACTCGTACCGCAAGCACTGGACACGGCGCAGAGCGCAAAAGCCGCTCAGTGGTGCTCCCCAAAATAAAATGTTCCACACCGCGCTTGCCGCTTGTGCCAATGATAATCAAGGAAATACCATGCTTTTCGGCGTATTCTGCTAAAAAAACATCAGGGCGACCATGCGCAATGACGCATTCCGACGCAATCCCTTTTGCTGTCAAATCAGCCTGAATCGCGCTTATTTTCTCGCGTGATTGCCCTTCGACCAAGTCTCCTATTTCCTTTAATTTCGTATAGACATTTCCCCATTCTTCGGTGTATTCAATTTCTTGAATCACGTGCGCCAGATGCAGCGTGGCGTTAAAGGCTTTCGCAAGCGTTTCCGCATATTCCAGCGCGTGGCGCGAAGGAACAGAAAAGTCTGTTGGGACGAGGATGTGAGCGTTTTGTGTAAGCATGGGGTTTGGTTATTGGTTGCGTGGAGCTTAGTTGCGTGGAGCTTGGTTATGTGGGGCTTTCTAGGATTTTTTCCAGTATTTTTTGCCAATCCAGAGCAAACCATATTCTTCGCCTGGATTGCTTTCGATGTAGGAGTGGTGAGCCTTGTGGGCGCGACGGAGGGCTTGCAGGTAGGAAATATTTGATTGCTCAATCCATTTCACACGGCGGTGGATAAATACGTCATGCACCACAAAATACACCGCGCCGTAGCAGATAATACCGCATCCTGCCCAAAACCGCCAATCCAGCGTTGGCATTCCCAGAACAAAAAGCAGCGTGGCAATCGCACCAAAACTAAGCGAGAAAATATCGTTTAATTCAAAAAAACCTTTTCCGTGAACGTGGTGCGTCTTGTGGATGCGCCACAGTACGCCGTGCATGATGTACTTATGGAAGAAGCCGCTAAACAGCTCCATACCAGCGAATGCGGCTATCAAAATCGTTGTGTTTATGCCTAGTTCAGACCAATTCATTGCGTCAATCCTTTCTTGGTAACTTCTCATCGTTTACGGTTTTAGTCCAACTCTTTCGCCGCAAATTCTCGCCAATTTTTATTATGCTTCGGTGCGGCGGTAATCTGTAAAATAGTGCGATTATCAATGCGGAATGTTCCTACGAGTGAGTTCAGGTGTTCGGCGAGCGCATTCAGACTGCGAGCGGCTTCGGCGATTTGCTCCACGCCGTTTGCAGTCTCGCGCACGGTTCCCGTGATGATGTTCATATGTTCCGAAAGCTCGCTCATTTCTGAGGATTGCGTTTTGTTCGTTTGGGCAATTTGTCCGTAGGTTTCGGCAGATTTCATTGCGGCTTTCATGGCGGATTCAATCGCAATACCTGTTTTCCCGACGAGTCCTTTTCCCTTCTGCACCTCTGATGTTCCCTGCCGAATCACGTGGACTGCGCCTTGCGTATCGCGCTGAATTTTCGTAATCATTGCCGCAATTTCTTTCGTGGCTTTTGTAGTGCGCTCGGCGAGTTTGCGCACTTCGTCGGCAACGACAGCAAAGCCGCGTCCTTGCTCGCCTGCGCGGGCAGCTTCAATCGCGGCGTTCAGTGCCAGAAGATTTGTTTGGTCGGCAATTTCATCAATAACTTGAATAATTTCACCGATTTGATTGCTACTCACGCCCAAATCTTCCACCGTTGCGGCAGAGCGCTGCACAACCTCATCAATTTTATTCATTCCTTCGATAGTCTGATTCACTACGCCCGAGCTTGCTTGGGTTTCCAATGCAGTTTTGCGGGCATTTGTGGCAAATTCCGTAGCTTTCTTTGATGTTTCTTGCATTTGTGTCGCAAAATCTTCTATCGCTGAGGCAGCACCCATAATTCCCTGCGCTTGTTCCCGCGATGCTGCTGAAATATGCTCGGTGTTGACGGAAATCTGCGCACTCGCTCCTGCGGTTGCTTCAACGTTTTCCACAACGCGAATAATCGTGGAACGCATATTGTCTATTGCGCTATTGAAGGCAAGGAAAATTTTTCCGATGTCGTCTTCTTTTTCCACATGGAAACGCACCGTCAAATCGCCGCTTGCGAAGCGGTGAACCGCCTCCAACATATGTTCCATGCTGCCAGCAAGGTACGAGTTCAACTCTTCCGATTCAGCAACCATTTCTTCCACTTTCACTTTTTCCCGCTCCAGCGCAGACTTCATGCTTACCAAGCCTTTGTTGAGGTCATCGGCTTCCTTGTTGCGTTGTTCGAGATTGGCAAATGCTTCTTGCCGACCACTTTCAAACATATTTGCCACCAACGCCAGCACCACAGCTAACACCGACAAAGCGACAAACTCCGAACGCAGCATACTTTGCTCTGGCACACCGTTCATAAAATGAACGCCTTTCTGCCCCGCAATAAAATAGCCCAAGGCAACCACAACCGTTACGGCAAGCCATTGAAACATTTGGCGTTTGGACAAGGTGAGCGCGGCAAAAAGCGGAATGACCGCCGTCCACTGGAATACCGTCGAGCGCAAGCCATTCGTTGTGAGAATGAGCGAGTGTAACATAGAGAACGAAAACGCACAGAGCAAATGCCCTGCAAGCGTCAGATTCCGTGAGGTGCGCAGCAAGACTGGCAGCATAAAAAAGCACACCGTGCTGATTGCCAAAAAGAGAATTGCCAAATAATGCCCGTACAGCAAATACGAAATAGACACTATCGGACACGTCATCGCTGTAATAAGGCATATGCTCACCAGCAATTTTGCACGGCGAAACATATCGTAGTCTGCCTCAAACTCCGATGGAACAAAACGAAGAACAAAATCTTGGAACTTCTTCATAGCGGAACACACAAAAACGTGAAATGAAACAGGAGGACGTTATTTACAATTTTTTGAACCAAACACACTCGCTTGCAATCAATCATTTTTCACGACGAATGCAAACTTTGCCGATACGCGACAACACACTAGACGAATAAAGCGCATTATTCCTGTAAGAACTTGCGCCAATTTTTATTATATTTGGGTGGTGCGGTGGACATTGTTAGGACAGTACGGTCAGTTTTGAAGCGGCTTACAAGCACTTGGAGACGCTCGGTAAGCTGTCCCAAATCATTCACAGCAAAGGCAATATGCTCCGAACCCATTGCTGATTGGTTAATCATTGAATTGACTGCTTCAATCGTTTCGGCAAGTTCATTGATTTCACGTGCTTGCTCGCTGCTTGCCTCCGCAACGCCCGAATACACGTGCGCCGCTTCTTTTGCATTGGTCATAAATGCTTCCAGCGCAGAGCCAGTCTGCATCACTAGCTGTTTTCCTTCAGCAACTTCGCCTGTTCCTTTGCGAATCACGGTTACGGCTTGCGTGGTTTCGCGTTGGATTTTCGTAATCATTGCGGCAATTTCTTTTGTGGCTTGCGTGGTGCGCTCGGCGAGTTTGCGCACTTCATCGGCAACAACCGCAAAGCCTCGTCCCTGCTCGCCTGCGCGGGCAGCTTCAATCGCCGCATTGAGCGCGAGCAGGTTCGTTTGGTCGGCAATTTCGTTAATGACCTGCACAATTTCACCAATTTGATTGCTGCTATTTCCAAGCTCTTCCATCGTTTTCGCTGAGGTTGTTACGACCTCTTCAATACGCTGCATCCCCGTAATTGCTTGCTGCACAAGCCCTGCATTGCGCTCAGAATCAAGAGCGGTACGCTCGGCTTTGCTGGCAAATTCCTGTGCGGTTTGGGCGTTGTGCTGGACGTGCTGCGCAATGCGTTCAATCACGCTTGCAATACCAGAAATCTGCCCCGCTTGATTTGTTGCCGTGTCCGACATTTCTTCTGTGCTGCTGGAAATCTCCAAGCCCGCACTGGCAGTCGCTTGTACGGTTTCGACCACTTTTATCGTCAAGCCGCGAATGCTATCAATCGCGTTGTTGAATGCCACAAAGAGCCGAGAAATACTATCATTGCCGACGACTTCAAATTTTACCGTGAGGTCGCCGTTGGAAAATCGCTGCATTGCCTCCAGCATATCATCTATCGTGTGAGCAAGATATTCATTGTGTTTGTTGGTTTCGTACGCCATATCTTCCACCTTGCGTTTTTCGCGCTCAAGCATTGTTTGTGCCTTGCGCAAACTCTTGTTCAACTCTTCTGCTTGTGCATTCATCGCTTGAACGGCAGCAAAGGCTCGCTCGCGCCCAGATTCAAACATACGGACAATCAGCATGAGAACCAAGACCAGAGCCGATACAGCAACAAATTCTGAGCGAATCAAGCCTTGGGGCGGAATTTTATTGATAAAAACAAATCCAGAGAGCGACGTAATGTAATAGGCAAGCGCAGTCGCACCGCTAATTATCGCCCAAATCGTCATGGCGCGTCGGTCGAGAGTGAGTCCCGCAACAAGCGGAATAATTGCCATCCACTGAAAAGCAGTTGATTGCAAGCCGTTTGTGGTAAAGGTGAGCGAATTTAAAACGGCGTAAATCAAAGTACACAGAGCATAAACAGTGATTTTTTGTGATGATGTGGCACGAAATAAGAACGGTATTCCCGAAGCAACCACCGATGCGATGAGCAGAAAGACGATTGCCCAATAATGCTTTTGAAAAAAGTAGGAAAATGCCAGCACTGGACACGTTCCGACCGTGATAAGTGCTATGCTTACGAGTAATTTTGCCCGCCGAAATGTGTCGCTGTCGGCACACAAATGTTCTGGTACAAATCGTTCAATAAACAGCGTACGAGAATTTTTCATACAAACATCCAGTCTCAATAAGCACGAGAACAAACAAAAAAGTAATGCTACAAGTAATGCTACAAGAGCATATACTTTGACAAAAATATCTCGTAATTTACCACAGTAGAACTATTTCTACAAACCTTCGGCATAGCATTTTTGAAGTTTTCGTGAATTTTTTTTCATTCTTGAAATTCTGGAAAAATATGGCAGCTACTCCCTCGCGCATGATGCCACTTGGCACAATCGCACCAAATTTCTCGCTCCCCGACACGCAAGCCCACAGTCTTGGACGCTTTATCAGCCTCGAAGACCTCCGCTCCAAGCACGCAACGGTCGTAATGTTTCTCTGCAATCATTGTCCATATGTTTTACACCTCACCTCAGCATTGGTGCGGTGTGTGGAAGACTATTCCCCACAAGGTATTTCCTTTGTCGGCATCAGCTCGAATGATGCTGTGCAGTATCCCGACGACGCACCGCACAAAATGACGCTCCACGCAAAGGCGCATGGCTACACGTTTCCCTACCTCTACGACGCATCGCAAGACGTAGCTCGCGCTTACGATGCTGCGTGTACGCCAGATTTTTTCATTTTCGATAAGGATTTGCGCTGCGTTTATCGTGGTCAGTTCGATGATTCTCGCCCAAAAAATACCATCGCTCCCACAGGAAACGACCTTCGCGCTGCTCTGGAGGCAATTTTAGCAGGAATGCCCCCAAACCCAGACCAGAAGCCGAGTATTGGGTGTAATATCAAGTGGAAAAGCTAAAACCTTGATTGCCGATGTCGCGCAATAAACGTCGTATCCGAGAGCATAATAATCTCTAACGTATCGCTGACGGCAGGAAAGTTCGCGCCTTGATAGATTTTTGCTTCATGCTGCACGTGAATCTGCGTTGGCGAAATCCACTTCCACGAACCATCAAACGGCAAGGGTCCGTCGGCAGGGGCAATGCCAATGTACGTGTATTTTCCGCCCTTCTCAAACGTCATTCCCGTTCTACCTCGTGCGGGCGGAAGCGGCTGCCCATCGGCAACGTAGAGCTTTCGGAAGGAATCGGAAAGCAAACCTGTCCGCACCCAATCATACCACCATGTTTTGAGTAACTTGGCTTCGTCAAAAGCGGGCGTAATGGATGCTGGCTGTGGAGGACGTGGTGGTACTGGTAGCGTGGGTGGCGTGGGAAAAGGATAGATGCAGCTTGTCAGCAGAACAAGACTCAAAGCAAGGAAATAGGATGGTTTCACGGCAATACAGGTAAATTTTTGATTAAAAACAGATTACAGATGAATTGCCGCGTTTTCCCGTTCTATCACTTTTTGGAGCGATAGAACGGGTTTCACGGTCATTTCAACGCTTATTTCAACGCTTATTTCACCACATGAACTTTTTGCGTTTTCACATCCGTCGGCGTGAGCAAACGCAGGAAATACGTGCCACTGGGAAGATTTTTCGTGTCCATTGTCAGTAAATATTCGCCTGGTGCGTGGTCGCCGCGCACGAGCGTTTGCAAGATATTTCCTTTCATATCAATCAGTTCCAACGCTACAAAACCATCCTCGCGCACTGCGTAGGTCAGCTCTGCTGCGTCCTGCACGGGGTTCGGGCGAATAGCAGTCAAGCTCACTGCCCGCGCTGTTGTCGTCAAGCGCAAGCCACCCGCTTCGCACACACCCGCAACGAAGAGTCCTTGCGTTGCTCCTGTTACCGAAATTGGCTGGTCAATGAAGATTTTACGCTGTCCGGGTGTGCGGCGGTCTGGTCCCAAAAATACCTCTTCAATGACGAGCGGCGTAATGTTCGTATTGCCCGCAACAACACGGAACGGCACACGCGCAATCACCAGAGAATCCGCCGAGTTCCAGAGTGTGCGCGGCACATACAGGCTTGCACGTTGGAAATCATTTGCCGCAGTTGCGTTGGTCAATTCTTCAAAGTATAAATTTGGAATGAGCGAGAGAACATTGGGATTGTAGCGAATGGAACCTTCAAACAATCGCGCATTCAGATTTTGCACCACGCGACGCAAACGCGCTCGTTCCTCCGTAATTTTTGTAGAATCAACTTTGATAAATACTTCTACATCCACCGAGCCTCCAGGAGGCACAGAATCTCGCACGGGGCGAATACCGAACTCCAAAAACAAGCTATCACGCGGCGTAATTACCGCGCTCGCCCGCACACCAACACGGACAGTACCCGTATCGGCACGAGCTTGACTATTGGTAGAATTTGTAAAGGCATAGCGCACTTCAAGAGTTCCAACTGGTCGCCCAACCAGCGTTGGTGCGCATCGCACAAGGATGCCCGTTACATCGCCCGGATAGAGTGCCACGGGCGGCGTGAAGTTTTGAACGCTGTAGGCGGCGTCGCGCGAGTTGATAACAGGGCGAACCGAAATAATATTCACAACATTCTGTGGATTGCGCGGCAGCTTGTTTTCAACGAGCATTGTCGTTATCGTCGAGCGATTCACACGCACCGTATCGAAATCAATATCCCTAATTTTAAGCGGTATTGCCAGCCCGCGCACAAGATTGGCGTAGGGCTGTATCTGCCGTGGTGCATCTGCGACCTGCTGGGCATATACCACGCGCACTGTTCCTGCTTTCGCACCGACGGTGCGCGGCGTAAATTCAATATCCAAGCGATGTTCAGCATTCGGACGCAGAACAAGACCACGCACCTCGTCGGGCGAGCGGAAACTATTTTCGCCGTCATCAATCTCGAGCGATTGCACCACAAGCGTTGCCGTACTGGTGTTGGTGAGAATCAGTGCCGAGCGCGTTGTATCGCCAAGTGGCGTTGGAGGAAATCGAACGCTTGTTGCCAAAATATCAATGTTACGCGGCGAAGTTTGAAAGGTAAATGGTACAGAAAATGGCGTTGTTCCAGCAATATTCCGCCCCTGAACACGCCAGTAAATATCCTGCAAATACGGCAATGCGCGGAGGCGCAACACCGTATCACGGACTTCCTGCTCTAATAACATTGGCATAAAATTCGGCTGCGTAGAAACCTGTACGTTATACACGCTGGCATCGGTGGTGAATGTCCAGGTAAGCGTCGCATTTGTGGCAACAAAACTTGCGCCGTTATCAGGCGAAACTGGCTCTGGAACTTGCGTCGGTGGTGGTGGCAAGCCGCCAAAAACAAGCGTTATCGGGCGCGATTGCAGGGTCAGCGAGCGCATTTCTGGCGAAACATTCGTAACGCGGCATGAATACGTGCCAGACGAGGCTTGCGTATAAATAAATTGGAAGAAATCATCGCGCAAAAGCCCACTCACAGGAACAGCAGGACCACTAGGCACCTCGCGGAACCACTGGTAACGATTCGTCATGCCGCCCGTTGCTATCGACAGCCGAACGGGAAGGCTCTCAATTCCACGCACGGTGCGGGGTTCGCCGATACTGTCTTGCGGCGCAATAATGATGGTGTCTATTTGTGCAATATCTTCCAACGAACCAAAATCAAAGCGGTTGCCAGAAAGATTCACATAGTTGAGAGGGCGAATTTGCGGTAGTCGTGCAACGCTCGTCAAACGATTATTCGATATATCCAAGCGTTGAAGCCGCACAAGACGCAAAAACGCAGAAGAAAAGCTCCCTGCAAACTGGTTATTGTCCAACCACAACGTTTCCAAATTATCTGCTGTTGCTAATGCTTCAGGAATGACACCAATAAATTGATTATTGCGCACGGACAAAAAGCGTAGATTCCGCAGCAAACCTAGCTCGGTAGGCAATATTCCCGACAGACGATTCCCGCCGATGTTCAGCGTGGCAAGCATCGTTAGGCGTTGCACGAGTGCGCCTGTGAGTGCGCCTTCCAAGCGATTATTTGCCAACGACAACACGCGCAAGTTCGTCAAACTGCCGATGCTCAGTGGAATTGCACCCGCCAGTTGATTATCTGCAAGGTTCAATTCTTCCAAAAGCGGCGTGGCGTGTGCGCTGTGGGTAAATTTTTCCACCGCCAATGCAAGCGTCGTTGTTCCAAACCCTGATGGAATCGCTCCCACAAGACGATTGCCGTTTAGGCGCAAAACCCGCATATTGACAAGGTTTGTGAGAAATTGCGGTACGGAATCTTGCAAAAGATTATTGCTTGCATCAAATTCTTGCAAATTCGTCATTCGTGCCAGCGAGCGCGGAATTACGCCCGTCAGGCTATCACCAGAGACGTTCAGTACGCGCAGATTTGTCAGATTGCCCAAGCTATCGGGAAGAGAGTGTTGCGAGAAGCGATTTTGCCCCAAACGCAGCGTATCTAAAAGGCGCAAATTGGTGATGAAGGCTGGAATGCGCCCCGTAAGGCGATTTCCTTGCCAATCCAAACTCCGCAAGCGCGAAATAAATTGCAAGGCAATCGGAAACGCACCCACCATGTTGTTTTCTGGCAAGGAAAGCTGCGCCACGCGGCGCGTTGCGCTATCAAGCACCACACCCTGCCACTCGGACACAGGCAAAATCGAAAGCCATCCTCGGCGGCGCGTCCAGTTTGCGCCACTGGTGCGCTGGTAGATGCTCACAAGAGCAAGGGAATCAAGCTGCTGCTCGGTAACAACACTAAAAACGTCTGGAATGACCGTTGTTCCTTGCGTTGAGGTAATTGTGAGTGCTTGGTTAAATCCTAAGGCACTGCTGCTCCCAAGCGAAAAGGTAATCTGCGTTGGCGAGTCGCGCACAATATTTGTTGCCGCCGCATCACCAATACGAATCTCCTGCACACCGCGCAAATTCTCGCCTTGTAGCACCACATTTGAACCAATCACACCAAATGGCGGCTCAATAACATGAATAACAGGCGGCGGCAAGAACGTAAACGGTACGGGCGACATTCCGATACCGCCAGAAGTCTGCACTTCGAGCGTTCCTGTGGTGGCATTGCGCGGAACAACAAACGTGATTTGCCCATTGGTGACAATGCGGAAGTCCGTCAGTGCGATGCGGCTTTGCGGATTCACCAAACGCGGAATATTCGCATCGTTGAAGTTTGCACCACGCACCGTTACAACTGTTCCTTCAATACCAAAGGCTGGCTCTACGGACGTAATCTGCGGCGGTGGAGCAATATTCGCAAAGGTTGTACCAGCAAACGCCGTTCCGCCAGGCGCAGTAAGCTGCACCGTTCCCTGCGAGCTGATAACAGGATTGATGCGCCCTACACGACTGACAAGGAGCGAATCCGATACCACTTCAAAACTTGCGACGGTTGCTCCAGCAATTTGGACATTAGAAATGGTCGAGGCGAGGAAATTACGCCCAATAATTTGAACGAGTGTGCCGGTTGTCCCAGAGAGCGGCGTAAAGCCAAGGATTTCTGGCGAGCGCACAAGCGTGAGCGTTTGCGCGGTGCTGGTCTCGCCCCCAGCAGTAGTGAGTTTGATATTTACTTCTTCAAAGACATTCACACGCGGCGCAGCCACAAGCATTCGTGTTGAAGAAAGCACTTGCACCGAGAGCGAGGTAACATTGACAGTTGCATTGGTAAAACGCACCTCGCGCACCCCGACAAAGCCCGTCCCTTGCAGTTCAAATGTTCCGCTTGTTCCCGTGATTGTCGGCGTTACGCGCGTGATGGTTGGCGGCGGAGCAAAGATAAATTCATTGGTCGAGGTAATAGTGCCACCAACGGCAATCACACTCACTGTGCCTGTTGAGCCTCGCCCCACAATCGCCGAAATTTGCGTCGGGCTATTGACCGTGAATGATTGTGCAAGGATGCCACCAAAACGCACTCCCTGTACCAATTCAAACGCAGTACCACGAAGAACAATAATATCTCCTTCGCGCCCGATATTCGGAGAAACAGAAGTGATGCGTGGTGGCGGGATAAAGGTAAAAAGAGACGGAGAAAACGCCGCGCCGCCGGGTGTTGTTACGCGGATAACGCCCGTCGTAGCATTTTGCGGAACAATCGCACGAAGCTCGCCCGGACCCAGCACCGTTACTGACTGCGCAGGGATTCCGCCAAATGTTACGGTCGGTGTCGTCGAAAATGTGCCAGAAAAACGAAATCCGCGAATAATAACTGCCGCGCCGCGCCCAGCAACGCTCGGCGAGAAACTAGAAATCGTTGGGGTGAATACATAAAAAACAGAATCAATCGAAGCGGTCGTGCCGCCTTCAGCACGAATGATAATCGGCACACGCACCGCGTTGTCAAGCGGGTTTGCTGTTGCGATTGTCGAAGGGAGTGTTGCGGTAATAAGCGTGGGCGATTGCACCGAAAAATCGCTCATTGTTGTCGAGGCAATTTGCACACGACGAACATTGACAAAACTTGTTCCTTCGAGCGAAATCGTAGAACCCGAAGCCACAACAAGCGGCGAGACTCTCGTAATTCTCGGCGGCGGCGTGGTATTACCAATGCGCAGCGCGATTTCTTCCGACATATTGCCGATGCCGGAAATCGGCGTGGCAGAGCGAATGAGGCTTGTTCCAGTGAGGATGCCGCCGAGCGTACTAAAATTATTGCCGCCCGTACCGTTATTGCGCACCACAACATTCGAGGCAACAAGCTCGGTATCGGCAGGCTGCACGTGGAACGAGCCAATGGACGTAATCGAACCCAAGCGCAAACGCCACTCGCGGCGATTGTCCTTGAAGGTAAAGACTGGCAAATCCACAAAACCAGCTTGTGCGTTGCTGACGGGCGTAATTATCACGCTGGGCGAAGGCGCAACCGACGGTGGCGAAATAATATTTATCGGCATATACTCTGTTGGCGAACCAATCGGATACGGATAGGTAACGTCGCTCACGGCAAGCGAGCGTTGGAGCGGTCCTTCGATATACGACCTTGGCGAGCCGCCTTCAATGGCAGTCGAAGAAGGCGAAAGCACTATCACGCGCCCACTGGCAGTTTTTGGCGGAATAATAATCCCCCGCGCAAGACGCAAGGAAGCTCCAGCAACGGCATCAATCACCAAATCCCGTGAAAGCTCTAAGCGTGCCGGACGATTCATTGTGAACGTTTGTAAGTACGGATTGAGATTCACAACATTTGCTTGTCGCACAGAAAAATTCTGAATGGTATCGGTGCGCTCTCCACCAATGGTAACACTGTTATCGCCACTGACAATCTGCGTTCCGAGCGTAGGCGTATTGCCGAGCGTGGTGATTTTTCCATTGAGCGTGAGATTTATCGCACTGCGCAGCTCAAAAATCGGGTCGGTGGTGGCAGTTTGCGGAGCAATCGTAAAGTTTCCGAGCAGTGTGGTAGAGCGGTCTAATTCCACCACACCGCCAGCAGACTTCGTAATCACTACCGATGCGCTCATCACCGCAGGTAATTCAGTGCCTAAGGTGCCAGCAATAATATCATTGGTGCCAAAATACTCCAAAACTGAGGTAGAATCAGCATAATTGACCGCACCATTAGAAAGCCTGTCAAAGGTGCGCAAACGCGCATTCGGAAAGACATTGAGCGTACCAAGCCCCGATAATGCTGTGTTATCAATTTCCAGCATACCTTGTGAATTTATATTCAGCGTACCATCGAAGGTATGCGTTCCGCCGCGCAAGAGCAGCTGAAAATTATTGGTGTTGAGTGTTGCAAAATTATTTAACTGGAATATTCTCGCGGGCAATCCCGTTGGAATTTCTACACTTGTTCCCAAGTTGATAGCGTGAGGATTGGTGCGGCTCGACAGCAATTCCCCCAAACGCGGGATAGTAACAGAGTTTTCTGCAAAATTCACACGCCCTGCAATCATTCCCGAACCGCTTATACGCAAGCGTCCTGAGCCATTGGTGCGAATATTGCCGCCACCAAAGGTGATATTGGAAGCGAGGTTCAATTCGGGCATTGTCGCGGTAACTGCGTTCAGAAAGCATTCTGTACCATTCCCCAAAATAAACTCGCCCGTTACGACCACCGTGCTGGTTGCGCCATTGGCTTCAATTTCCAAGCCGCCCCGCGCAATCGTCGTCGCTCCAGCAAGCGTGAGCGGATTTGCATTGGTAATGCGCAGTGTTCCCGCGCTGACGCTCAGACTACCGTTGATAGTGGAATTGTAGCTACTCAGCTGCACAGCCGCCGAATTATCTAGCACGATATTTGCTGCAATACCACCAGCAGTTGGTAGCTCTGTGGGATTATTTCGCAGTGTATTTCCCGTGTAGTAGAGCGTACTGTTGTTGTACGAAGCATTCGTAAAAAAGCCAGCAGTAATATTGGGATTGTTGTGAATACGCAGAATACCGCCCGACTGCACATCAATCGTTGCGCCAAAAGTAGCGTTAATATCTCCAACAACGACCAACAACGCGCCGCTTCGGACGATAATGTTCATCGCTGGAATATTCCACGTGGAGTTAATAACCGCCGTGCGTCCAGTTTCAATGATGTAGGTTTGCCCTGCAATAAAACCTGTTTCACCCAAGCCTATACCATCAACATTATTGTACCAGCTCTGAGGCTGCGCTGCATCGGCGAAACCATCGAAGAAATAATACGGCTGCGCTGCGCTGCGTCCAAAACACGCACACAAAACGCAACAGACCAGAAATAAATGACGAGTAATAAGCAGAAAATGTGAACGAGAGGCTGAACTTGAGAAGGATTGCACACGATTGCTTACGCGAAGACACGGCTTTGTACTGAACAGATTCATAGTAAAAGAAAATTGAGTACAACAATGTGAGGATAAGAATGTGAGGACAGAACTTGCGTCCTCAAAAGGACGAGAGGTAATGACAACAGCTCGAACATTCGGCGAACGCAACACCGAATAAAGCGCGTAGAGGGCATTCCCGCTTCAAAATCTTGAACGTCCCATACGACAACAAAAAAGAGCTTTACAAAAGGAAAGATATTGAAAAATATACCAACGACCAAGAACTGTACCCGAAAATACGACGTTTTTACTACATTTTCTACGAGATTTTTCGAGAAAATTCTTTGTTTTCAAAAAAACACGCGCTTTGGCACTCTTTATTTTGCAGCTACTTTTGCAGAAACCAGAATTTTGCTAACTTTGCACAAGTTTTTCGCCAAAAGCTCCTTTTTTGGTTCACTAGTCCGAATGGTCGTAGGTTTTCTTGTAAGAGTCTATAGTATTTGAGCGAAGTCGTGGTAGAATGTGAACATAGTGTGGAACAACGTGGAATACGGTTGCGCAATTATCTGAGATATACTAAAAATGGGTAAAAATTGCATATCGAAAAGCAAAGGAATTGAGATGTAGTCCACCTTTGAGGTGGACTACATCTGAAGCAACAAACCTTTTTCAGTATAGTATGTTCAACAGCACACCTTCCTACTTCGTTTGGAATGAGGAATACTATTAAATGCACTACGGACTTGCGGACACATTCTCTTGTACAAACTTCCTTCGCAAAAGGTTGTTTTGTCTCACATAATTTGCAAGAACTTATCGAAAAACTATGCCTCACTCCAGTATCCTAAAAGCACCACTCTTTGGTATTCAAACAAAGCTCGTCACGGTCGTTATCCTTTTGTTGATTGCGATTGCGAGTTTTATTGCCATCTATTTTCCCCAACGACAATTTGGGGAAATGCAAAAATATTCCAGCGAGAAGGTCTTTGTAACAACTCAAATGATTGCTTTCAATGCCTCTACAGGAATGATGTTTGAGGATGCAGCAGCCGTGCAAGCAACGCTTGATGTTGTGCCATCGCTTACGGAAGTAAAGTTTGTCCTTATTGTGAAACCAGACGGCACAGAGGTAAGCTCCTACAAAGCTGACAATACCTTACAGCTTCTCCGCGCCGATGTGCAGACCATCATTGCAAAAGATGCAAAGCCCAATAACCGCACCATTACTGAGGTTCAAGACGTATCGTTGTTTGCCTTGCCTGTGCTGTATCAAGGAAACGTTGTTGGGAAAGTAGTCTTAGGCATGAGCCGCACCGAACTTGTCAAGGATGCCAAAGAAAGCCGTAATATCGCCATTTATATCAGTGCAGGAATTTTGTTCTTGGGCGGTGCGCTGACGCTGTTTGTGAGTTCGCGTATTGTGAAACCACTCAAAACCCTTACCAAAGCTGCATTGCAAGTATCATCGGGCAATTTGGAGGCATCGGTTGATATTCAAACGAAAGACGAAGTAGAAGTCCTGGCAACGGCATTTAACCGCATGGTAGGAAATATTCGCAGTTCGCTCGAAGAAATTAAAAAGACCTCGCGTGCCGAAGAAATGGCGCGGCGTGCCGAGCAAGCCCGCAAAGAGCTTCAAGTGCAACGCGAATACCTAGAAAATGCTGCCCAGCAAATCCTTCAAGCTCTCGAAACCTTTGCCCAAGGCGACCTCAGCTCTTCTCTGCCGCGCAGCGAAAATACCGATGTCATTGCAAAGATTTATGCAGGTTTCAATGCAACCGTTTTTCAAATTAGCCAGCTTATTGAGTACGTCATTCGCGCCGCGCACGCAACAGCAGAAATTACCTCGAATATCTCCTATAACGCTCTGGAAATGTCGAGCGGAACAGAAGCACAACTTATGCAAATTGATGAAATTAGCCGCGAAATTGCGGCAATGTCTGGCATCGTGCGAGAAAGCAGTGTACAGGCTTCCACAGCAGCACGGGAGTCCGAAGAAGCCAGTAAAGACGCGCATACGGGCGGACACGTCGTTTCCGAAGCCATTTCTGGCATGAACGCCATTGCAAGCGTGGTCAATGCTTCGGTAGAAACCGTACAGGCTCTCGGCAAAAGTAGCCAGCAAATTGGCGAGGTAATTCAAGTTATTGAGGAAATTGCTGACCAAACAAATCTTCTCGCCCTCAATGCCGCCATCGAAGCCGCCCGCGCTGGCGAACAAGGACGCGGCTTCGCGGTCGTTGCCGACGAAGTGCGGAAACTTGCCGAGCGCACACAAAAAGCAACAAAGGAAATTACTGTTACGATTTCGCAAATTCAGCGCGATACGCAACAAGTTGTGCGCACGATGCAAACAAGTAGCCAAAACGTCGAACAGGGAAAACTCGCTGCCGCAAAAGCTGCCGAAGCACTCGAACGCATTATCAACCGCACCAATGCTGTCGCGGCAAGCATCAAGCAAGTAGCAAGCATGAGCGAACACCTCGTAAGCGCAAGCAACGCCATCAATGGCACAATCGTGAAAGTTAAAGATGTTACGCACAGCACAACCAATCTCACCAACGCTATCGCAGGACGCACCAACGAACTATCTTTTGCCAAAGACCAACTCCTCGAATCCATCGAACACTTCAAAACAGAGAAAAAACCACCAATGATTGGCAATGGAACGATGCGAGCCTAAGTACCATACAAAAAATCTTCAGCAGTGGCACAGACATTCTTGTCTGTGAGTGTTGGCGCGGGTTTCAGGCGGCAAACACAGACAAGAAGTCTCA
>RDXM01000075.1 GCA_004292595.1 Candidatus Kapaibacterium sp. | reverse complement strand
GACGACATAATCAAGGCTATTCATGGCTTTGAAAGGATTTTTATCCCAAGAGTATTGATTATTCTATGCAAAATAGTCAAAATACAATTAAATTGGTATTACAAAGTATTGTGCGCAGCTCGGTATCTTTGACAAAAATCATGTCTTGGGAAGAGTTAATGACGTTGGTGAGCAGATTCGCCGTTCTAAAGAGTTTATTTTCCACCAGTTTACGTTCAGTAATGTCTTGGACGGCTCCCATGATTTTGATAGGACTGCCAAATTCATCCCTGAATATTTCTCCAATGCCAAGAATATACTTTTCACTGCCATCAGTATTCGCAATAGTATGCTCATATTCGAAGTCTTTACTATTATTTTTGACTGCTGCTTGCAGGAGAGAATCCAATCGCTCTCTTGCTCCTGGGCGCAGTTTATTGCGATAAACCTCATAAAGATTTCCAACCGGAATACGCTCCAATCCAAAAATGGTATATGTTTCGTCCGACCACGATAATTCCTGAGTGCGGAGGTCGAATTCCCAACTACCTAGTTTGGCAAGTTTTTGTGCATCTTTGAGAATTTTTTGGCTGTGAGCAAGTTCCTGTGCGGCTTTTTGGCGTTCGGTAATATCGCGGGTGATGACAAATTCAAATTCTTCATTTTCGTAGTCAATGAGCGAAACACGTACTTCTACTGGAAACGTCGTGCCATCGGAACGCTTTTGTGCGCCCTGCACTAACGCTGTTCGCTTTTCACGCATTTCTTCGACATGACGCTCCCACGAGCCAGTTTCCTCGAAGATGGTTTCTAATTCCCATACGGGTATTTGCGCAAGCTCATCACGTGTGCGCCCCAGATTTGCACAAACGCTATCGTTGGCAAAGAGCGTCAGCCCAGTACGAGCATTGAGAACAGAAATAGCATCACCTGAGCGATTGAGGAGGTCGCGTATGATGTACATTTCCCGTTCTTGTTGCTTGCGCTCGGTAATATTACGCATGAAGGAGATGAGAAATTCAGTTCCATCTAAGGAAATAATTGAAACCGTAGCTTCTACCGGATAGGTAGAACCATCAGGGCGCTTTTGACGACCTTCGCCGTAGGATGCCTTTTTTGCTCGAATAATTTCGACGTGCTTCTCCCACGCTCCGGGAGCTTCAAAAAATGTTTCAACATCAGAGGCTTTAAGAGTAAGCAATTTTTCTCGTTCCAATCCTGTATTTGCGCACATCAAGTCATTAACAAAAAGGAACTGCCCCGTTTCGGGATTCACCACGCAAATAGCTTCATGGGCGAGATTCATGAGATTGCGAATAAGTTCGAGTTCTTGATGTTGGCGTTTGCGCTCGGTAATATCGCGGACAACAGCAACCATGTACTGTTTCTCATCAAACGTTTGAACCTGCGCCGTTATTTCCACTGGAAAGCTCATTCCGTCGCGGCGGCGGTAACTTGTTTCAAAAGTAAGCTCATCCGTGCGAAGGACTAAGTCCACACGCCCCCGCCAAGTCGGCAGGTCGGCGATATGCGTTGCTACGTCCATGACCGCGATTTGGTGCAATTCTTCCTGCGTATAGCCAAGTGATTGATAGGCTTTTCTATTAGAATCAACATAGCGACCCGTGTCCAAATCAATGATGTAAATCGCATCACTACTTTGGTCGAGAAGCGTTTTGAATCGCCGCAATTCTTCGCCCTGCCGCTTTCTTTCTGTGATATCGTTCACGAGCGCGAAGGAGTATTCTTGGTCGCCGACCTTCACATACGACGCATGAACTTCTGCCCAGCTCTGCACTCCGAATTTATTCATCATCTTCGCTTCTTGAAGAAGGAAGCCATGTTGCCGAATTTCCCCAAAGTATTGTTCCCATCTATCTGCATTCGGAAAGGTATGGGGAAAGACTTGCTGCACAGTGGAAGCCAAAAACATCTCGCGCGAAAAGCCACTGGTTTTACACAAATTATCATTGACAAAAACAAACTTTCCATTGCTATCGACAATGCGAATTGCCACCGGAGCAAGATTCAGCACGTCTCGTAGCAATTTCAACTCTTGTTCTTTCGCTTTGCGCTCGGTAATGTCTTGTTTTGTGCTTATCCAATACATTGTTTCGCCTTCGTGGAGAACATTGATATTGGTAAGTGTGGGAAAGAGGGAACCGTCTTTTTTGAGGTTAATTAACTCACCATTCCAAGACTTGTGAGTGTGCAAATATTCAATGAGTTTACCACTTCTCACGGTGTTTTGTTCGTCGGTGTAATTATTTGCCACTGCTGCTGATTGCCCCAATAATTCACCACGTTCATACCCAAGCATTTCATCAAGTGAATGATTAGTGTACGTGATGATGCCAGTGGCATCGCAGACCATCACGCCTTCGGCTAAGGTTTCAAGCACCAGAGAATGGAGGCGGAGCTTTTCTTCCACTTTTTCGCGCTCAGTAATTGCTTGTATAAGTTCAGCATTATGACGCTTTGTTCTTCTCTGACCGTACAACAACATAAACATTGCAACAGCAAAGATTGCCAAGGAAATAGCGGTAATAATCAGCAACGACCGTTGTTGTTGAGCAATCAATGACGTTTCTTGTTGTTCTTTTTGCAATCGTACACGCGCATTGCGTTCATATTCCATTTCTTTCTGTAAACCTTCCACATTATTGCTAAATTCCACCTTAGTTACGGCATCGCGTAAACTCACAAACCGCCTATGATATTCAAGCGCAGTGTGGTATTCGCCAAGAACTTCCGAAATATTTGTAATGCGTTCACTCACTTCATATGCTATTTTAGAAGCATTCGAGGCAATAGCAATATCATAACTGCGAAACGCAAAAGCGAGTGCTTGGCGCAAAGCACCCATTTTCTCGTAGATTTTGGTAATGGTATGTAGAGAAATTGCAACATAGAAGGGATTTCCAATCTGCTCGTACACACGTACTGCTTCCAACCCATGTTCTAAAGATTGAGGCAAGTTTCCATTATTCAGTAAGCAAAGAGCCATGCTATGCAAAGCCCATGCTTTTTGCAAGGGAAAACGGTATTCTTTTGCAAGAGTGAGTGCGTGTTGGTGGTAGGGGAGTGCGGAATCAAATTGCTGCTCTTTTCGATACATTCGCCCAATCGCATTGTAGCATTTAGCCGTCAGAAGTGGTTCTTTTCTGTGTAAAGCAATCGCTAGTGCTTTCTTCAGATACTCCAGTGCTATGGCATTTTCTTGTGGGTTATTTTTTACGACTTGCTGCCCAGAAGCATAACCGATACCGTGCATTGCACGAGCAATGCGGATAGTATCATGCAGATCTTGGGCAAGTCCCAATAATTGAAACGCAAGTGGAAGCATACGATCGGGCTTATCAGAAGTATTATATGCGTTGAGCAACGCTGTAAGTGAGCGGGCAAGCAACATCTTATCCGAGGGATGTTGCTTGGCTAATACAGACAACTGCTCGGCAAATATCAGGGCAGAATCTGGTTTTGCATCCATGTACAATCCCACAAGCTGTTCAAGCGGAATGGCTCTGGCGGTATTTTCCACTGGTATGCTGAGTACTATGTTCAGTAAACTATCACGATTTTGTGCAAAACTCCTATTCCACCCAAAAAAAATGATAATGAGCAAACAACACAGTTGGCAACCAAAACGCACAAAGTAAGCGATTATTCTCCGTTGCTCAACTATGGAAATCAGCCATAACAGGTGTTTATGAAAATATCGTATCATAGTTCTAATCGTTGTGAGAGTTGACAAAAAATGCACAGCAGTTTTGGAGATTCATGAACGAAAATGAGAGTCTTGCTCACATAGCAAGACTCTCATCTAAAGCCTAGTATTGGCAAGGCTTCCAGTGCTTTTTAGGGAATATTTAGCGACCCAAAATAAATTTCCGCACTGCTGGAAGCATATCATTTCCAATAGCTGATTTTTTTATCCATGCCACCGCACCAGCTTTGACGGCTTTTTCGTGGATTTCGGGATTGATTTGCGCACTCACCACCAGCACTGGCAAATGTTTGTGCGCAGGAGAACTCTTGAGCATCTGAATAATTTCCAAACCGTTCATCTCCGGCATATCGAAATCGCTAATGATGATGCGGGGAAGCGTCTTTGCGGCAAATATTTCTGCAATAAACGGGCGTGGTCGGTCGAATTCTTTGACAACAAGGTTTTCATTTTCGAGCATCCGCACAATACCTGTGCGCACGAGGTTGTTATCATCAACGACAAAGACATCGGGTGTAGAAGGAGTAGTCATAATCAAATCGGGATAAAGTATGGTGATGCAAGCAATTTACGGCTTGTGTAAAGGGAAACCAAGGCTAACTGTTGTTTGTTCGCTATTGCTGGCAATGTTAAAAAATCCGCCGTAAAGGGCGATAATGCTGCGCGTCAGAGCAAGCCCAAGACCCGTGCCTTGTTGTTCAAATTCGTCGCGGTCGTATTGAATGAATGATGAAATCGGCTGCTTGAGGTGCGAAATCTGCTCTTCTGTCATTCCGCGACCTTCATTAGTAATGTCAATCATCAAAACGTTATTGACAACCCGCGAGGATACACGCACCAGAGATCCTATTGCTGAAAACGTGAATGCGTTCAGTGCTACTTCGCTGATGGCGCGCTCTACATGGCGTTGCTTTGCGCTCAGAGTGGCATCTTGAAGTGAAAGCTCTACGTCGTTCATGCGGGCGCAGCCGTCGGCAACGGTCAAAACAACCTCTCGCACAAGGTGTTCGGCATTTTCTAACGACACATCTGGTACAATAGGCGTAAATACTGGGTTGTCGAGCAAAGGGCGAATAGTGGCATAGAGCAGAAAATTTTCGGTAATCCGCGCTAAACGCCTCGACGAAGAGAGAATACATTCATTCAATTCAAAAATATCTTCTTTGGTAAGAGTCGCAATTTCACTCCGTATGAGCGTCGAAGCACCAATGATGCCGCTCAGAGGTGTACGAAGTTCATGCGGAAGCACCGACATGAGATGCCGTTGAACGCTTTCGGTTTGTGCTGCAAGATTCAGCCGTTGGCGTTCGTGCTGAGTCAGGCGCGTCGTGATTACTCGCACCAATTCTTGAAAATCTACGGGCTTGGTCAAATAATCGTCCGCACCCAAGAGCATTCCCGTCCGAATATCGTTCATTGTGCCTTTCGAGGTCAGAAAAATGACTGGTATTGAAAGTGTTGTCTCAAAAGCCCGCAACGCTTCCAATAGCTCATAACCGTTCATGTCGGGCATCATAATATCCGAAACAATCAGGTCAGGTCGTTTTTCATGCACCAGTGCCAGTGCTACTTTGCCGTTTTCTGCGCCAATGGCTTCAAAGCCTTGCCGTTTCAACATAAAGAGAAGGTTTTTGCGTAAACGCTCGTTATCTTCGACCAGCATAATTATTTTTTGCATCATGTTCTCCATTAGAGTTTATCTCGAATAAGGTTTTTAGGGTTTTGGAGCAAGGCAGCATGCTGCCTTGTTTCGTAAAAAAGTCTATTCGGAATAAAGTCTATTCATAAAAAGATGTATTTTCCGGATGCCCAAGTTTTCGAGGGTTTCCTCCAACTGGTCGGTAGAATAAGGTTTGGTAAGATAGGCTTCGCAATTTTCTTGGAATGCGTGCATGATATTTTTTGCTGCATTCAGTGCAGTTACCATTACCACTTTTACTCCGTCCAGACCGTCGCGTTTGTGAGCAGCCTCAATGCGCCGAATGTAGCTAAGCACCTCGTAGCCGTCCATTCCCGGAAGCATAATATCGAGCAATGCAAGCTGAAATGGCGCACCTTCGGTCATTGCTTCATCGAAGACGCGGACAGCATCCGCACCGTTGTCGGTGGCATAATATTCACCGTACATACTCATCACCTTGACGAGGACTTTCAGTAAATGAACATCATCTTCCAAAATAAGAATTTTCATGGCGGTAAAGGTTGATTTTTGCAATTAAGTTTGCTGTATTTTTTGAATAGGTGGTGTCTGTAAACTCTTGCTTCCTCCTCATCCCAACCCTTCTCCCAGATGGAGAAGGGCAAGGTATGAAGCCATGCACACAAGAATTTAATATCGGTCAAATTCCTCACTACTCATCATTAGCTCCTGCATATGTTCATTGCGGTTTTTATATCCATTGCCACTATTTTTTTTTGTTCCATTCTGCGCAATTTGATAGCGAGAATTGGAGTTGTAGCCGCCATCCTGACCATCCATCCTGCGTTGGATATGTTCTTGTCGAAGCTGAAAGCGCGTAACGAGTTTGTGCAATTCCCGTGCTTGTGCTGATAGTTCCTCTGCCGCAGCCGCGCTGGTTTCCGTGCTAGCACTGTTTTGCTGCGTTACGCGGTCTATTTGCCCAAGCCCAATATTCACCTGCGAAACGCCGATTGCCTGCTCTTTGGAAGCGGCAACAATTTCTGCAACGGTCTGCGTTACTTGAATTGCGCTATTGGAGATTTGATGCAGCACTTCACCTGTTTTGCCGACCAGCACAGAGCCGTTTTGTACTTTTTCAATCGAACCTTCAATGAGTTCCGCCGTTTGTTTTGCTGCTGTTGCGCTACGAGCCGCCAAATTGCGTACTTCTTCAGCAACAACCGCAAAGCCCATACCGTGCCGCCCAGCGCGAGCAGCTTCCACAGCCGCATTCAGGGCGAGGAGATTCGTTTGAAACGCGATTTCGTCAATGACTTTGATGATTTTGGAAATATCGCGGCTGCCATCGCTGATAGCGCTCATGGCATTCGTAAGCCGCTCCATTTCTACGGTGCCGAGCTCGGAGGTGTGGCGGGATTCTTTCACAAGCACGTTTGCTTGTTCTGCGCCTTCGGCATTGGTCCTTGCTTGTGCGCCGATTTGGGTCATCGAACTGCTCACTTCTTCGAGAGCGGCAGCTTGATTTTGTGCGCCTTGTGCGAGTTCGTTACTGGCGGCGGCTACTTGCTGCGCACCGATGGAAACTTGCGAAACAATCGCCATAATCTGGGATAAAGTCTGGCTCACCGAGCTGACAGTCTCATTCAATGCTGTTTTTAATGCCAAGCTGTCGCCTTTGTAATCGCCCGTCATACTTGCGCGGAAATCGCCTTCAGCAAGGCGTTGCAAGACGCTTACGGACTCGTCTATCGGCACTAAAATTGCGTCCAGCGTTGCATTGAAACCTTCAACCATCTCGCGGAAGGTGTATTGGAATTTTGTCGCGTCGCCACGTTGCTTCAAATTGCCTTGGCGAGCAGCATTGACGAGCATCAGCACTTCGTCATTTACCGATTTCAGACTTGCTTTCACGTTATCAATGCTCGCCGTGATTTTCGCTTTTTCGCCTGGCAGCCTATCCATGTCAGCGGAAAAATCACCGATAGCATATTGCGAAATCACGTCCACAACTCGCATCTTTACTGCAATGTGCGCTTGTACGAGAGTGTTGATGCCGGTTGCCATTTCTGCATATTTTCCTTTGAATTTTTCAGCCGGAATGGTATAACTAATCATGCCTGCATCGTGCTGCCGCGCCATTTCACGCTGTTCTTGGGTCAGTTGCTCAAGAGTTGTGACCACTTTTTTGAAGGAGTTGGACAGCACTCCTACTTCATCGCTGGAATCGGAGTCGAGATTCATTGTAAAATCGCCGTCAGCCACCTTTTTTGCTGCTTCTTCCATGCGTTTAAGCGAACTGCTTATTACCCGTGCAACCAAGAGCATCACAAGCAGCATCAGTCCTGTACTTACACCAGCAATTCCGGCAATGGCAAAGGATTTTTGTGTTACGGCAGCATCTACGGTTTCCATTGGCATCGTTACTTCAAATGCGCCATGAACCTCGCCAACGCGCCAACCCTCCATTTTGGTATTGGTGATGTCCTTGCCGTCCGAGCGACCCCAGAAATCTTGAGCCTTTGCGGGGTCTCCGTGACATTTCATACATTCGTCCGTGAGCTTGATAGGGCGAAAATACCGAATGCTGTTATTCTGTTTGTGGATTTCCCACGTCTCAGGAATGGAGCCGCCTTCGAGCTTTTTCAGAATCGCTTGCTCGTATTCATCGGGCTGGTTGTCGGGATTGCGCGGCGAAATTTTGGGAACTTTCAGCGTGAAGCCAAGTTCGGTGGCTTTTTTCTTTGCTACACTCATTGCTGAAAAGATAGGAACCGTACGCAAGACTTGGTCAATACTCATGTTTGACTGTCGAACATCCTTAAAAACATCATAACGAATTTGGTCGGCAGCATACTCACGGGCAGCTTCTGCTGACAACACAACGGCGCGGGCTTTGCTCACAAGAGCGTTTGTCTCGGTTTCGCGGTACAAATTCGAGAAATACACATACGTCGTAATTCCACTAATAATCGAAAGAGCAAGCACGGGAAGCATGATTTTGTACTGTACTCTGAGATTGTTCCACCAAGAGTTCAAAGTCTTCATAACGATTCTCCAAAGAAAATAAATGGATAGGATGTTGAAAATGTCTAATCAAATCAATGTTGTGATAAATAATACCGTTTTGACTATACTTTGAATACTTTGATTTTAGCAAGGCAGCATGCTGCCTTGTTTCGGAGAATTGAAAGTATTCATTTTACAATCGAAAC
>RDXM01000099.1 GCA_004292595.1 Candidatus Kapaibacterium sp. | reverse complement strand
AATACCGTTTCGATTGTAAAATGAATACTTTCAATTCTCCGAAACAAGGCAGCATGCTGCCTTGCTAAAATCAAAGTATTCAAAATATAGTCAAAACGGCATAATAAATCTACACTGCACCATTCGTGAGGCAAGCAACCATCCTGCGGGTGAATCCGTCTCCAATGCTTGCTTCTGAACGCTTACTTTCGTTTCGGGGCATCCAAATTGCTGGGCAATCGTGCGGGCGCGGGCTTTGCACTGTGCTTGAAATGCTGCCGTTGCTACCTCCTCTTCCTTTGCTTTCATCGTGCAAACAATACTGAATCCCTGCACAAAGCGAGCAGACTGCTTCATTTGCCGCACTGTTGCTTGTCCTTCAGCACTAAGTCTGGCATTCTTACCATCGTCTTCAAAGTCCAATTCACACATTTCTGGAACAGGCGGAATGCTGTCCTGAAGAGTGTTTATGCGCTGTACAGCGAAAGATACTGGTGCAGAACGCTCGTTTGAAATACTGGGGTCTTTGTAGCGAATTTCTAATGCACAACGCACCGTGTCTGGCTTGGTGAAAGAAAATTCGTGAAAAGTATATGCCGCATCTTTGAATTTCCAATCGACAACAGGGCGGAGATTTCCTGCTGCCGTGATTGGAGCGCGGATGTTTTTGGACTGGCGATTTTCTCCTACGAGCTTTATTGTAATCGCCCATTGCTGCGGTATAAAGGACTGTGCTGTTGCGGAAGTGCAGAAAAAGCGGACGATAGAAGGCGATGCTGTGAAAATGGTATCAATTTGCATCATCGGCGCAAAGAGTTCTGGTGCGCCTTGCAGCAGGATTTGACCATTTTTGCGATTGTGCGGAGTGGTGCTGATACTCACACGTCCCGCATCAATGCTTGTTCCTTCAAGCAAACATTCTTTCAATATCACTGCATTTTTTTGAGTGCGCTCTTCCGAAGAAGGCTGTAAAGCAAGTGTTAATGCGGGATTCAGGCGAAGGCGTTCTTGCAGAATCCGCACCATTTCATGCCGTCGAAACCGCTCAAGCCTTGTCCCACGCGCCTCGTAGAGAAAATTTGCTATCAAGGCGGAATCGGAAAACATCGTACGCAAGGGCGCACAATCGGCTGCCAGAGCGCGTTGAAGCGCATAGATAGAAACAGTGCGGGAACTGGTAACAGTTACCGTTGTGAGTGGAATTTCTTTGCCCGCAGCATCTACGCCCGCAAGGCGCAATTCTGGTTGAGATGGGGTATTTTCTTGCGCGAAGAGCATCGCGGCGCAGAAAAGCTGCATTGCCAAAAAGAGTGCCGCACCGCAAGAACTGGTGCGAAAAAGAAGGATACGCATACAAGAAACGAGAAAATATGATAGCGAGAACGCATTCGGCTAGAACGCACTCGGAATATGCCGTACATCTGGCTCTGCGTCGTGCCTCCAGCGAATAGTAATGACATCAAAGCGACATTCGCGGTTGCTGATGCCGTGCGTGTACAAATAGCCCTCGGCAACGCGGCGCAGAGAGCGTTGTTTGCTGGCGGTTATTGCGGCTTCGGGCGAGCCGTAGTGGTCATTGCTGCGGGCTTTTACTTCGATAAAGACGAGTATTTCCGCATCTTCGGCGATAATATCTATTTCGCCAATGCGCCCGAAGTGAAAATTTCGCTTCACAATGCGCATTCCCAAGCGTTGGAGAAATTGTGCGGCAATGGTCTCGGCATCGGCTCCGCGTGCGCGGTTATGCGGTGTTTCCATTTGTGAAGGAACATCTATGAAAAAAGAGATTTTCTTTGTTCGCTCTCTTGAAATCTTCTAATTTTGCGCTTTGCTTACTACTGCAAACTCATGGAGTTTTCATTGTTGCTTCAGATGTAGTCCACCTTGAAGGTGGACTACATCTCAATTCCTTTACTTTTCGGTATGCAATTTTTACTCATTTTTAGTATATTTTTCACCATATTTTTCACCATATTTTTTGAGTATGTACAAAGCTCTTTACATCATGCTGGCGTGTAATCTGATGGCTGCTGCTGTCTTTTTTGTGGGCGGCACCTTTGGCGGAAAGCCGCTTATGAGCTTTCTTGGCTGGATTTTTATTTGTGCCTCGGCAGCGTTGTTTCTTTTTATGTATTTCGTCAAGAAAAAATATCCAACGTTGAAGTAAATGGTACAGTAAACTTTTCATGCGTCCTTGCAACGGTCGCGCAGCATCACTTTTTTCCTTGTTGAAATATGTCCAAACTTTCTTCTTTTGCCGATTTATCCGCGCTTTTGCCAGAGAATTACACCAGCGAAAAAGCCCCAAAAGCCGCATCAAAACTCGGCTACGACGGCAAAGCACAGCAGGTGCGGATTGCAACAGAAAAGCGGAAAAATAAGACCGTTACGATAATTTCAGGTTTTCAGTCCAATCCGCAAGAATTGGAGAGCCTTGTAGCCAACATCAAGAAACAATGCGGCACCGGAGGACGTGTACTTGATAATACCCTAGAAATACAGGGCGACCACACAAGCAAAATTGCTGCATTTCTGGCAACGAAAGGATTCATCCTAGAGACAAAGGACAACAGGCAACAAGCGAAAAGAAAATCATAACTGGTCAGGTCATGATTTTTTTTTGGACGCAGATGAAGATGATGGAATGGATGAAGATGATGAAAATGCAGAACATATCAACAACGGATAAAGTCTGCATTCACGCTCCTATTTTTTTATCAATATCATCTTCATCCATCCAATCATCTTCATCTGTGTCCCCTCTTCATGCTTGAGACCTGACCAGTTACAGAAAATCTTAAATAGAATCTATGTACTTTACAGATGTACTTTTAGATGACTGTTGGCAGACGCACTTCAACGGTTGTGCCTTTGCCTAGCGTGCTATCAATCATAAAACTGCCTTTATGCAATTCGGTGATGCGCTTTGCAATGGCAAGTCCTAGCCCCTGCCCCTGCTGCTCGTGGATATTGCGGTCGAACTGCATATACGCGCCTATTTGTGCGATTTGCGAGGCATTCATGCCGCGTCCTTGGTCGTGAATAGCAAGCGTGTAGAAGCCATTCCGAAGCCTGCCATGCAAGCGAATACAAGACTTAGGAGGGGAAAATTTACAGGCATTATCAATCAATTCCAGAATAAGTTTGCGCAAATACGCATCAGAGATGGCGAGCGAAGCAGGCTGCACGTCGTTGTCGAGCTGGTGCTGATGGCTGTTTTGCATAACAGAGTGCCATGCCATTTCCATAATAATTTCTGAACAATTCAAGACTTTCTCGTGAGATAATTCCTTCATTGCTGAGGGGTTTGCAGCAAGAATTTCCAAGCGCGAGAGATAGATAAAATTCTCAACAAGAACGCTCAAACGATACCCAGCCGATACCATGGTGGTAAGCATTTCCATTGCTTCTGAGCGCTCCAAGCGGTCGTATTGCGAGGTAAGAAGTTCACCAAAACCGATAATAGAATTCAGTGGCGTGCGGAACTCATGCGGCAGAACAAGTGCGATATTCTCTCGAAGTTGCTTGAGTTGCTGATTTGCTTGGTAGGTAATACGCTCGTGCTTCTCTAAGCGAGTATTGATGCTGGAGAGCAGGTCGTCCACCGAAAATGGCTTAGTAAGAAAATCATCCGCGCCAAGCTGCATTCCTGTCCGAATGTCGGTGAGTTCGTGCTTTGCCGAGAGCATGAGAATCGGGATTGTTGCTGTGGCACTGTGTTTGCGTAGCTCCGCAAGCACCTCGAAGCCGCTCATATCGTGCATGATAACATCACACAAAATAATATCTGGCTGCGTTCGCTGCACAACGCCAATTCCTTCGGTGCCGCCATTTGCCGTAAAAACAGCAAAATTATACACCATCAGGATATGCTCAATCGTTTCGAGCGTTGTAGAATCATCATCAATGATAACAACTTTGCGTGTCCGCATACAATCAAGGGAGCGTCTTGTGATACAAGACAGTTATGTAGGAGTAGTTCGGATGAAATATACTGAAAATCTACCACAAATACACAGGAAATGTATTCTTGGCTCGTGGACACAGGGGCGCAGCAAGGAAAGCAAGCCTCTGGAGCAAACAATGATTGGTGTGCATCATTCTTCCATAACCCGCTTGTAAACAAGCTGCATTGCCGCCATTACTGCCCGCTCGCGGTTTGTGGCGCGGTCGTTTCCAGTGGAGAATTTCTGCGCAAAAGGAGTCTGATTTTTTGCACAAATGCCAACCCATATCGTTCCGACGGGCTTCTCTGGCGTACCGCCGTCGGGTCCAGCAATGCCCGTGATAGAAACCCCAATATCCGCATGAAATCGTGCTTGAATGCCTGCGGCAAGCTCCATTGCTACTTCTTGGCTCACTGCTCCGTGCTGACGCAGAGTTTCGGGCGAAACGCCCACCATGCTCATTTTTGCTTCATTGCTATAACATTGCACACCGCCCAGAAAATATGCCGATGAGCCGCGCATATTCGTCAAGGTTGCGCCCAAAAGCCCGCCCGTGCAGGATTCCGCCACTGCCAGCGTGAGTCCTTTTTCGCGGAGCTTTTGCCCAAGAAGAGCCTCGTAGCTCGCTCCATCCACACCGTAGATGTAGCGTCCAGCGAGCGAGCGAATCCGCTCATCAATGCGATTGAGCATCTCTTCAGCATTGGTGCGCTGTGCAGCCGTGACCGTGATACGCAATTTCACACCCGATGCCGACGGCAAAAATGCGAGTTCTTGCCCTTCCAACACTGCATCTACGTCGCCAATCAGGTCGGCAAGGCTTGATTCAACAATGCCTGTGGTCATCAGTGTTCGATACAGCATCACTTCTTCGCCCACAGCACGCTCGCGCAAGCGAGGAATAACGCGCTCTTCCATCAAGTGCTTCATTTCATGCGGTACGCCTGGCATTGACACCAGCACTTTTCCTGCATGACGCTTCCCTGCTTCGCCGTGAACCTCCGCCGCCTCCGCATTTGCTTCATTGCTTGTTTTGCCGAGTGTGAACCACATTCCGGCGGCTGTGCCTTTGTCGTTTTGAAGCGGTGTACAGCTTGCGGGCAAGAGAGCTTGTGCGGCATTGCGCTCGGAAAGTTCGCGCCCGAATCGTTGAAATAATGCTTTCAAATGCTCCAACGTTGGCTCGTGCAAACGCAGACTATCGTGCAGATAGTCCAGCAAGGCAGTTTTTGTGCGGTCGTCGTGTGTGGGACCAAGCCCGCCAGTGATGAGGACAATATCGGTCAGGCTCAAAAGCCGCTCAAACTCTGATAAAATCTGGGGCAAGTCATCGCCAACAACAGAATGAGCCACAACGCGCCAGCCTTCTTTTGCGCAGGCTTCCGCCATCCATGCCGCATTGGTATTGACAATTTGACCAATACAAATTTCATCGCCAATCGTTAAAAGAGAAATGTTCATTGTTGAATGCTCAGTGTTGAATGCTCAATTGTATAATTTTCATTGTCTATTGATAGTCTGCATTGCTTTTGCCAAGCCGATTTCAAGAATTGTCTCAATAGCGTCAATGGATTTTTGAATCATGTCATCGCGGAGCAAGATTTCATCAGGCGCAAAGGCTTGCAATACATATTGCACCAATTCGCCAGGACCAAAGTTTTTGTCAATGCCGCAGCGCAAACGCACAAATTTATCCGTACCCAGTTCCTCAATCATCGAAGCCGTGCCGTTATGCCCGCCGTTGGAGCCAGAATTTTTGATATGAATGCGCCCAACAGGGAAGTTGTATTCGTCCACAACAGCAATGAAGCGGGTTGCAGGGGTTTTGAAGAATTTCTGCGCGTGCGCAGCAGCCGTGCCAGAAAGATTCATGTAGGTTGTCGGCAGCATGAGTAACACGTTTTGGTCGTGGACGGTGCATCGCGCCTCGTGCCAATCGCCTTTGCCGTGCGTGAAGGTTGCGTGATATTTTTGCGCAAATTTCTCAACCACCATCCAACCAATGTTGTGGCGGGTTTCAGCGTATTTCGCGCCTGGATTTCCCAAGCCAACAATTATCCAATCCATTGAAGTAAGCGAGTGTGTTCAAGAAACAAAAAAGCATTTTTTATTCAATAACGCGCCCCATCACAACAACTTGCTCTGGCAAAAGCGCAGAGACCGCATCAACGTTGGCTTCGGGGACAATGAGAATCAAACCGATACCAAGATTAAACACGTGACGCATTTCCTCGTCGGCAATGTTTCCCTCACGCTGAATCATCGCAAAGAGGGGTGGAAGCTGCCACGCCGACCAATCTATCTCCAAACGCAAGTGCTTCGGCACAACGCGCTTTGTATTGCCCACAATCCCGCCACCAGTGATGTGCGACAAGCCATGCAAAAGTTTTTTCTCCAAAAGCGGCTTCACGACGTGCAAGTACGACCGATGCACCGCCAAAAGCTCCTCGCCAAGCGGCATTGCGAGGTCGTTGAAGGTATCAGTTGCCGAAAAGCGTGGAAACAAAACCTTGCGGGCAAGCGAATAGCCGTTGGTGTGCAAGCCGCTTGAAACCAAACCCAAGAGAACATCGCCCTTTTGGACGGTATCGCCGCGCATCATGTTTGCTTTTTCTACCACGCCGACAATCGTGCCAGACATATCGTATTCGTCGGCGGCGTACATGGACGGCATTTCTGCTGTTTCGCCGCCAATGAGCGCACAGCCGTTTTCGCGGCAGGCTTTCGCAAAGCCCGCTATTACTTGCTCGGCGACGTGCGCCTTGAGTGCGCCTGTGGCAAAATAATCCATGAAATACAGTGGTGATGCGCCACAGACAAGAATATCGTTCACGCAATGATTCACTAAATCTTGCCCAACTGTATCGTGCTTATCCATCATAAACGCGATTTTGAGCTTTGTCCCAACGCCATCCACGCTTGAAACCAAGACCGGATGCTCGTATTCGGGAAACCGCGCATCGAAACACGCACCGAAAAGACCAATATCGGTGAGAACGCGCGGCGTGAAGGTAGAGCGAACATGAGGTTTTATGCGCTCAACAAGCTCTTCACCTGCTTCAATGCTTACTCCTGCTGTTTTGTAATCCATAATAGTATCGTTTCGTAAGTGCGAATAAAATGTACTTTGGCTGCATTGTGCAAAGATAAGGACTTTTACTAAATATGCTAGGCAAGGAGTGTGTATATAGTTCGTAAAAGCATAGACAAATAAGTCAAGCTGCTACTTTGTACGGTGTAAGGCGTACTGGGCGAACTACAACGCCCTGTATCCCATCGGCGAAAGCGTTTGGGAATACTTTTCGGAGAATATTTGCCGCTCCGTTAATATCGGCATTGATTTGGCGACCATCCGAAGCCACGAACAAGCCCCGATGCTTGCGTTTGCCCATATAGGTTTCGTGTTTGGTGCAAGCCTCATTGTCCAAAAACGAGCATTTTGAGGTGTAGCTTTCTTCGGTCAAAATAACGGTAATGCCGACCAATGCTGCTTTGTAGCGCAGTTGGTCAATAAATCGCGCATGAGGAATATTCACAAAGGCTTGATTGGTGCGCTTACCAAGATTGACCTCTTGCTTCCAATGCGGGTTTTTACCGATGACCAGTGTACCGATGCGGTGTTTGAGCAGTTCTTTGATAATGACACTACTTGCATGATGCAGGTAATTGTCCACTTTGCAGTTTCGTTTGTGCGTCAGCTTGCGAATACGGCGCGAAGTCTGCTTTTCGCCGCCCATTCGTGATTGCAATACTGCTTTTTGCTTGTTGTAGTAGGCGTTCATGGATTTAAGCGGTCTGCCGTTTATCAAGAGCGGAGGGAATCCGGCTTGATTGGAAGTTACAGCCGCAAGCGTTCCAATGCCAATATCTACACTTGCTATCTTGCTTTTGTCGGCGGTCTTTTCAAGGTCGTAGGGCTTGGGGGCTTGTTCGTACACAATTTCAATAACATAGTGGTCAAGTTGGGGGCTGATGCGGACTTGCTGAATATCGCGCTGCTTGGTTGGTACATCAATCGTCGTCATGGACAAGCGCACGATGCCATTGCGAAGATGAGGTTTGGAAACGGCTTGTACCGTGTAGAGCGCGAGAAATCGCCCTTGCTCTTTGTCCTTGTAGCGTGGAAGTTTTGGCTTGCCTTGAAAGCGCTCGGGATGCTTGCCGTACTCACGCATAGCGGCAAAATGCGCTTTCCAATTACGGCAAAGCTGCATCAAGACTTGCTGAGAGACTTTTGACGGCAAAGCACGGTAGGCATCGTTTGGCTGCATGAGTTTGTCCAATGCGTTGTAGCCAAGCACGGTACTGGTCGCAAAAAAATGTTGGCGAATCGTGTAATTAGCAAGGTTGTAGAGGTTTTTTGCGGCAAAGCACACGCGGTCGCACTCGGCAAAAAGTCGGTGGTTTTTGGTAATGATATGACGTTCTACAAGTCTCATTCGTTCTCGTGAAGTTCTTTAATGATGGCTTCGGTCTTGCGCTCAGAGCGGCGCAAACCGTAGAGACGCGCTGTAAAACTCGTGATGATGGCGACAAAATCTTGCATCAAATCATCTTTGTTGTCTTGAACGTTGTTGATAATTTCAATGCGTTTGCCTTGTTTTTCCAGCAGCACATCAAGATAATTTACGCCAAACCGCGCCAAACGGTCTTTGTGTTCGACAAGCACAATATCCCAAGCGTCCCAGAGCAAGATTTTTTCTAATAACGGACGTTTATCGTTCAAACCGCTTCCTATTTCTTTCACCTCGCGGACGATTGTGTAGCCTTTGGCTGAGGCATAGCCACGCAAGCGTTCAAGCTGTGTTTCGACGTTGGCTTTGTTTTCCGATGACGAAACGCGGGCGTACAATACGGCTCGTTGCTTGGTTCTAACAACGGGTGAAGATTCTTCTTCGACCACAATCGTTCCGCTTGCAAGTTGTGTACCCTTGATAAAACCTTGCTTCCAATGGCGGTGTGCGGTGCGGTACGAAATCGAATGGCGTTTTGCATATTCTGAGAGTTTCATTCGGCAAACATACGACTTATTTGCCTATTTACGACTATAATTGTCTATGAAATCATTGAAGTTATTTGATACTAAAAAAGGTTAAGAATTGCATATCGAAAAGTGAAGGCATTGAGATGTAGTCCACCTTTGAGGTGGACTACATCTGAAGCAACAAACCTTTTTCAGTATAGTAATACCTAGCGTTGCTTGACCACTTTCATCACCGTGCGGCGAGACTGCTGCTGAAGCTCTACAAAGTACACGCCTTGTGGCAGTGTGCCGAGCGAAAGCGATTTCGATGCCGCGCCGCTTTGGAAGGTTTCTTCCGATGGCGCAAGCACAAGCCGCCCAAGCATATCTTTCACACTGAAACTCACCGCTCCTGCTTTTTCAACAGAAAACTGCACGGTAATATTTTCATCGGTTGGATTGGGAAAAACGCTCAGATTTCCTATGCTTTCGCTCGTGGTGAAATCGTTTGCAGACGATGAAGAATGCGATTCCGAGCCAGTTTTACCATTCATGCTATTATTTCCAATACCAATACCCGGAGAACTCGGTGGCGTGAAGAGCGTTGCATCCATGCAATAGCTCGCACACTGTCCGTCGGTGTTTTGAATACGAAGTGCTGTGCTTTCGCCTGGGCGCGTTGGTGCTGGTGCCGAGCGCGGATATTCCACCACCATCTCCGTTGATTGCACCATGCGCACACGCACAGGGCGGTCATTGATGCTCACACGAGAGCTTGGATAGAAGCCTGTGCCACGCACGAGATATTCAATCGTTGTCTCTGTAAAGCGCGTCGGCTGAACGCTGCGAATGGTGAGCGGGTCGGCACCATTGATAGCAAGTGGAGCTTCGGCAAATTGATTGTCAGCATTCGTTAGGCGAAGCGGAATCGGCGCACCCGGCGCGTTCATATCGGCGGGAATTTCGACCACAGCTTGGTTGTCGCTGAGAATACGGGATTTCAATATGCGTCCATTATCGCCCGTCAGCACTGCTGGCGGTGTGGTAAAGAAATTGCTTCCATTGACGAGCGTTGTAAATGCTTGACCAGTGGCGGTTGTGGAAGGAACGCTGAGAGATGTGATAACAGGGCGACGACCCGGAACGATATTGAATCCTGTCGAAGATGCTGTTCGTCCAGCATTCATCACAATACGCTGCGGACAAACTTTGCGGCTCGCACCCGGCAAACGCAAAACAGCACGGTCGGGGCTGATAGACTCCACCACAGCCGGATATGCCACACCACCACCGATTGCCGATTCAACGCGGAAGGATGCGCTCGGTGGCATATTTTTGCCTGTAACGGTGATAGTATAATCTTCTTCGCTCGTTACAATCTCTTGCGGTGCAGCACTAATCAGCTCTGGCGTGGGTGCGGCGGGGCAGCTTGCGCAGGAGCTTGTTGATGATGCGGGCGGCAAAAGAAACACTGGTGCGATACGGTAAAGGTAGTTTTGCGTGTCTGGATTTTCTACCTCCAATACCCATGATTCCTCATTCGGCGACGGACGCGGGAAATTCTCTGGCACTTGAATCGTGATTTCTGTTGGCGAAAGAGCAACAACGCGCATATCACGGTTTTGCAAGCGCACAATCGCGCCGGGTTGATAATTATTACCTTTCAAAACAAGCTGTTGCGAATTGCCATTCCAGATGGGCGTAACGGTGTTGATAATCGGCGCGGGCAATGAGTTTACGCGGACGGTTGCTTCGGTAAATTGACCGTCGTAGTTCGCTAAACGCACACGCACATCCGAGCCGATGATATTCAAATTGCGTGGAATCTCAATCACTGCACGATTTTGATTAAACACCTCGCCGCGAGCAGGCTGACCATTCACCGTGAGCGATGCAAAGCCATTCGTGAAATAATTTCCACCCGTCAAAACTGTTGAGAAAGGCTGCGCACTGGCAATGGTCGAGTTTACACTCAGATTGCTGATGAACGGAGCCGGCGCACCAACAACGGCAAAGGTTGTGGAAACGGTATTGTTGCCAATGGTGTAGAGAATGCGATTGGTACCAGCAAGGCGGCTTGCAAGCGGCATATTGAGCGTTGCTTGTGTGCTGTTAATAGAAGTGGCTTCTACTGGCAAACGGAAACCTGGACGATTGACGGGTTCAACGGCAAACGTACCGAAGGGCGATAAATTCCGACCTTGAACAGTCAAAGGATAATTGCTCGGACCAGTAACAACGGGGTTTGGCGAAGCAGAAAGTAACTCTGGAATAAGCGGCGGCACAAAGGTGAACACATCTCCCGACGATGCCGTGCCGTTTGGTGTGCGCACAGAAATAAGACCAGTATTGCCATTACCAACGGTCGCAGTAATTTGATTATCATTATCAATTCTGAAACTCGTTGCGGGAACGCCGCCGATAGAAACATTTTGAGTATTCCGCAGATTATAGCCTGTAAGCACAACGCGGTCACCAATAGAACCCATTGTTTGCGAAATTGCCGTTATGAGCGGGCGCGGCGGACCAACGGTCATCACAAACGTTGCTGGATGTGCGCCAAGGTTATTTGCTGCTTGGACGGTAAACGTGTACGTTCCTTCTTGTTCTGGTGTGCCGCTCAACACACCGCTTGGCGACAAGGTAACGCCCGGAGGCAAGCTCCCACCTGTAATGGAATACGTTGGTGCTGGATTACCATTAGCAATCACTGGCAAGGCGTAGGGCAAGCCCACAGAACTGCCAATCGGAATCGGACTTTGCCCCAGCGAAAATGCGGTCGGCGGTGCTGGCGGTGCGGTGGTTTCTGGTGTTGTTGTTGCTGGCGGTGCTGGCGGTGGTGTGCTATTGACCGTAATCGTAAATGGCGGAGAAACGGTATTGCCAGCAATGTTCAAGGCACGAACCGTGATAGGACCAAACGTTCCGTTCAGCGTTGGCGTACCAGTGAGGATGCCCGTAATGGGATTCAATGCAAGTCCGGGCGGCAATGTGCCAGAAGCAAGCGTGTAAAACGGTGCTGGAGTGCCATTTGCAACAAAGGTATGCGTATAATTTGTGCCAACGCTTGCTGTTGCCGAAGGTGCGGCACTGGTGAACATCGTAGGCGCAACGTTTGCGGGGTCTATTTGCACCGTGTAGGGTTCTGTTGCCGTGCCGAAACCGTTACCTGCTTGAATAGTGAAATTGTACGAGCCAAGCGCGGTCGGTGTACCTGAAAGTACGCCCGTTGCAGCATTGAGCGTCAAGCCTGGCGGCAATGCACCTGCGCTCACGGTGAAGTTATTTGCTGCTGGAGAACCATTGCCCGTAAAGGTGTGCGTGTAGGCGGTTGTCAAGTTTCCTGTTGGCGGTGGCGCAGATGTTACCATCGTCGTTCCAGCACCAACGTTAATCGTAAAGGGTTGGTCGAACGTGCCAACGCCATTATTTGCGCGAACGGTAAAGTTAAATATACCGTTTGCAGCTGGCATACCAGAAACTACGCCTGTTGCGGCATTGAGCGTCAAACCGCCTGGCAATGTACCAGCAATAACGGTATAGCTATTCGGAGCGGGATTGCCATTGGCAACAAAGGTGTGCGTGTACGCCGTTGCGGGCAAGCCATTTGGCGGTGCAGCACTGGTGAACATTGTCGGTGCTGTGCCTGCGGAGATGGTTGTTGTTACGGCTTGGTCGAATGACCCTGGCGCTCCTACGCTGTTGGTCGCACGAATCGTGTACATAAACGTTCCCGCCATTGTCGGTGTGCCAGTCAGTGCGCCCGTTGCTGCATTTAGCGTAAGTCCGGGCGGCAATGTGCCTGATGACACAGCAAACGTCGAAGCGGGAGAGCCATTGACCGCAAAGGTATGAGTGTAGGCAATACCCGTAGAGCCGTTTGGCGCAGCAGCACTGGTGAAGGCGGTAATTGCATCGCCAAAGGTAACGGACAAAGGTGTCGTGTTCAGATTGATAACGCCCGCCGCATTATTGCTTGTTACGGCAGCATTCAAGAACGTAAACTGCATGGCTGCAGTGTTTGCAGCAACGGTGTGTGGCGCGGCATTCCCCGTTAGGGCAGCAGTCAGGACTGTACCAGCCTTCGTCAATGTTGCTGTCAAGCCTGCGGGAACATTCGCTACTGTGTAGTGTGTGCCTGCGGTGAGAAGTCCATCAGGCATTGTCCATGTGTCGTTCGCAATCGTAATGGTGCGGGTTGTCGGCACAGAACCGTTATCCGCCGCAAAATCTTCCTGAAAGGTTGTGCCAGAGTAGGTTACTTGCGGTGTTGGGTCTTGGAAGTCAATAGAGAGACTTCCAGGATTCAAGCCTGTAGCACCAGCCGCATTATTACTTTCTAATACAGCATTTGCGAAGTTCACAGTAATTCCAGCTACGTCGTTTGCGTTTGCGTGCGATCCTGCTGCTCCAGTAAAATCAAGCGTTACAACGGTATTGCTCGTTTTTGTTGCGCGGAAAGCCAAGCTACCCGGAACAGCAGTACCACCAAGCGTGTAGTGTACGCCACCACCGGTGAGAACCGTTCCATTAGCAATAGAATTTAACCAGTTGTCGTTGGTGAGGGTAACGGTGCGGGTTTGGGTAATTGTGCCTGTATTCGGCGGGACGGCTTCGGGAAAGACCGTGCCAGAATACGCCGCCGTTGCGGGGTCGAGAAAAGTCGTGGTCGTATTTACGCCATTGATGCCCATAATGCTGCCAACGGCAATACCTTCAAAGGCTGCTGTGTTCCATGTGATTTGCACATTACCATTTTGTGCGCTTGTGTGCGGCGAGGCTGTGCCTGTCAGCACAAAGTTTGCCGTATTCGCGCCTGTTTTGGTAATGGTAATGCCCATACCTGCTGGAATGCCAGTAACGGTGTAGTCTCCGCCATTTGTAAATGTAGCACCTGTGGCAAGTGCAGTGCGGAACATCGCATTGGCAAGCGTAACGGTGCGCGTTCCGGTTACTGTGCCGTTATTGGCAAAGGTTTCAGTGAACATTGGTCCTGAATAGACAGCCGTTGCGGGGTCGCGGAAGTCAATGGTATAGTTGATATTCGCCCCTGTGCCAGCATCGGTATTGAGGTTTTCTACGCCCGCAGCATTATTTCCCAAGAGAGCCGCATTCTGCCACACGATACGAAGATTCGTCACGTCATTTGCATTAGCATGGGCAGTCGCAGTCCCTGTGAGGCGGATACGAGCGAGTTTGTTGCTCACTTTTTGAATCGCAAGCGTCATAACGCCCGGAACAGGTCCGCCTGCTATGGTATAATGCGTTCCCAAGGTAAAATCTGAACCGTCTGCAACGGTAGAAATCCATTCTTCAACGTCGAGCGGAGCAGTCGGAGAAGCAGGACCAAGCAAAACCTCAAGAATATCGGTTGTTACACCGTCATTTTGTGTGCGTTCTGAAAAAACTCGTCCGTTGGTGGCAACGCCAGAAGCATATGCAAAGCGTGCAATCCGCCCGCGCAATGATGTGGTGTTATAGGTCGTGAAGCGTCCGCCCGCAACAAGTTTATTTACATCGGCACCAACGGTTTGCACGATGAGTTTAATCACGGCGAGGTCGAAGCCTGTGCCTGGATTGAACGAATTATCAATCGCGCCCGTTGCCGACATACGGGTAATGTTATTGCGGGGTTGCCCGTTGTATTGGGTAAAGCCACCACCAGCGAAAATGCGCCCTGTGGCTGTTTCTATCGTAATGGTATTCACCGCAGCATTAAAGCCAGAACCTGGATTAAACGTTGCATCGCGTGTGCCGTTTGTTTGCAAGCGCGTCATACGGTTGATTGCAAAGGCGTTATAGTTCGTGAAATCGCCACCAACAAGGTAATTTGTACCGCTTACTTGAATATCATTGACTTTACCCGTAAATCCTGTACCGACAGCGAACGCTGCATCACGAACACCTGTGGCGAGGAGACGCACAATACCTGGACTACTTGCGCCGTTATAGGTGAGGAAGTCGCCACCAGCAAGGATTCTTCCAGCAGCATCAATCGTTACTTTTTCCGCTGTAAGACCACCACCCAAACCAGTAGTAACATTGGCACTAAATGTAGCATCTTCCGCGCCCGTTGTTGTTAGGCGAATAATGCGATTACGTGGAAAGGAAAAATCACCGACCGCCACAACACGGTCGCTCGCATCTACGGCAATAGATTTGACGAGGTTGTCAATAATGCCGCCGTTGGTGAACGTGCCATCAAGCGTACCATTGGCATTCAAGCGGGCAACGTAGTCTTGCGTACCGTTATTGAACGCACCACCAATGACGATTTGTCCTGTCGAGGTGCGCCCAATGGAGTTAATCTGACCATTGATAACCGTAGCTGCTGGAGGCGTAAAGGTTGCATCCAGCGTACCGTCGGCGTTCAAGCGAACAATGCGGTTTACTGCCGTACCGCGATAATTATTGAAGTTCCCTGCCACGAGCATCTGCCCGCTTGGGAGCTCTAAAATATCTCGAACCTCCGCAGCAAAGCCGTTGTTCATACCCATAAAGGTCATGGTGGGGTCGAGAATCTGCGCTACGGCACCTTGAGATATCAACGAAACGAGAGCAATCAACAACAAAACAAACGAAGAACGAAGGGCAAACAAGCGAGCGCGAGTGTGGCGAACTGGAAGCGGCACACTATCCAGTGCAGCGATATTTTGCGGCGAGCGAGCGCACAAAACACCAGAGTACAGCGTATTCATAAAGCGCAGTAATAAGGTAGTGAAATTAAAAATTGGGTAAACTCAACGGCGATAACTTTTTGTGAAAACGTAGAGAAGAAAACTTTATTGAGGAACTGTGTTCCGAATAACTATCGAAGCGATAACCAAAAACCGTAGAACCAAACGTGAAGGAGTTATGAGGTAGCCCACCTTTGCGGTGGACTACATCTCAAACAACAATATTCTTTTTTGTATGGCAATGATAACCTACAAACTTACTTAATTGTGCAAATATTATCAAAGAAAATGAATCTAAAAATAGCGTTTTTCGCATAAAAAAGTCATTGTTGAAAAATATTCAACAGAACCTTACCGTACATTTCCTCTCGTTTCACAGATGTTATGAATTAAGTACCCAATCAAAAATTGTACCAAAAATAAAAACATCTTTATTTCGCTAAAATTGGCACATTGGAGATACACTCTCACAAAGCTCTCTCAAAAATGAGAGAAACGAGAGAATGAATGATTGCGTAGTGTCCAGCACATTTTCGTTTTAGGTCAAAGTACCGTGTGGATGCCGTACAACATATCAAAAGCATAGACAGCAAGAGACTTGCTTAGAAACAGAATACCCATGCCTGAGCAGTTACAATTTTCATCAAAAAAGACTTGTAGTCTCTTCTGATTTTATGTAGCTTCGTGCGCCGCGTTTTTTTACTGAGCCACGTTTTTTCTCCATTGTTTGAGAACTTCTCTACTTCTATGAACCGCAACAGCATTCTTATCATTGACGATAATAAACACATCCGCACACAGATAAATCTGGTGCTGAAGCTGGAAGGCTATCAAACATTTATGGCTTCCAATGGAACTGAAGGCGTACAAACTGCACGGGAAATTATACCGAGCCTGATTATTTGCGATATTATGATGCCAGAATTGGATGGCTACGGCGTACTCAGTATGCTGCGCAGTAATGCAATAACCGCCGATATTCCCTTTCTCTTCCTTTCAGCAAAAGCAGAAAAGCAGGATATTCGGCAGGGTATGAATCTTGGTGCAGATGACTATTTGTGGAAGCCCTTCAGCACCGAAGACCTCTTGAAAGCTATCGAAGCGCGTCTCGACCGCTACGAAACCACCAAGCGCATTCTTTCTGGCAAAATATCCGCTCTGGCAAACGTCTCCTTCACGCGAGATAAATTTTTGTCTCTAATGACGCACGACCTCAAAAGTGCTTTTACTGGCGTCCTCGGATTGGCAGAATTACTCAGCGTGAAGCATCACGGCATGGCGCAGGAAGAATTTGATGAAACAATTACTCTGATGAACGAAACCGCCCAATCTACCTACGGCTTGCTTGATTCCTTCTTAGAGTGGTCGCATTTGCAAATTGGTGGCATGAACGCGAACCCAAGTAAATTTGATATTCAACTGACCGGACAGCGCACCGTCTCTCTGCTGGCAGCAAGCACACGGCATAAAAACATCGTCGTAAAAAATACTATTCCCGAAGAAACTTTTGTTTGGGCAGACACCCGCATGGTCGAGGCAATTTTGCGCAATCTCCTCTACAATGCTCTCAAGTTCACGCACCGAGGCGGCTCGATTACTCTTGTTGCCACCGACGACGAAGACGATGCAGACAACGTGCGCATTGCCGTGCGGGATACGGGCATTGGCATCAGCGAAGACGATATTGTGCGCCTATTGCAGCCAGAAAGCGAGTTTACGACGCTTGGCACGTTTGGCGAAAAAGGAACGGGGCTGGGTGTCCTTTTTTGCCGCGAACTTGCCGAGAAAAATCACGGTGTTCTTTCCATTCATAGCGAAAAAGGCATCGGTTCGACCTTCTCGTTTACTTTACCAAAACCCAAAAACTGAACGTGCATGGCTTCAAAAAGATTGTACGCAAGCACGTGCGCTGAAGTAAGTTTTGTATCGAAAACTTTTGAAAATCAATTCAGCAAAATCTCTTGAACCCATGGACATAGATTCAGTATCACTTCTTTCTTTGATTATGCAGCATTTTTTAGTGTTTTTCATTTTTTTGCGTAAGAGAGCATCCCGTTGGTCTAGTTTTTTGTCGTTGCGCTACGGATGTGTGATTGCTTTTGCATGGTGTGTGGTGTTTTTGCAGCCGAGCAATGCCCAAAACACTCCTATTCGCACCGCGACAAATGCTTCAATGCAAGCACCACCACAAACATCATCGGCGAATGCCTCGCTTCCTACTACTCGTTCTGTGAATCCTGCCCGTGCGACAAGCGGCACACTTTCTCGCTTCGAGATAGACCCGATTGCTCCGCAGCGCGGCGATACTTCGCAGGCAGTGCGGCTTCTTTTGCGGACAACCGTTGGTATGATAGAGATAGATTTATACCGCCGTGCAGCACCAGCGACGGTTGAAAACTTCTTGCGCTATGTGGATGGCGGCTATTGGTCGGGAGGAATTTTTCATCGCACAGTAACGCTGGACAATCAGCCAGATAAAGAGGCAAAGGTCAAAATTGAAGTGATTCAAGGCGCAGTAGGCGATATTTATCGGCAATATGCCTTGCCGCCAATTGAGCTGGAAACAACTGAGCAGACAGGTTTGAAGCACCTTGACGGCACACTTTCCATGGCACGCGATGAGCCAAACAGCGCACAGTATGAGTTTTTTATTTGTCTTGGTGCGCAGCCTGCGCTAGACTTTGGCGGCAAGCGCAATCCCGACGGACAAGGCTTTGCGGCATTTGGGCGCGTGGTCAAGGGCATGGATGTAGTGAAGAAAATTCACCGCGCAAAATCTGCTGGACAATCCCTCACGCCACCCATTCTTATTATGAGTCTTCGCCGCAAGTAGGCTCTTGCCCGAATACATTCTTTACGACAAACACGCACCATTTATGCGCCGACAACAACTCCGCGAAATCATCAATGGCGGTGAAACGCAAACGGTCGAGTTCAAACGAAAATTTACTTCTGAGGTGAAAATTGGAAAGGAAATTGTTGCCTTTGCCAATACCGATGGCGGCTACTTGATTGTCGGCGTGGACGACGACAAAACGGTGGTGGGCGTGAAGAGTGAAAAAGAAGAAATTGGCTTTATTGAATCCGTGTGCAGTTATTACATTGAGCCGCCGATACAGCCAGAAATCGAAATTGTGAACATTGAGTACCGCGATGTGGTCGTGGTAAGAATCCACGAAAGCGATACAAAGCCGCATCGTATCACGGTTGATAATGATGGCAAGTATTTAGAAAAAATCCACGAACGCCCCGTTTATGTGCGCGAAGGAAATGTAACGCTTCACGCCAGCAAAGAAGTCGTGAAGGTCTTAGAAGCCAGTAACGATGACGAAGGCGTAACACTGAGCATCGGGAAGCACGAAAAGCGGTTATTTGAGTATCTTGAGCAAAGCAATAAAATTACGGCAAAGGAATTTGCACACATTGCGAATATCTCGGAACGCCGCGCTATCCGCCTGCTGGTGCGCTTAGTACGCATCGGCTTGATTCGTCTGTATTCGCACGAGAAGCACGATTACTATACACTTGTTGGGTAAAGGCAAACTCAGCACACTCGGCGCGGCGTACCGTGTACCGTAATGTATTATTTTTTCATCTTACCACCACACCACCATGAGCATTCGCCAGAAACACGAAAAACTCCCTAAAAACGCTCGCCCAAGTGAAGGCGGCGTGTACACGCTTTCCCACAACGGCACGGCTATGTACAGCGCAGAAATTACCAAATACGACGGCGGCTGCTGGGCAACCGTGCGCGTAACCGAGCCGTTCAACGATGCCTATGCTGTGAATGATAGCTTTGATATTCGCGTAGCAATGTACGAGTATCAAGCAGTATCAGGAGTGGTCTGATAGGCGAAAAGACTGCCTACGCTGTTTGTGGGAGTCCCAAGAGCATTTCTACGGCAAGCTCCAAGCTATCGGGATGCTGCAACCACAAGGTACGAATGCCGAGCGCACGAGCAGCTTCGATGTGCTGGTGCGAATCGTCAATAAACAAGATTTCATCGGGCTTGCAGCCCATTTCTTCGAGAACTTTGTGAAAAATTGCGGCATCAGGCTTGCGCAAACCCATTTCGTAGGAGAAAAAGAGTTTGTCGAACAGTGAGAACAATTCTTGACATTCGGGGCGCACGTGGTTAATGTGGAGTTCGTTGGTATTACTGAGCATTGCCAATTTGTATTTTTGCTTCAATCGCCAAACAAGCGCGTTGCGTCCCGGATATACGCCCAAAAGCATGGCATTCCACGCCGCAGCAAGCGCGGCATCGTCGCCTTCTAGGTGGAGGTCTTTGCGCAATCCCGCGTAAAAATCGGCAGTAGAAATTGCGCCAATTTCGTACTGGCTCAAAAGCTCTGGCTGCGTTTGGCGCGTGTAGGTAAGGGCTTTGCTGGGTTTTTCCGCACTGCTTGTGTCCGCACCATTTTTTACCACGCCGTTTTTGGCTAAGGCAGAAAATTCTTGCTCAACAATGCTATATTCAACGTTGTACAGCACACCGCCTAAATCAAAGACAATCGTGCTGATACCTTCAAATGTTGTGTGGAGGCTCATCTGCAATGAAAATATATGAACAAAAAGATTGCACTATAATAATTGGACGATGCTTGACAGCGCGGTATGGAAAGAAAAGTGGAAATAAAAAAGGTGTTCAATGCAATGGGTACATTGCCGTAAACACCTGACTATTTCTATTATTTCGCTATGTCGTGTGGGCGAGCGACGGGGATTGAACCCGCGACAGCCAGAGCCACAATCTGGCGCTCTACCAACTGAGCTACGCCCGCCGTTGTGCTGTGTACAACAGTCTCGTTGTACAGAGAAATGCAATTTACGGTGTTTTTTTGTGATGTGCAAATTTTTATGAAGGAGAGAACGCAAACACAAAAAAATAGCTTTCAATGCCCCGTAAATACGTGTGTTCAGCAGCTACTCTATTTCATACAACACGGGCTTGCTCGGCGCAGCGTCGCTTTCAAAAGAAGGAATGTGCAAATTCAGCAAATACACGTCGTCTCGGACAGAATCGGGAATGAAGACCATTTCGGTAACGGTGGCATGGAAGCGTGTATTGTGCGGGAAGTCCCAAAAGGCGCGGTGTGCAAGCATTTTGCCGCCATCGTCTTCGCGGTCGAGCGAGGGGAAATCCACAAGCAAATGCTGAATACCGCTCACAGCAAGTGCCGTCGCTGCTGCTTGGCTGAGATAGGGCGGATTTGTCCCTGCATAGCGCATCGTTGCTTTGCTTGCAGCGTTTGGCAAAGTGCGGATTATCAATCCTAGCACGTCGGTATGAAGGTTTTTGACCGCCGCACGTATGTGTCGCTCTTGAATCACCACATCGCCATTTGGTGCGGTCTCTGGCTGAATTGATACAAGTGCAGCAACGGCAAAAAAGTTTTTTAACTGCGCATTGATAGTAACGCGCTCTTGGGTGATATGCCCAACGCATTCCGTGTGTGTGCCGTTTCCATGCGGGTTCAAGAAAATATTCTCGCAATTACACGCGCCGCCCTCGCGCACACTGCCAACGAAAGCACCCGCACGAAACGGCGTAAAATCTGGGTCGTGAACGCCAAACGCATTTGGATTCTCCGCGCCATGCCGAAGCGGAATGCTAATATCTATCGGCTTTGCGAGATTGACGCGAAAGCTATTGTGTTCGGTGCGAATTTCTGCAAGCATAATGTTGAAAAGTGATGGTTGAATCGCTCAATTTCAATAGCGTTTATTTCTCCGCAAAGCGGCACAGCAAGGTTTCTCCACCGACAACGCGCTGTCCCTCCTTCACCAGTATTTCTGCGCTTTCTGGCACAACCACATCCATACGCGAACCAAATTTCATCATGCCAAATTCCTGCCCTGCCGTGTAGCGTTCACCTGTCTTTGCTTCATTGACAATACGCCGTGCGAGCGCACCTGTCATTTGCTTGAAGAGAAGCGTACCTTTGCTATTTTTCAAGCCGATAATTGTTTGTTCGTTTTCCTCTGAAGCGCGGTGGTCCATTGCCACGAGGAATTTTCCAGGTTTATATTCCGAAAAAATAATTTCGCCATTTGCTGGAACGCGGTTTACGTGGACATCCAAGGGCGAGAGAAAAATGCTCACGCGCTTTGCTTTGCCTTGAATCAGACGCGGTTCGTCGAGCGAAATAATCTGCACAACTTTGCCATCGGCGGGCGCAATAACAATCGCGTCGTTGCTGAGGGCTTCCTGAGGAATGCTGCGCTTGGGATTGCGGAAAAACCAGCACGCAAAAAAGCACAGCCAGCCACCAAGCATCATTGCAAGCGGCATAAAAATTGGGTGAATGAAAAAGAATGAAAAAAGCATCACTGCAAGACCGCCGCCAAAAAGCGCGAAAAAATTATCGTAGCCGTAGCGTGTAATCATCTGAAAAGTCCTTAGAAAAAAGTGCTGAAGTTTTGTAAATTGTACATCGTTTTGAAATATTTGAAAACTTAACCAAATCTTTGCGGACTACAAAGTATTCGTGTGAAATTCTTCTCGCAAAATCTGTATTTGTAGCGCAGACACTCCTGTCTGCGCTACCGAATACGAAGCGTTTCGCCACTTGTTTTCATTACCCATTTGCATAACACATTCTCTCCTTTTCCAGATTGTTTCTACAACTGTTCTACAACTATGAAATTTACCGTTGCATTGCCCGAACTCCAGAAGACGCTCCAAACCGCGCTTCAAGCTGTTCCCCCGAAATCTACCTTGCCCGTGCTGGAGAATTTCCACTTTGTGCTGGAAGACGCATCGTTGCTTATCACGGCGACCGACCAAGAACTGACGATTATCTCGCGGCTGGTCGTCGATGGTCAGCAAAATGGCGAAATGCTTGTTCCAGCGCGGCGTTTGACCGATATTGTGAAAGCACTTGGCTCGGCGGGGCGCGTAACAATGAGCATGGACAAAAAATCGTATAAAATTACGCTCAAAACTGATTTTGGCGAATACGTTTTGCATGGTTTGGATGCCGCAGAATTTCCCGCCGTGCCTGATTTTGCCAGTGGTACAAGCATTGAGCTTTCGGGCAAAGATGCCATGCGCATTGCAAAAACGGCTTCCTTTGCGGCTTCCCGCGACGAATACCGCCCCGCAATGACGGGAATGCTGATGGAATGCGACACAGAAAGCCTTACAGCCGTTACCACCGACGGCTATCGTCTTGTGAAAATGCGCATCACGCCTCAAGAAGGTAAGCAGATTGCCGACAAAAAAACCGATGTGATTATTCCTATTCGTGCGATTGACCTTCTGAAGCGCGTTGAGGGCGATGTGATTATTCTTCTGAGCCCCACACACGCGAAGTTCAGCAGCGCAGGTGCAACTATCATCACGCGCATTATTGACGAGCGTTTTCCGCCCTATCAAAGTGTTATTCCCGCCGACAACGACAAAACCGTGCGTGTCAGCCCCTTGGAGCTTATTGCTGCCGTGAAGCGCGTTGCTCTTTTTGCGAACTCCAACACAAAGCAAGTGCGTTTCCGCGTTTCGCCAAATACAATCACGGTGCTTGCCGAAGACCAAGAAACAGGCAACAACGCGCATGAAAACGTAACGTGCGACTATGCGGGCGAGGAATTTGAGATTGGCTTTAATCACCGCTACGTCGAAGAAGCTATCACACACCTCACCGATGAAGGCGTGAATGCAGCAGCGATGACCTTCTCCAATCCGAATCGCGCCGCCCTCTTGAAACCGCTCCGCGACGACGTAGAGGCAGACGACGTGCTGATGCTCGTAATGCCCGTGCGCTTGTAAAGCAGCGCAAAAAACTAAGGTGTACAATTCATCAGTGGCACAGGCATTCTTGCCTGTGTTCTCCGCCAACACTACACATTCACAGACAGAAAGGTCTGTGCCACTGAAATAAAAAACCGCATTGCTTTCCCAATTATTCAATCCCACACGGAGCAAGATTTCATGCCGCATCTCGTCCTTGAATACTCAACCAATATCGTCGAACAACCAGATTTTGAGCGACTCTTTAGCCGTATGCACTGGATACTCACCGAAACAGGTGCGTTCAAGCTCGCCGACATCAAAAGCCGCGCCGTTCCTTGTCCAACCTTCTACCTCGCCGATGGCAATGCGAACAATGCCTTTGTTCACGTGCGCTTGGAAATACTCGAAGGACGCAGCCACGACGTGAAAAAGCAAGCAGGAGAGCGGCTTCTAACACTATTGAAAGAAACCTTTGCGTTGTCGGTCGAGCAACGCTCCTGCGCTCTCAGCGTAGAATTGCGCGATATGCAGCGCGATGCGTATTTTAAGAATTGAGTTTGAATATCCTACAAAACTTCAGCAAACTTCAAAAATCAGGCTTCAGTGGCACAGACATTCTTGTCTGTGTTATCTCCTGAACCTCGCACCAACACTCACAGACAAGAATGTCTGTGCCACTATTTATGGTGAAAATTAGACTGCGTTTATGGGCATTTCCCCAAACACAACATCCTTTCGTAAATTCCTTCCTGCCCTGTATTGGTGCGCTGTTGCAGGGAGCTTTGTTCTATTCTCTCTCGGTAATCTTTTTGCTCAAGAATCATCACCAAAGCCCGCACCGCAAGCAAAAATGCGCGAGGCAATCCGCGCAACATCCGAAGGGCGTGAGTTTTGGTTGTGTTTTCAAAAAAATAGCATTGAGCCAGAGCGCGATGCCCGCACAAACCGCATCAATCCTAAAGATCAGATTTTCTTGGAATTATTTTTAACCTCTGGCGAAGACACGAAAGTCGTGATTGAAATTGACGGTTTGCTCTTCCGCCAAGAGATGCGGATTCGCGGTGGAACGGTCGTGAATGTGAAAATTGACACTGCCGCGCAAGTACGCTCTAGCGAAGTACCAGAGCGGCTTGCAGTGCATATCGTCTCCGAAAAAACCTTGAGCGTGTATGGATTAAGTCATCGCTATCAAACGACGGATTCCTACATGGGCTTGCCCGTGGAGGCACTCGGCACGGAATACCGCACCGTGAATTATTACAAGCTGCGCGAGGACTTGATTTCGCAATTTGCAATCATCGCAACGCAAGACAGCACCAGCGTTACCATCACGCCGACTTCGCCGACCTTTACCAAGAAGCCAGCAAATCTGCCCTTTACCGTGAATTTGCGCAAAGGCGACGTGTACCAAGTTATCGCTTCGTCGGCATCAAAAGGCTCGCCCGCCGATTTCACGGGGTCGCTCATTCAAGCAAATAAGCCGATTGCGGTCTTTTCGGGACACAACGGTGCGTATATTCCGATTCCCGAAAAAGGCTACAACCATCTCGTGGAGCAGCTTCCGCCCTTGTCCGCATGGGGACGGCATTACTACGTCGGAACGCTGTTGGGGCGCACACGCTCGACCATTCGCGTTGTCGCGGCGGAAGATGATACGAAAGTATTTGCCAACGGAAAACAAGTAGCCACGCTGCTTGCGGGTGAATATTACGAAAACGGTGCTGTAAACGGCATGACGCAAATCACGGGCGACAAGCGGATTTTGCTTGCCCAGTACGCGCATGGATTCGAGAACGGACTTGATTCCATTGGCGACCCAATGATGATTCTTCTCACGCCAACGCAGCAATTTCTCAAAAAATACCGCTTCGCAACGCCCACACGTGGGCAGTGGCATCACTACGTGAATCTCGTTGTGCCGAAAGAGAGCGTCGAATCTATGCGCTTGGACGGCAGACCAATGAATCCGCAAGTATTCAAGCCCTTTGGCGAAAGCCGCTACGCGATTGCGCAAATTGAAGTCAGTTACGGCACACACACGCTGGAAGGCACAGAAAACTTTGGTTTGTACAGCTATGGCTTCGGCTACGGCGACGACAGCTACGATGCTTACGGCAACATGGTCGGGCAATCGTTCTTGGAATTGCGCGAAGTCAAGGACACGCTCGCGCCAATGGCAAACCTCTCCGCCGCATCAGTCCTTGCGTCGCAGCAAAATTCGCTCTCAAATTCTTCGCCTATTTCTTCTCCAAGTTCTGCCCAAAATCCTCGCGTGAGTTTGCGCAACAGCATTGCGCCGCAAATTTCAAAAGTTATCGTGAGCGACGACCGCGAAGACGACAAAGGTCTTGCATTGGTGCGGATTGTGGATGCTGGCGGTTTGAATATCGTTGCACCGTCTGTCGTTGCGGGTGCGCCTCAGGCGGAAATTATTCTAAACGAACAAGCGCAAACCCAGAGTGGACGCGCTATCATTGAAGCAAGCGATGTGGCGGGCAATACGCAACGCTTTACGCTGTGCTTCACGAAAGACCAAGTTGGGTCGGATAATCTCATCTCGGTAAGTCCAGGCGTACAGGAGTATTGTCCGCAAAAAACGCTCTGGTACGGTGGCGTATTCGGCACACTCGCCGTGACCGCACACACACTTGCGCCGAGCGGTTTTAATGGCTTTGACAATTTCCGCACCGTTGGTAATTTTGCTGGCACTGCCGATGGTGTTCTGCGTTTGGTCGGTGGCGGCATTGTTGTTGGTTATCGTTTCTCGCCCACGTGGGGCATTTCTGCGCGGCTTGGAACAGAGAGCTTTCCGGGGATTCTTCGCGCTCCCGACCCCGCCTCTGCCAGCCCACGCTTGGACACGCTCACGCTCGACCCAAGCGGTCGCCCGACGCTGACGCAGCAAGGCTACACGCTTGCGCTGACGAGTGTCTATGCGTCGTTGTCGCTGCTTGCAGAGTGTTATTTGAGCAATAATTTCTACGCACTGGCGGGCTTGAAAACCTCGCTCGCCATCACGCGCTCGCTCGCGCTGAACCGCATTATTATTACGCCCAGCAACGCCGTGTACGCAAATACGCGCACAGCAGAACGTGAGATTTTTAATGGTGCATCGGAAAGTGTTGCAACGCTCTTGCCGTCGGTAGTGGGCGGTATTGGCGTAACTGTTCCTATCTGGCGCAACATTGCGGCGTTTGGCGAACTGACGTATGCGCATCCGCTTGGCACGGTACTTGTTGGTCAGGAATGGCGTATTTCCCAGCTTTCGCTTTCGATTGGTGGGAGAATGCGCTTCTGAATCTATTTCTCAGCACCATACAAACTATTTGGGGCGCGTAGAATCAGGTTTCAGTGGCACAGACATTCTTGTCTGTGTTTTTTACTTGAACCTCGCACCAATACTCACAGACAAGAATGTCTGTGCCACTATTAAAAAAAAATTATTGCATATTACGTTCTGCGTTTATTCTTTTTTTACCCTTCATTTTTATTCATTATGCTGTACCGCAATCTGTCGTCCTTGTGTGTGTATCTTGCCTGTGTAAGTTGTTTGCTGTGCGCGGATTGGCACGTTGCCGGTGCGCAGCAAGATGCCAATGGCGGGAACATCTATCAGCAAATGCGCAAATTCAACGAAGTGATGAACCTGATTAACCAGAATTACGTTGATACGGTGCAGTTGAATCAATTAACCGAAAATGCGATTCGCGGGATGCTGCAAAAGCTCGACCCGCACTCGAACTATCTTCCGCCGAAAGTGCGCGACGATGAACAGGAAAAATTTCAGGGAAATTACTTCGGTATTGGTGTTCTTTTTCGTATGGTCAAAGACACGATTACTGTGCTTACGCCGCTTATTGGCGGTCCGAGCGAAAAGCTGGGCGTGATGTGCAATGATAAAATTGTGAAAATTGATGGCGCAAGTGCTATCGGGCTTTCCACCGAGGATGTGCCGAAAAAGCTCAAAGGTCCGCAAGGGACGCGCGTAACAGTTCAAATCAAGCGCGAAGGCGCACCAAATCTCATTCCGCTTACCATAGTGCGCGATGCCGTTCCCATTCGCACGGTGGATGCGTCGTGGATGATTGACGGCACGGATATTGGCTACATTTACCTCAATAAATTCGCTGCGACGACAGTAAATGAAATTGAGAAAGCCGCACAAAGCCTCAAAGCGCAAGGAATGAAAAAACTTATTCTCGACCTTCGCAACAATGGTGGTGGCTATTTGCAACAGGCATTTGGCTTGGTGGATGAATTTATTCCTTTCGGAAAAGTGATTGTCTATACCAAAGCCCGTAACGAAGCACTTAGCGAGCGATATTACTCCACACGCGCTGGCAATCTTGAAAATATCCCGCTTATTGTGCTGGTCAATTCTGGTTCTGCCTCAGCGAGCGAGATTGTGTCTGGCGCGATTCAAGACCTTGACCGAGGCTTGGTTGTAGGCGAAACGAGCTTTGGCAAGGGCTTGGTGCAAGTGCCGTATCAGCTTCCCGACGGCTCGGAATTGCGCTTGACGATTGCGCGATACTACACGCCCTCCGGACGCTGCATCCAGCGTGATTACAAGTCTGGCGACCGCAGCAAATACTACGCGCTCGAAGGTCGGCAGGACGTGGAAGAAGGCTCAAATCTCGACCACAAGCACGACAACGACACCACGCCGCGCCCCAAGTTCAAAACGCTTGCAGGGCGCACCGTCTATGGCGGCGGGGGCATTGTTCCCGATTATGTTGTGAAAAACGACACGCTCACGACATTCTTCCGCAACCTCATTGCAAAGGGCGTGGTTTCTGAGTTTGTTGATAATTTGATTTTGCGCGAGGGCAATACCATTCGCACAAAATATGCGAAAGATATTAACCAATTCCTTCATAAGTACACGCTGAATGATGCCGCCGTGCAAGAGCTGAAGCGCATTGCAAGCGAGCGCAAACTCACCTGGGCAGACGAAGAATATCTCAAAAACACGACCATTATTGACCGCTACGTGAAAGCACTTGCAACGACGTACATTTGGAATACAAGCCCAGAATTTGTTGAATCGTTCGTGGTGCAGAAGGAATTGGAAAAAGCAATCCAGCTTTTCCCAGAAGCAATGAAAATTGCCCGTGCGAAGTAATGTTTTGATAAACTTGCTTCACCGCGCAGTATTTCACAAAAAACATTGTTGCGCTAAACAAAAACGAGTTGTATCTTGCTCGGTATATGGCTTTTCGACTATCTTTTTTGAAAATTTTAGAACACGAACTATATGGAATTAAAAGAGCTACAACATTCCGACCTTATCGCCCTTGTTGGCATTATGGAACGTGTCGTGATGGCAGATAAGCTCTTGAACGAGCAGGAAGAAGAATTTGTGCGCTGGCTCATGGAAGCCGTCGGCGAAGAACGCTACATTGACGCGCTGGACGAGTTCGACGGTCAGTATGGCGACGACGACTTGCGCTCATTGCTGGAAAGCATTACCGAAACCGAAATACGGGAAACAATCTACGGAACGGTACTGGAAGCCAGTTCTATCAATGCGCTTGTGGGCGAGAACACGGAGTTTATGGATTGGCTTGCACGGCTCTGGGAATTGGAAATTCGTATTGAAGAAACAAAGTAGAAAAAACACCGTACACGAAACACTGTGAACGAAACACCGTAGGCAAAATAACATAAAAAAACAGAAGAAAGACCGCATTAAACCTTGCTCTGTCCAAGAGTTTCTAAGAATTGAGGCACAGAGCAATTTTTTTGTTGAATTTTTTAGCACGAAATGGGCATAGTGGAATTACCGAATTTACCAATTATCCAAGCCGCGCCGCTTGAATTTTTTGTTGATGTCGCCCGCGAGGAGCATTGCAGATATGCGACGGAAATCTGCGCGGAAATGGAATCCTCCGCAAAGGTGCGCGGTACGGGTATTGCCAAGCGCAAGCCAGAATACATCGAACAAAAAATGCGCGACGGCAAAGCAGTTATCGCACTCAGCACCGACGGACGCTTTGCGGGATTTTGCTACATCGAAACATGGAGCGGCAAAAAATTCGTTGCCAATTCTGGTTTGATTGTTGCACCAGAGTTTCGCAAATATGGCTTGGCAACACGTCTCAAACGCCGCGTCTTTGAGCTTTCCCGCGAACTTTTCCCCGATGCAAAAATTTTCGGCATCACCACCAGCCATGCCGTGATGAAAATTAACACCGAACTTGGCTACGTGCCTGTTCCCTTCTCCGAAATCACCGACGACGATACGTTTTGGAATGGCTGTTCTTCATGTCCCAATTACGATATTCTCTCGCGCACACAGCGTAAAATGTGCCTTTGCACGGGTATGCTCTACGACCCCAACGAGCCACGCAACGTGGATGAGGAATTTCTCGCGCAATTACAGCAGCATCCGCCCGACAACGAGCCGCCACGCCCGCCGATTGACTTGATTGATAATTTTTGATGTAAACGATGGTTATTTGTAACTGCTCAAGTCTCAACAATCAAGTGGGACGCAGATGAAGATGATTGCATGGATGAAAATGATGAAAGAGCAGAACACATCAAACGTTCACGTATCATCTTCATCAATCAAATCATCTTCATCTGCGTCCAAAAAATCACGACCTAATCAGCTATGGTTATTTTTTATTCTATTCTCTCTTTTTTCACTTTCCGAAAGGACACTTCATGCACACACCACGAGTATTTATGCGTCTTGCAACGGGCTTCTTGCCCATGGTTGCTCTCGCGTTGTCTCTGGCATTGTTCGGTACAGAGCTTTTTGCACAATCAACAAAATCAAAGTCGAGTAAATCTTCAAAATCCTCAAAAGAAACACCAAAAATGGAAGCACCCAACCCCAATCGCCCGCAATATCTGATGAGCATTACGCACGGTGGCAAGCCGCTTGGCAGCATTACTATTGAATTGTACAAAGACCTCGCGCCAAAACACGCAGCAAATTTTGATAGCCTTGTCAGCATTAAATTCTACGACGGAACCGCATTCCACCGCGTTATTCCAGGCTTCATGATTCAAGGCGGTGACCCGAACTCTCGCCCCACAAGCGGCAAACCCAAAATGTTTTGGGGAACAGGCGAACCTGGACAAGCGAAAGTCCCCGCAGAATTTAGCCCGACCATGCGCCACGAACCTGGCATCCTCTCTGCTGCTCGTACGTCCGACCCGAACAGTGCAACATCGCAGTTCTTCATTTGCCACGCAGCAGCACCGAGTTTGGACGGACAATACTCTATTTTCGGGCGCGTTGTAAGCGGGATGGAAATTGTTGACCAAATCGTCCGCATTCCGTGCGAACAAGGTGGCGATGGCGCAATGTCTAGCCCTGTGGAAAAAGTTGAAATGACGATTGTGAAAAAATAAGCGGTAAAAAAGCCGAAAGCATTGAAAACGTAAAAAGCCCACAAGCCTTGTTCAATCAGGCTTGTGGGCTTTTTCTTTTTGCGAATATGATACGAAGGAAAACATTTCAGCCCTCGCACCTCACATTTCATCCTTCTCTTACCGTTGCACCAGCACTTGTGCGCTCATGCGAACATCTGCGCCAGAGAGACGCAGCAGGTACATTCCTGTCGGCACTGCGCTCACATCAAGCGGGAAGCTGCTTGGGGTGCTGCGCGGCGTGAGTGTGGCGCGGAAAAGCTCTTCGCCGCGCAGCGAGAAGAGTTCCAAACGTGCTTCGCTTGCAAAAGTAGGCAAGCTCACCGAAACAAGGTTTGATGCGGGGTTTGGCGCGACAAGCAGCATTTGTGCGCTCGGCGTTTGATTGCGCACACCTGTTGCTGTTTGAAGTGCCGCAGAAGAAGCATCATTGCTTATTTCCACGCTGTTTTCATCGCTTGCGGCAAGGCTCGTCGTTGCTTTGGTTTCGCTTGTGCGGCTTGGTAAGACAATCGCCACGCGGAGATTGCTCGTCGCGCTCACGGTGAGGCGTGTTGCAGACCGCCAGAGCGTTGTTGCATTTGTGCCGTCGCGGTAATACGCCGCCGAGAAGGTTCGTGCATCGTTGGGAAGAGCTTGAATCACGTATTCGCCGGGCGTGAGATTGCTCACCGAGAACGTTCCTGCGCTGCTAATGATTTCCGTGCGAACATCAATCGAAGCGTACTGCGGCGTATTCGCAGTTGTGGCGGTCATAAAGGCAACCACGCGCCCTGCAATCGCCTGTCCTGACGCGCTGCGCAGGGTGCCAGAGAGCGAATTTGCATAGACAGGGCGATTGTTCAACATAAAGTTGATATTCGCAATGTCGGCTGTCAGCGTGATTTTACGCGCATCGCCAATGTTCAAGCTCCCGCCTGAACTTCCGGTGAAGTATTGCGGCAAAAGCTCTGTAGTGCTTGAAACCGTGCCAGGAAGCGCAATCGAAGCATTCGCATTGTCTGGCAAAGCGCGGAGAATGTAGGTAAAACGGTCATCCAGCGCAATGCGGTAATTGCCTTGCGTGTCGGTGCGCACGGTGCGGCGTTGCGTTTCGCGGGCAATTTCTGGCGGCGCATCGCCCAAAACCTCGATAGTTGCTTGCGCGGCAGCACCATTCGCGGCGCGGATAACTCTACCCGACAAAGTAAAGAATTTTGCTGGAGCGCGGCGCGTGACACTGAGTGTGCGGGTAAGTGAGTCTCCACAGCGCACCGTTACTGGTGTTGCTGATGCCATTGCACTTGCGGGCGCGACACCATTCGACCACCACACTTCGTTGAAATCATTGCCCGTAACGGCAAGCGTGTATTCGCCGCTCGCAACGGGAATCGTAAATTGCCCATTGCGTACCGTTGCGGTATAAACAAGCTGTCCGCCGCTTCGCACGTTTGCCGAGGTGCCATTTGCCACAGCCCGCACCGTTGCTTGCTGCACGGTCGCGGTGGTGTTTGCATATTTCACCTCGCCGCGAAGAACGGCGCAGACTGCTGGACGAGCGTACAACGTGAAGTTTTGACGCGCAATCACAGAGGCTTGCCCTGCCACACGCGCCACAACGGTAACGGGAAACTCGCCCGCAAACTGCGGCGTGTGGCGAATTGCACCGCTCACAGAATCAATCGTCATGCCTTGCGGAGCAGTTTCTAAGCTGTAACGGAGCGTTGCAGTCGTCATGCCAGGGATTTGCGCCTGTGCGCGATACATGAATGTCTCGCCAATATTGACAAACGCACTGCCAGGTTGCGTAATAAAACGTGCTTCTGGCTGATTGACGCGGATAGCAAAATTTTGTACACCCGTAATTTGCGCATTCGTCGCCATTGTCGCACGAATACTGACGTTGAAGGTGCCAATGCTGCTTGCTGTCCAGCGAATAACGCCGTTGGTAGATTGGATCGTCATGCCCTGCGGCGCGGCAACAAGGCTAAAGACCAAGCCTGCGGTCGAGCGCGGACGAAGGGAAGAAATGATATTGACAAGGTCTCGCGGCGCAGTCATAGAGCCGCTTGTGGGCAATACTGGCAGCGTAGCAATCGGCAAAGCACTCGGAAAACCGCTCACAACGGCAATCGGCTCATACACGTAATTTTGCCCAAGAGCGGCTTGGTTCGGGGCTTGCGTGATAAAATTCACTGCTGGAAAACGCGCTGTCAGCGTGAAATTTTGCATAACAGTTTGTGTGGTATTTCCCACCACCGTCGCACGGATGCTCACGCTCACCGAAGCGGCGGTCGCGCTTGGCGTCCAGCGCACAATGCCGCTTGTTGCCTCAATCATCATGCCTTGCGGCGCGGTGACGAGCGCGTAGTTCATGCGGGTTGTGCCAGGGAAAATTGCGGGGAGAAGTCGTGCGAGGTCAGTATTTGCGCTACCTCCAGAGCTGGTTGTTGTTGCGGGACGGGCTTGAATAACGGGCAAGCTCGCAATGGCGCGATAGACGTACTCTTGCCCCACAAATGCTTCACGCGCGGGCTGCGAGAAAAATTGCGGCATTACTTGGCTGACGCGAATTTCCACCTCTTGCGTTGCCGTTGCACTCGCAAGCGTTGTGGCAATGGCTTGAACGCTAAAGCGCACCGTTCCTACGGTCGTGGGAATCCAGCGAATCGTTCCTGAGCTTGCATCCAGCACCATTCCTTGCGGCGCGTTCAACAGCGCGTAGCGCATTGCAGATACTGGGCGTGTTTCGGGTGCAAGGCGTGTATCTACGCCGTAGAACGCTCGCACAAGGTAGGTGTACGGCGTACCAACGTTTGCGTTTGCCGGGGCAGTGCTTGTAAAGCGCACCATTGCTTGCCCGGCGGACTGCGGCAATACCGTCAATCCGTAATTTTGTGTTTGATTCACACTTGCATTTGTTGCGTAAGCAGCACGAATGCCAACCCGCACCGTTGCTGCGCTGGAAGGTGTCCATGAAACAAGACCGCTTGTAGAATCAATCGTCATGCCTTGCGGCGCGGTGGTTAAACGATAGACAACCGGCACACCCGCCGTTGCGGTGGAAGTCCGTACTTGGTAGCGGTACGGGCTGCCTGCAAGCGTTGTCATTACTGGCGTAGAGAGAAATCGTACCGCGTCAATGCGCACGGGCGGAAGCGGTATGACGGGAGTCAGTGTTTGCGCGAAAATAGGTATGTTTACGCCAAAGCCCAGTATTAATGCGGCTTTGAGCATAAATATTCTCATGGAAACACGAGAAAAGAAAACGTTGTGCATAGAAAAAACTCCGTGAAAAATAAGTGGGTCTGCAACCCTGCATTTGCGAGAGAAGATGTGAACGAGGAATGTTTTGCGGCAAAAAATATGCCAGCCTTCAAAGAAAGGAAAAACACGTGAGAAGGAAAATAGTTACAAAATACAAGAGAAAAGCAAGGAATAATCAGGCGTGTAGGGCTTTCTCTTGTGCAGCACCAGCCGTAAATTCTGCCAAAAATTCCCGCTTCCACGTCGTGAATGTTCCTGCAAAAATATGTTCGCGGGCGGTGCGAGTGAGCCAGAGGTAGAAGGCGATATTGTGCTGCGAAGCCAGTTGGAGAGCCAAAATCTCATCCGCCATGAACAAATGCCGCAAATAGGCGCGGGAAAAATTATTGCTCGCATAGTTCTCCAAGCCAGTATCTATCGGGGTTTCATCGAATCGGTGTTTTGCATTGCGAAGATTGATGCGCCCTTTGGTCGTGAAAAGCTGGGCATTGCGGGCGTTGCGGGTTGGCATCACACAATCGAACATATCCACGCCGCGCTCAATACATTCCAAGATATTCTGTGGCGTTCCAACGCCCATGAGATAGCGGGCTTGCGCCTTTGGAAGGAGTCCAGTAGAATGCTCAACAATATCGTACATGATGTCCGCTTGCTCGCCGACCGCCAAACCGCCGATAGCATAGCCATCGAAGCCAATATCGGTGAGCGCGGCAATGGACTCGGCGCGTAAATCCTTGAAGACGCTGCCCTGCCCAATGCCGAAGGCAAATTGACGCGCTCCGTAGCGAGCATCGCTATTTTCCACCGCCGTTTTACAGCGTTTTGCCCAGCGCATTGACCGCTCCATTGACCGCTTTGCTTCGTCGTGCGTGGCGGGAAAGGACGTGCATTCGTCCAGCAGCATCATAATATCCGAGCCGATGCAACGTTGAATGTCCATCACGCGCTCGGGCGAAAAAAAGTGCTTCGAGCCGTCAATATGCGAGGAAAATGCGGCTCCGTCCTCGCTCAATTTCATCAATTCCTTCAGCGAAAATACTTGAAAGCCGCCACTATCGGTGAGAATCGGCTTTGTCCAATTCATAAATGTGTGCAAGCCGCCCATGCGCGATAAAACTTCTTCCGAAGGGCGCAAATACAGGTGATAGGTGTTGCCGAGAATGATTTGCGCACCCATTTCTACAAGTTCGCGTTGCTCGATTGCCTTCACGGTTCCTTGCGTCCCGACGGGCATGAAAATTGGCGTACAAATCTCGCCGTGGTCAGTTTTAATGCGCCCTGCACGGGCGTTTGAGTGTGGGTCGTTGGCTTCGAGCGTGAACATTGTTGAGGAGTTTTTAGTTTTTGTAACTGGTCAAAGATTTTTTTGGACGCAGATGAAGATGATTGAATGGATGAAGATGATGAAAGAGCAGAAAATATCAGGAGTGGATGCACTTTCGTGCTATCATCTTTATCAATCCAATCATCTTCATCTGCGTCCCTTTCGGCATGGTTAGGTACGCACAGCCAGCAATTCCTCGTACACTTCCAGATAGCGTCGCGCCTGATGTTCGAGCGTAAAGCCGCCGAGTACGCTTTGGCGGGCATTGTGGGAAAGCGTTTGCCAAGCCGCATCATTGCTGAGAATAGAGTGGATGCCCCGCGCCATATCGTGAACGTCGAAGGGTTCTGCGAGATAGCCGTTGTGCTGGTGCTGAATCATATCGGGCAAGCCGCCAACACGAAAGGCAACCACCGGAGTACCGCACGACAAGGCTTCCAGAGCCGTTTGCCCAAACGCTTCCTCGCGAGAGGGAACAATCATCACATCGGCGGCGGAATACAGCACCGCAAGGGCGATATTGTCCGTCAGAGAGCCGCAAAAGCGCATGGGAAAGCCAAACTCTAACGGTGAGATGGCATCACTTTTCGGTGGCTGCGACGCGCCAAAAACGACGCATTCTACATCAAGATTTCCACGCAGTTCGGTGTTCAGAAAGTAGGAATGGAGCGCGTTTGCGAGGAGGTCAATGCCCTTGCGCTTGTCGCCAGAGGCATTGATAGCACCAAAGAGGACAATTTTTTTATCGCGGGGAAGATTCAAAATCTGACGCGCTACGTCTTTCGGAATGGGCTTAAAAATATCGGTATCTAAGCCGTAGTTGATAGGAAGGACGCGGTGTTCACGGAAAAGCTGGCTTTGCGCAGCGCATTCTCCCAGCCAACGGCTATCGCTCACAACGCGAAACTGCTGCAAGCGAGGAAAGACGCGCATTTTCCGCTTCCACGCCCAGCGATTGAGGTCGAAGCCCCTTTCGCCCTGTGGACGATTTTGTGCGGTGTAGCCGCTTACGTAGCGCGTATCGCCTTCGGTGTAGTGTTCCGCGCCGCAGAATGCCCACATATCGTGCAGCGTCCAGACGAGTGGTGTTTGCTGGGCTGTGGTAAATGCTGACAATGCTTCGGGACGCAAAAAACCATTTGAAATCCAGTGAAGGTTGATAACGTCAGGCTTCAAGGCACGTGCGCGTTTCAGGGCATTGCTGCCAATCCACGCTGGTGAGAGCAAGGACTGATTGGCTGTCTGCAAGAAACGGCGCGGCATTTGGTCAATATGATGCGCCAGACGCGGCATCAATTTTTCCATGAGTGTTTTCGGACCGTGCACACGCGAGTCGTCGGTGAGCTTTTGCGCCACTATCATCTCGGAATCCACGCCAAGCCGCACCAATCCTTGATGCAAGCGATAGGACGCAATCGCCGCACCACCGCCCACGTCGGTCGTGGCAAGGTGGACAATGCGCAAGGGTCGTGGTGTCTCGCGTTTGGAGGTATTGAGTGATGGTGCGAAGGTCTGATGAGATGACATTATGGAAGGAAATCATGGAACGGTGCGTGGCTTGCGTTCAAGTGTCTTGCGTTCAAGTGGTCTCAATTTACGAATTTGCGGGAAAGTTCTGCGCAAATTTTTCTGCGGTACAATGATTTCAAAACGCACAAAAGCCCGCCAAATCTTGCTTGGTGGGCTTTTGCATTGATTTTAGAGAGCATTGTTACATCTTCACAATTTTCGTCGTTCCAGCAGCTTTGCCATTGTGGATTTCCACAAAGTACGTGCCTGCCGCAAAGCCCGTCATATCTATCTGGTGGGCTTGTTCTTGCCCGCGCTTGCCTTCTACAAAAGTCGTGTACACGAGATTACCCAACACATCGCTCACGCGCAGACGGTAAAATCCCGCATCGGGGACAATCGCGCTCACCGTGCATTTGTCCGTAACAGGGTTTGGGCTGCTGGCAATGCTGGGAATCTCGTTGTTCTGGGCTTGTGTGGCAGCGACGCTTGTTGGGAGCATATCGCGGACGTGGACGATGAATTCATCGCGGGCAAAACGAGCTATGGCAGGGTCAATATTTGTGCCATCCGAAGCACTAATACTTATCCGAACTCGTGCATTTAGTTGTGCCTGTGGTGTGACGCTGAGAGCAAGTACGGAACTTTGCGTACCACCATCAAGATTGAGCGGCAGAAGACGCACACTGACGCTTGCGGGGTCAGATGAGGTAATGGTATAACGCAAAGGGTCATAATTGTCATCGTAAAAAACGAAACCTGGGATACCATCTTCACGCCAAGCAGGAGACTCTAACTCAAGAAAATGCTCGGAAGGCATACCTGCTTGTGGACGGCGCATTGCAACGTCTGGTAATGGATTGATAATTACTGGCGATGCTAGCGCGGGGTCGAGCAGATAAACAAATGCCGAATCTTGATTTGGAGCAATTTGATACGCTGGAGGCGAAGCTGGAGAAGGCAAAAGCCGAAGAACCGCAACGCGATGACCTTGCACACCTGGATTGCGGGGCCAGGCTTGGTCGCTCCAACGACCAGTAAAAGTCATTACACGCTCATTATCCACACTTGCCCATGCGATTGTACCAGAAGCATTGGGCTCTGTGGCGGCGAGTGGAAGCTGGGTAGTTGTTGAGGCGCGCAAAATTGGCGATAAATCACCTTGCAAACCATTGATTACAACAGGGGTTGGAGTGGGTAGAGCTGGTGTAAACACTGGTACGAGCGTAACATTAGGCGGTGCTGGAAGCTGAAGTGTTTGTGTGCCAACATTCGGCAAGCGCATAATAACTTGCCTAGGAGATAAGCGACTTGTACTAAACAACGCCGATGTGTTTGCGATAACAAAATACTCCAACGAATACGCAACCATAAAAGCAGCACGAGAGCCGCTTGTAGAGCGCGTAATCCGAAGAGAGCCGGATTGAAAACCGTTATCTGCTGCTGCCATAGTATGCCGACGCTCACGAAGCAAAAGGGTAGCTGGTGGAATCGCCTGCGCACCATTCGCAGTACCATTTGGCTCATTTGAACCCACAACAGAAACACTCAACGTCGGAACATCCTGCCCAAACACCGCATCAATACTTGCCACGCAGAACAGGAATGCACAAAGAGTTGTACGAAAAATATTCATAAGAAAACAGAAAATAAATGAAAAAACTACATCAAAACCTCTCCTGCGAAGTTCAGCACAAAGCGAGGATTTTGCAAGGAGTTTTTTTGGTGTGGGCGGAGAAAGGTTTTACAGATATTGCGGAGGAATGAGCATTTGCGCGGTTTGGTCGTTCCATGCCATAGAGCTTACTTGCCACACGCCATTTGTGCGAATGAATTGAATTGTGTTAATTCCAACACTAAATGGCTCTGTGGAAGCCTCATCAAATCTCGCTTCGTAGGTGCTAAAAACGTGTGCAATATTGCCAAACACTTCCATTGTGCGGGCAATTTCTTTCTCGTGAAATTCGGTCAAATTTCCACTCGCCAATGCCGCATCCACCACACCGCAAAAGTCCTCCACGCTCATAACGACGGGCGTTTCAGGCGCGGTGTTGTTAATCAGCAAACCTTGTGGGAGGAATAAAGAACGCAGCAAATCAAGGCGCGGCGTTGTGCCTTTTGCGAAGGAAATGCTTGCGTAGAGCGCGTCGAGCGTGGCTTCGAGGGTTTCCATAGCTTATGGTAAAAAATGAAAAATGAAGTGAATCAGGTGAGTGAGGTGTAATCCACTTCTAAAGTGGACTACACCTACAATACCTGCAAAGCCTTACTTCGCCTGCGTATTCACCGATTCGGTATGAATACGATTGAAAATATCTTGAATAAAACCATCGGGCAGTTTCAGCTTCCCACCTTGCGCGAGGCGTTTTTGCATCACATCTTGCCAGCGAGCGGGCTGGTTGATTTCGATGTTGTTGTGGCGTTTGTACTCGCCGATTTCACGCACAAGATTCATCCGTGCTGCCAACAAATCAACAAACTCAGCATCTAAGCGGTCTATGGAGCTACGGAGCGTGTCGAGTTTTTGCACGTCGTCGTGATTGTGCCGTGCGGGTTGCCACACGAGATTGTCCAGCATATCGCGCAAATCTTCGGGCGTGAGTTGCTGCGCAGCGTCTGTCCATGCGGCATCGGGGTCAATGTGGGATTCAATAATAAATCCATCCATGCCCAAATCAAGTGCTTTTTGCGCCACTTCCGAAAGAAGCGCACGTTTGCCCGTGATGTGGCTTGGGTCGTTGATAAGCGGAATATGCGGCAAGCGGCTTCGGAACTGCATCGGCAAGCTCCAATTTGGACTGTTGCGATACGCCGTTTTTTCGCCCGTCGAGAATCCGCGATGAATCGCCACAAGATTGCTGATGCCCGCCAAATAGAGGCGTTCCAGCGCACCAATCCAGAGTTCGAGGTCGGGACTAATCGGATTTTTCACCATCATTCCAACGCCTGTACCCCGCACCGCATCTGCGATTTCCTGCACCGAGAAAGGATTTCCCGTCGTCCGCGCCCCCACCCAGAGTACATCAATGCCGTATTTCAAACAATCTTCCACGTGCTGCGCCGTTGCTACCTCCACGCCCATCAGCAAGCCCGTTTCTTCCTTCGCACGCTGCAACCACGGCAGAGCCTTGATTCCATGCCCCTCGAAGCCGCCTGCTCGTGTGCGCGGCTTCCACACGCCCGCACGATAGACACTTGCTTTGCCCGTCGCCTTGATGCGCCGCGCTGTTTCCAGCACTTGTTCTTCCGTTTCCGCGCTGCACGGACCAGCAATCATCAAGTATTCTTGCTTGGTTGTGGGCGCAGGTTGAATCCACTTGTGCCAAGGCTGTACTTTTTCCATCATCACTTTGGGTTCCGCTTTTTTCGCCTCAACAACTTCTTCCGCATTATCTTCGCCAACCGTGATGTGGTGCTTGGTTGTGAGGTCGATATTTTTCTCGCCTTCTTTGTAAATGCCGAAAATACGCAGTTCCAGCGCGTCGGGGCGGAATTCCTTGATTGCTTGCTCGAAGTCGGTAACGTCTTCCCATGTCATATCCACGTGAATCGTGTATTCGTAGGGAACGCCAATCACGGGAATAGACTGGATTTTGGTGAGGTTGATGCGATTGCGTTTGAAATTCGCCAGCGCGTCCGAGAGCGAACCCGACGTGTGCGAAACGCGAAAACCGAGCGAGGTTTTATCAAATTCGCGCGAAAGATGATTCGCCACGCGAGAAATAGCCAGAAAGCGCGTAAAATTCTGCTTGTTCGATTCCAAGCTCTCTGCAAGCGTTTCCAATTCATACAATTCCGCCGCCAAATAGCCCGCAATCGCAGCCACGCCTTTGATATTTTCCTGACGAATTTTCCGCGCAATACCCGCCGTATCAAACGCCTCTTCGACGCGAATATGCGGGTACATGAGAAAAAAGTCGCGGCATTGCAACAGTGCCATCGGGTGCGCTTGCACGGTGTGGATATCCTGAATTTTCTGCCCTGGCAAGGCAAGCAAATTGTGCTGAATACGCACGTAGGTTTCGCCAATCACGGACAAGTTGTACGCCTGCAAGAGCGCGTAGTTTGGCAGGATTGAGCCAGCAATCGTGTTTTCAATCGCCATCATGCCTTCGGTGGCTTCGTTCTTCATCACTGCATCGCACACGTCAGCAAAGGTCTCGCATTCAATGATTTCAACCGTGTTGCCGCCTGTGCCAAAATACCGACGCGCCGCAATATCGTGGAACGCGCCCGCTACGCCTTGAATGGCGATTTTATGTGTAGCCATAAATGTAACTCTCTCTGAAAAATGGAGGAAAAGAAGGGTGTTGTTTGTCAATAATTGGTTATGTCATGATTTTTTGAACGCAGATTTCCATGATTGCCATGATGAAGATGATTTCAGAATGGGCGGTTGATGTTCCTTTTGTAGCAAAAATGTTTATTGCCAAAGCTCATCACGAAGCCCGTCATATCTACGTTGTGGGGAAAATTCTTGAAATTTTATATTTTGTTATACTCCCAAGTGCCGTTCCCGCAACGCTCGCATCATCTCGCCCGCAATCGCCTGAATCACTGGCACCGACACGCTATTGCCCGTAAGTTTCCGCATTGCACTATATCCAACAACAATCTTGAAAGAATCAGGAAAACCTTGCAAACGCAACATTTCCCGCGACGACGGACGACGCTCGCCGTTCACAAGCAAGTAATTGTACGAACCGCCCGCCCGCAAAGCGCATGAAAAGGGCAAGATGGAGATATTCCCGCCCTTGTTTTCATGCCAAACCGAAGGAAAAAACGGCTCATGTTTAATTTTCTCGCGGCGTTTTTGGACAATCATCTCCGACGCATAGAGCTTTGTATCTACCCCTGTTTCGAGGATTTCCGTGAGTGATTTGTACGCTCCTGTCGGCTTCGGAAAAGAAAAGGCGATATTCTCTCGAAACCCGACAATGAAGGTGCGCTCCCGCTTGTGCGGCAAGCCGAAATCCAGCGTGTTCAGCACGGTATGATGCGTCGTGTAGCCAAGCTCGTGCAGATGCTCCAAAATCGTGCGGAAGGTGCGCCCGTTGTCGTGGGTGCGTAGTTGTTTCACATTTTCCAGCAAAAAAGAATACGGCTGTTTGACGCGCAAAATCTCTTCGATATTGAAAAACAGCGTTCCGCGCGTATCAGCAAAACCGCCCATGTTCCCAATAATGCTGAACGGCTGACACGGGAAACCTGCCAGCAAAATATCATGGGCTGGAATATCTTCGGGCTGGACAGCAGTGATGTCGCCATCTGGCATTTCGCCAAAGTTGGCGTGGTATGTGGCTTGCGCGTCCGCGTCCCATTCGGACGTAAAGACGTTGCGACAGCCAAAATGCTCGAAACCCAAGCGAATACCTCCTATTCCAGCAAAAAGGTCGATGGTGCGAAGTGGAAATTGCATAGTCTCTGAAGCAACATCATTGGGAAAATTTGATTATTCAGTATCACAGCAAACTCTTTTCAATAGTGGCACAGACATTCTTGTCTGTGAGTGTTGGTGCGGTCTTCAGGCGACGAACACAGACAAGAATGTCTGTGCCACTACCTGTTTTCAGAACCTGACAAAGAAAATACCACCAAAAAAAAGTCCCGCAATCGGTCTGATTGCGGGACGTTGAGAAATTTTTATCGAAAAATATCACACTCGCCGTCCCGCATTAGGTAACACCGTAAAAAAAGAAAGCACCGTAAAAGGGCGAAGCTGCGCCGCTTTCACGAATAATTTCCATGCGGAAAACGATGTGTGATACTGAAGAAAGCATAAAAATCAAAAGAAATATCAATGTTTTGAGCGAATACTTGAGGTGCTTAAAATATGCTCAAAATTTCAAGGTTTTACAAATGGATTTTACAAGCAATTTGTAATAAAGAACTTACGCGCTCGGCGTTTCGCTCGCATTTACACCATTTTGTGAAGATGGATGCTCTTTCGAGGTGATTTTCGCTGCCACTGGCGGCAATTCTTCACCACGCATAATCATATCCAGTTCTGCCGCATCCAGCGTTTCGCGTTCAAGCAGAATCTTCGAGGTTTTGTGCAGCATATCCACGTTTTCGCGCAAAAGATTTTCTGCTTTTTTCATGGATTCGGTGACAATGCGGCGAATTTCCTCGTCAATCATGCGCGATGTTTCCTCGCTGTGTTGGCGCGGGTGCGAGACTTCGCGGGCAAGAAACACCTCTTCATCTTTGTTCGCAAAGTTCAGCGGACCAACTTTCTCGCTCATGCCCCATTCGCAGACCATTTTGCGGGCAAGCATCGTTGTTCGCTCAATGTCGTTGCCTGCGCCCGTGGTGAGTTGATTAAAGACAATGAGTTCTGCCGCGCGTCCTGCGAGCAAGGTTACAAGACGTGTTTCGAGATATTCTCGCGAATACGTGTGTGCATCTTCGGTCGGAACATATGAGGTAATGCCAAGCGCACGACCACGCGGAATAATCGTCACTTTATGTACAGGGTCGCTGTAGGGAAGCAGCTTGCCAGCAAGTGCGTGTCCCATTTCGTGGTAGGCGGTTACTTCTTTTTCTTTGTCGGAAATGACCATGCTTTTGCGCTCAACGCCCATCAGCACTTTATCTTTCGCGCTTTCGATGTCGTCCATGGTTACCACTTCGTTGCTGCGCCGAGCAGCGTAGAGAGCAGCCTCGTTCAGAAGATTTGCCAAGTCCGCACCAGACAAGCCAGGCGTACCGCGAGCAATAATTTCCAAATCAACATCGGGCGCGAGCGGAATATTGCGCGAGTGAACCCGCAAAATACCTGCACGTCCGCGTACATCGGGTCTGTCCACCACCACTTGGCGGTCGAAGCGTCCTGGACGCAAAAGCGCGGGGTCAAGCACATCGGCGCGGTTTGTTGCTGCAATGACGATGATGCCGCTATTTTGCTCGAAGCCGTCCATTTCCACAAGCAACTGATTGAGGGTTTGTTCGCGCTCATCGTGTCCGCCGCCCAAGCCTGCACCGCGATGACGACCAACCGCATCAATCTCATCAATGAAAATGATACACGGCGCATTGCGCTTTGCTTGCTCGAACAAATCACGGACGCGGCTCGCGCCAACGCCGACGAACATTTCTACGAAATCCGCGCCAGAAATGCTGAAGAACGGCACATCTGCTTCGCCTGCAACTGCCCGTGCAAGCAAGGTTTTGCCTGTGCCTGGAGGTCCGAGCATGAGAACGCCGTGCGGGATTTTACCGCCCAAACGCTCGAATTTCTGCGGGTCGCGGAGGAATTCAATAATTTCTTCCAATTCATATTTTGCTTCGTCTGCGCCAGCTACGTCATCGAAGGTAACTTTCTTTGCATTTTCATTAACAAGCCGAGCGCGAGAGCGTCCGAACGAGAAAATACCGCGTGTTCCGCCTGGTCCGCCGCCGCCTTGCATTCGTCGCATGACGAAGAAATACACGCCAATCAGCACTGCCCAAGGAAGCAGGGAAATCACCCAACTCATCCATTGGCTGTCGCCTTCTTCGTATCGCCACGTGATGTTCTTTTCTGCCCATGCTTTTTCGGTGTCGGAATCCAACACACCCAAGCGCGTGAAGAATTTCTGTACTTCCACTTGGTTATTGTTTTTCAAAATGCTGATTTTTTCGCGCAATGTTCCATGAAACACAAAATCGTTCAACTGCGATTTTTTAATCACCGCCGATTCGATTTTTCCTGCTTCCAAAAACTGCTTGTATTCGGTGTAGGAAACACCAATTTCGGACTGTTGCCCGTTGCTCACGAGCATATACATCACTACGACAAAGCCGAAAATAAAAAGCCAAATCATCGCCGTGCGCATTACTTTTCCTGCGCCAGATTCATCGCCATTATTCCCATTGCGAAAACCGCCCATGTTGTTCTTGGGGCGATTTTGCTGGCGCGAAGGCTTCTTCGGGTCGGTGTTGTTATTGTTTTTGCGTTCGTCTGCCGCCATTTGTTTCTCCTTTGGAGACACGCTACAAAGCGCATCACATCTTGTGTTCAAGACAGAATTGCTCTGGGGTGTGAAATAAAAAACGAGAGTAATAAATTAAAGTCAAGGGATGAAGGATGAAATATGAGGGCTGAAAGGTAGAAGAATGGAGAATGAGGTCTCAAAGCCTTCAAACTTCATCCCTCAGATTTCATCCTTTCTTTCACTCATTGTCCAAAACATACACATCGGCGAGATTACGTCCGATTTCGTTGTAATCCAAGCCATAGCCAACGATAAACAAGGGGGAAATTTCAAAACCAACGTAGTGCGTTTCGACCGTCCCTTTGCAGACTTCGGGCTTCAAAAATAGTGTTGCGATTTTGAGCGAGGCGGGCTGCATCGTTTCTAAGTGCGCGAGGATTTCCTTAATCGTTAAGCCCGTATCGACAATATCTTCCAAGACAATCACGTGTTTGCCGCGAATATCAACGCCCGTATAGTGCGCTACTTTTACCTTGCCAGAAGAGTGCATTTCCGCGCCGTAGCTTTCGGCACGAAGAAACTCTAGTGTGCAGTTCAAATGCACATGGCGAATGACATCCGTCGCAAAAAGGACACTGCCTTTAAGCACTATGACGAAGACAACCTCGTTTCCATTGTAATCGTTTGTCATTTGCTCGCCAAGCCGCTTGTTTACTGCATCAATTTCTTCTTTGCTGATAAATTTTTTGAAGCGTTTATCGTGTAATTGAATGTGTTCGGTCATTATATTTCCTTTGAAAATCTTGTTGTAGATGAACGGAATAACGACAAGTTAGCGTAGAAAGGTAATTTCAAAAATACGATTCTTGTATAAACTGCACGTAATTGTAAATCCTTCATAATCAGCTACATAAACATCGTCGAATCTGCGTTCATCACGTAAAAATTTGTATGCTTTTACGATAATCATCATTACAAACATGACCGAATAATCGTTCGCAATTTCTTGGATGGAATCAAGCGCATTGACACCAAAAACAAGGATAATTCCTTCTTTAGAGAAACCGTTGACAATCATCAATATTTCACGCACAGAATTATTCATTGTGCCTGTCCTTCACTTTTAATTCCTTGTGCATAAATCTTTTGCATCATGGTTTTCTGCTCTGCGGGGGAAAGCGTCATCAGCGTTTTCACTTCTTCATCGCTGATGGGGACAAGTTTCATATCCGACGGCGCAGGACTATTGAACAAATCATCAATCTGTGCTGCAATCGGGTCGTAGGGTTCGGATAAATCGCTTACATGAATCATGGCGCATCCTTAAAAAATGAGAAAATCCAAAACAACATCTTCTACAAACCGCATTATTCCTCATCTTCCGCTTCGACAATGCGCGGAGTGGGCAATTTCGGGCGGCGGAATTCCACACGCAACACGCGCCGCGTTGTGGGCTGCACCTTAAATTCCTCATTCAAGCGCAGACCGCAGAGCCACACGAGTTTCTCGCCATCTTCCTGCATCGCGGTCAGCGCGAGAATGTGCTGACGATTGAAAAAGGAGATTTTGGAATTGGTGAGGAAATCGCTCACTTTCATCGTGCCTTTCATCCCCAATGGCGTGAACACGTCGCCGGCTTGCCATTTGCGGAGCGTCATGCGGTAGGGAAGCCGCTCGCTGTCGAAGAACTCTACGGCGGGGTCGGAAGTAAATTTCACATTTTTTCGGTCAATTTCATCAAGAAAAATGCGCCACCCACCAAAATCGTACTGACTGTTTTTCTCCACCCGCGCATTCAAATCGGTAACGGGAATGCGTTCGGAAATCATGAGCAAATCGCGGTCGCGCACGGCGAAGTAATTCCGTGTGAGGTCAGCTTTCGCGCCCGTTTCGGCATTGCACAAGGCGAACAGACGCTCAACGGCATCGAACGGCAAGGCAAGATGAAAACGCTTCTGCACGGCGCGACGAAGAAGCTCGCTCTGCAAAAAGGGCGAATGCAAGCGCAAAGCCGAGATGCGAAGCGCGATGTAGGGCTGCGTGTCGTCCTGCACAAGAACATACGGAAAAAGTCGCTCAACAGTTTCCCTCACGAGGTCGTCCGCGCCAGAAAGAATATGCGCTGTGCGAGCTAAAACATCCACAATACCTGATGAATACTCGCTTTCCAACTGCGGCAGCAAGGTATGCCGAATTTTATTCCGCGTAAACTGCGTTAAGGTATTAGACGAATCCTCGCGCCACGAAAGAGTACGCAGCTCTGCATAGCGCATCAAATCTGCTTTTTTCATGTTCAACAGTGGGCGAATCACTTTTCCTTGTCCGCCAAACGCCCGCTCGCTCGGAATGCCCGAAAGCCCCGCCAGTCCTGAGCCGCGCAGCAAATTCAGCAAGAGTGTTTCGACGGAATCATTCTGCGTGTGTGCCGTGCAGACCGCGTCAGCACTCAGTTTGCGCGAGAGAAACTCCATTGCGTTGTAGCGTAATTCCCGTGCGGCGTGTTCTTGCGAAAGATGCTCGCGCCGAGAAACCAAGCCGATGTCCGCTGCCGCCACGTAGCAGGGCAACCCGTAACGTTTTGCCGTTTCGCGGACAAAATATTCATCCGTTTCGGATTCACTGCCACGCAAACGGTGATTGAAATGCAGCACGATAATCTTGTATTTATGCGTCTTCTGGAGCTTGACGAGCATATCCAAAAGCGTAACGGAATCCACGCCACCACTCACTGCCACAATAATCGTCGAGCCACGCGCCAAAAGCGCATTGTTGCTGAGGTACGACTGCACTTTGTCATAGAAAACCTGTGTTTCTACGGGCAGCGCGTCGAAAATGCCTTCTTTGGGAATGGCGGCGGGAAATTCCGTCGCAGACTTATTGCGCCCACGCCGGCGGTCGTTGTGGGAAAAGTTCGGATTCGGCGGCACAAAGTAGCGCACGGTTGTCGCTGGATGCAGCACCACACGTTGTGCGTAGTGTTTGTGAGCTTGTTCGCGGTCGGCATCAGTAAGGACGCGCTCTCTGGGCGGTGGCATATAGCGTCCGCCATTTTTCGCACGCATAATTTCTTCAACGCTGGTAATAATATCACCAAACGGACTGCGGTTTTCGGGCGATTCTTCCGCACGAAAAACTTGGCTCATGCGGCGCAAAGGCTCACCAATACTGGGTCTTTCGGGCGCACTTGTCTGCGACTCTGCTTGCTCGGCATCGGCAGCATCCTCTTCGGTTACTTCTTCAACATTAGGAAGGTACACAAACGGCAACGCCAACGCATTCGGACTAGCGATGCCGATATGCTGCGCTAAGGCTTGTTCGTAGTACTTTTCCGTAGAAAACTCATCAATGCTATCGTGGAAAGAATTGCTTGGCACATCATTCACATATAAACGCTGATTTTCCTGTACCGCAAAAAGCTCATAAACGCTCGGTTCTCGCGGAGGAGCAGGTGGCGCAATTCTGCCAGTACTTGTTTTCTTGGCAGTAGGCTTTTTCGCCGCAATTTTGTTTGATGCGGAGCTTGATGCGGATGTGCTTGGGTGGAGCGATGGAGCATTTCTCGGCGCGTTGGACTGCGACGCGGGCGCACTTGAGCCACTGCCGCTAGGACGCGCCGCAGAGCGTGGTGGCGTTCCCCGTTGTGATGTTCCTCGCTGTGATGTTCCTCGCTGTGATGCGCCTCGTGGTGGTGGCGGACCGAAGCGTGGTGCGTCGTGCTGCGCATACTGCTCTCCGCGAGGCGGCTGGAAGGCGCGTGGATTGGCGCGGCGCGGGTTTTGCCCATGGTCATGGTCGTCGGGGTGTGGATGCGACGGATGAGCGTGTGCAGGAGCGTGTGCATTGCCCCGAAAGCGAGGCGGGATGCTGCGTTGGGTACGTTGTAAGGTGCGTCGTGCCATGAAGTGTGAAGCGGGGTTGTCGTCAAAAATTGTCGTAAAAAATCTTGTCGCTTTTCTGGGAAAACGTACTTCCTGACCAGTTACGATGTATCTTGAGGAGTGAAAATTCGTAAACAGCAAATATGCGCTTTTCTCGCATCCTGTCCAACGAAAAAAGAACACGCTTGGAGGCAGCAAGAGAAGGGCATTTGCTCTGTTGGAGCGCGAAGAAGCGCAGCAAAAAAACATTGGCTGCCGCACAAAAAACCGCTATATTATTTTCTTGTCAAATTTCTCGTCAAGCATGTAATTTTTACGATTATTCCATCTTTCGCGCTATTTTGTGAACTCCTTTTGCAAAAATACATTATGACCCTTCAAGAACAAATTGAGTTGCTCAGTGCCGAGGCAGCACCCTCAGAGCAAGAAATTATGCCTGTTGTCAGCGAATTACTCCAATTATTGAACGCAGGAAAAGTCCGCGCTGCCGAGCAGGATTTGCATGGCATCTGGCGTGCAAATACATGGGTAAAAAAGGGCATTTTGCTCTGCTTCAAGTACGGCAAAGTCGCGGATATGTCCACTGGCACGTTCCGCTTTTTCGACAAACACACCATTCCCATGAAGCAAATGTCGCTCGAAAGCGGTGTGCGCGTGGTTCCGGGCGGCTCGTCTATTCGCTCGGGCGCGTTTGTGGCGAAGGGCGTGATTTGTATGCCGCCCATGTACATCAACATCGGCGCATATGTGGACGAGGGAACAATGGTGGATTCCCACGCGCTTGTCGGAACGTGTGCGCAAATCGGCAAGCGCGTTCATCTCTCGGCAGCCGCACAAATTGGCGGTGTGCTGGAGCCAGCCGGTGCGCGTCCGGTGATTGTCGAAGATGATGTTTTTATAGGCGGAAATTGCGGCATTTACGAAGGCGTGATTGTGAAAAGCCGCTCGGTTCTTAGCTCTGGCGTGATTTTGAATGCTTCGACAAAAGTCTATGATGCCGTGAAGGAACGTGTGCTGCAAGCAAGCCCCAATGCGCCCTTGGAGATTCCCGAAGGAGCAGTGTTAGTGAGTGGTTCGCGTCCCCTTGAAACAGACTTCGGCAAGCAGCATGGACTCAGCGTGTACGCGCCCATCATCGTGAAATACCGCGACGATAAAACCGACGCAAAAACCGCATTAGAACAGGCGTTGCGCTAGGAAAACATACACCAAACAGTCTGCCAAGCAAAAATAAAACCGCCTTGAAACCAAGCATTTCTGCTGCTTTCAAGGCGGTTGGTTTGTATGAATGACGTACTCCCCTGTACTGTTTGTGCATACCCCTACGCACAATTATCTCAAACATTTACCGAACAATCACCTGCGCTGCCCGCACACGCGACGCACCCACCACGCGCACCGTGTACAAGCCCTTGACCAAACGCCGTACATCTAGCGTCAGTGCTTCATCGCCTTGTACTGTGCCGCTTAACACTTCCTCACCCAACGTATTGACAACCGAGTACCGACGCGCTTTCAAGCTCGCTGGCATTTCCACCGAAACTGTCTCCGTGGCTGGGTTCGGATAAGAACGCAGTAGTGATGCGGTCTCTACGCCGTTTTCCTCCAATGCCGCTTCGGTGCTGCTTTCTGTGCCTTGTCCACCGTTTCGTGCGCTTTGGAAGGCTTCGCCCGCAATCAAAAAGCCGTAGCGTTGTCCGTCGGGATT